>JBDGYA010000079.1:0-15381 GCA_039584325.1 Gemmatimonadota bacterium
ACGATGGAACTCGCATCCGCAATCCCGGCGAACGAACCGGCGTCGTCCCGGACCGGCACGTAGCGCTCGTGACTGTCCTCCATGTGCAGCGCACCGTCCTCCTGGAGAAAGAGCCTGAAGGTGCCTGCAACCGGGACGAAAGCCACGAGGTGACCTTCGCCGGCGGTGATTCGGACCTTTATACGCGACGGCAAGCCGAGGGGTGACGGAGGGAAGTCCCACTCGCCGAGGAACCCCTCGAGGCGGTCATCCGACACCTGGGTGATCTTCGGGTCGGCGTCGACTTCGAGCGGCGTGAGCTTCGCGTCAGCCACCAGGGTGCCCGTCCGTGCTTCGAGGACCTGCTCGATGAGGTCGAGCAACTCCGGCGTGGGCGTTCCCTCGCCTTGGTAGGTGTTGGCACGATTCACGATCACCAGGTCCGACTTGGGCAGCACGGCGATCATCTGGTTGCCGACACCGAGCGCCGCGAACGCACCGTGCCGGGTGAACCGAGGCTCGCGCAACACCCACCACATGAAGCCGTATCCCATGACGTCACTGTCGATCGAGTACAGGGCGGAGCTGCGGCGGACCCAGTGCTCGGAGAGTATCCGCTGGTCGTTCCACATCCCGTCGCGGGCGAACAGCAACCCGAAGCGAGCGGCGTCGCGCGCCGACATCCGGAAGGGATAGGCCGGGTATTTCGACTTGTCGCGTTCGTAGTGATAGTACCCGTCCGAAATGCGCCAGTCCTCCATCTGCAGCGGCTGCCCGAAGTGCTGGTCGAAGGCCTCGAAGACCCGGGCTCCCGTCTCCCGCTCCAGGATCGTGGCCAGGGTGTTGAAATCCCAGTTGTTGTAGGCGAAGTAGCGACCCGGGCCTTCGCTCCCCCGTGGCCGCGAGTCGGTCCGGCCCGCGTAGGCCGCGGGATGGAAGACGCCGGAGCGTGCCTTCAGGAGATCGAGGATCCGCGCCCGCTTCTCGGTTTCCAGCAGTGGGTCCGGCTCATCGTCGATGCCAAGGTCTGCCAGGCTCTTGTTGAGCTCGATCTCGCCACGGTCCCAGTAGACCCCATAGAGCGCGGAGAGGAAGCTCTTCCGCACCGAATGACACATGAAACGTCGCTCGACCTCGCCCCAGGCTGCGACGACCGCGCCGTCGGCGATTACCATGAAGGCCGAGGATGGAAGTCCCTCCCACATGGTCCGTGCCGCAGCCAGCTTCGTACCGTCGAAACCGGCCTGCTCGACCTCCGCGTAACGCATCCAACGATCGCCGGGAAAACGATCACCCGCGGCTTGCCCGAGACTCGCCGCGGGCACCACGAGCAGGACACCGACGATTAGACCGAAGACGGACGCCCGTCGCACCGGCGCTCTGGTGATTGACATCACTTGCCCCCTAGACTGCTGGCGTTCGAAAGAAGGTCCTTGATCCGGTCAACCCGGCATGTGCAATGTGAAGAGGTTCAACAGCTCAGACAACAACCACCCGTGGTCGGTGCTCTCTCCCCGTCCTCACATATGGTTCCCTGATACGTGAGAGGACGAGAACGTTGCGGGTTCGGGAGGACGGGTATCCCCGGGGTGGCGTCGCGGTCGACCTGCTGAGCCGAGTCCGAAAGGGAGACCTCTCGTCAACGATCTCATCCAGGACGACATCCGCCAGGCAATCGTGGAGTGCCCTACCGGACCGACCTGGTAGGTTGCAGCAGCGAGCAGAATGCGAGGTGAGATCGTGTCTCAGGAACACTGTGTGAGCCGACGGGGCCGAGCCCTCACATACGCGGTAGCCGTGGCCGCGCTTGTGAGCTGTTCCGACGGCGCTGTCGAGCGAGTCCCACTGCCGCGGCTCGATCCGGATCTCCAAGCGGAGCTGACGACTTGGCTGCGGGAGAATGCCATGTCACCGGAGGCCTATGTGCTCTCCACGTTCAACGACCACGACGTGGTGTTCCTCGGAGAGTACCACCGGATCCGTCACGACGCGCTGCTCGTGCAGCACCTCATGCCCCGCCTCCCATCCGTCGGCGTTCACACGCTGGGCGTCGAGTTTGCGAATGCCGCCGATCAGCCCTTGATCGACAGCCTCCTGTCGGGCGACGACTTCGACGAGGAGTTGGCCAACCGGATCCAGTGGAAGCAGTGGCCGTTCTGGGGCTTTCGGGAGTACGTCGACCTCTATCGAGCGGCGTGGGAGGTGAACCGCGCCCTGCCCGACACCGTTCGGCCATTCCGCATCCTGGGTCTCAACGCCAGGATGGACTGGAGCCACGTGTGGACTCCGGAGGACCGTGAGGATCGGGACGTGATGGCGCGCGTCTGGCTCGATGGCGACTCGGACGAGGTCATGGCCGAGACGATCCTTCGGGAAGTCGTCGCGAACGGAGAAAAGGCGCTCGTCTACTCCGGTATCAACCACGCCTACACCCGGTTCCACCAGCCTATCTACGACCTGACCCGTGGCGAGTTGACCACGTCGGTCACGAGCCGGATGGGGAACCGAGTCTACCGCCAAATTGGCGATCGTGCCTTCCTCATCTTCCTGCACGCGCCGTGGCCCTCGGCGGAAGGCTACGGCGCCCCGGAGGTCTACGCCGCGGACGGCGTCTTCGACGCCGTCTTCGCCAGGCTCCCTGCCGGAGAGCAGAGCGCCGGCTTCGACATCGTGGGCTCGCCGTTCGGGGACTTGTCTGCCGAGTCGAGCTACTGGAGTCACGCCGCTGAGGAGTTCCGGCTACGCGACTACTGCGACGGATGGATCTTTCAGATGCCGCTGTCGGAGTACAAGGGCGTTGCCGTGATCGACGGGTGGTTCACTGAGGGCAATCGGCTGGCGGCCATCGCCCAGATCGCCAACCCGAATCCACGCGTGAAGGACACAACGAGGTCCGTCGCGCAGCTCACCTCCAGTCTGGAGCGGGACCGCGACTTCGCACGGCGCTTCGCTCGATTCTACTAGATGTGATTCCGTCCCGCCGCCAGTAGGATCGGCGACTCCTGTCGGTCTCGACGCATTCGTCCCACATTGACCTGCAGAGGCGTGGTGGCCCACCGCGCTTCGACGACTCACCGGCTGGGAGCGCGACGATGCGCGAAGCAGCTGCAGGCCTGGGCATTCTGCTGTTACTGGTCGCTCTGGCGGCCCATCCGGGCGAGGCGCAGAGGGATCTCGTCCTGCGGCCGGCGACCCGCCTGCGCGCCTGGATGGCTCACCCGGACACGAGTATATGGACCGGCCGCCTGGTCACCCTCGGCGAGCGCTATCTGGTACTGCGAGTGGATAGCGCGAATCCGACCGTGCGACTGGACCTGCGGACCATCGAGCGGCTCGAGGTGAGCCGCGGCCGCGATCCACTGCTGACGGTCGGCCTGCCGATCGCCGGAGCGGCCGTCGGTGCGGCGGTCGGTCCGCTGCTGAACGAGGAGTCGCTCGCCTGTCGAGAGGATCTGGTCGACGACCCGGCGTGCAGAAGCGAGACGCCGGCCCCGCTCATCGGCGCCGCGGTGGGTGCAATCCTCGGCGCCGTCCTCGGCAACCTCGTTGCAACGGAGCGATGGCACGAGATCCCGCTTACGTCGCTGATGGGCGTGACCGTCTCGCTGCGGCTGGGTCTTCCCGAGTGACGGTGTCGGTGGACTCGTATGCACGACCGCGGGCTTCGGGAGATCTGGCCTTTGCATCCGCGGAGTGCGCTGTAGCTTAGCCACATGCCCAATCGCCAATCTCCGGTGTTCGAGCGCATCACCACCAGCGGTGCGGCGACGCATGTCTGGTCGGGACTGACGCCCGACCTGCTCGAGCGCATCCGCGGGAGGATCAAGGCGTTCGCGTGGCTGCTCCTCATCGTCAATCTCCTTGGCATCGCCATCGACGGCATCTACTTCCTCATCGCGACCGGAACGTTCGACGCCATTTGGGTCGGCGGGACGGTGGCTGGTGCCGCGCTCAGTATTTCCCTGGTCGTCGTCGCGACGAGCCGCCGGCTGTCGCACGCGACCGTGCTGTACGTCGCCCTGTGCTTCGAGGTGCTCATCTGCCTCGATCTCGCAATCCTGATGCCCTGGTTCACCTGGCTAGACCGGGGTCATCTGCCGATCGTCACGTGGGTCGAGCCGCTCATCGTCCTCTTCCCCCTGATCGTGCCTGCACCTCCCAGGATGACCGCGGTCACTTTGGCACTCGCCGCGGCCACCCGACCGGTGGCGCTGCTGTTCCTGCACATGGCTGTGGGGCTGGATGTCGCCGCCGGCGACTACTACGTGGCCATCGTGTGTCCCGCGTTCGCGGCGGCGATGGCCTACGCCGGCGCGCGCATCGTGTACGGGATGACGGTCGAGGTTGCGGAAGCCCGCCGCATGGGGAGCTACCGGCTGACGTCGCAACTCGGCAGTGGCGGCATGGGTGAGGTATGGCGCGCCGAGCATCGGCTGCTGGCGCGCCCGGCGGCCGTCAAGCTGGTGCGGGCGGAGCGCCTGGCGAGCGATGCGGAGCGGCAGCGCGTGGCACTGGCGCGATTCGAGCGCGAAGCGCAGGCGACGGCGATGCTGCGGTCGCCGCACACCATCCAGCTCTACGACTTCGGCATCAAGGACGACGGGACGTTCTACTACGTGATGGAGCTGCTGAGCGGCCTCGACCTGGATGCGATGGTCGCTCGATTCGGCCCGCTGCCTCCGGAGCGCGCAGCGCATTTCACCCTGCAGGCGTGTGACTCGCTGGGCGAGGCCCACGCACAGGGACTGATTCACCGTGACGTCAAGCCCGCCAACATCTACGCCTGCCGCTACGGACGTCGCGTGGACTTCGTCAAGGTGCTCGACTTCGGGCTAGTGAAGCAGCATGGCGATGGGGTGCTGGACGAGGACGTGAAGCTCAGTGCCGAGAACACTGTGAGTGGAACACCGGCATTCCTCGCACCCGAGCAGGTAGTGGGCGGCGAGGTCGATGGGCGAACGGACATCTACGCGCTGGGGTGCGTGCTGTACTGGATGCTCACGGGCTCCTATGTGTTCCGGGGCCGCTCGGCGATGGATACGATGATGCAGCACGTGCAGGGGAACCCTGAGCCCCCGTCCGCGCGGGCGGAGCAGGTGATTCCGACGGTGCTCGACGAGCTGGTACTGACGTGCCTGGCGAAGGCGCCGGCCGACCGGCCGCAGGATGTCGATCTGCTGGCCGAGCAGCTCGGGTCGATCGAGTGGGGTGAGTCCTGGACCGAGGGCCGTGCGACGCAGTGGTGGACCCGGCATCTGCCGGAGCTGTAGCAGTAGCGCAACCCGAGCCCGCACGAGAACGCGACAACCGGCACCGCGTGGCGGTGCGGGGTGCCTTCGCGGTTGTTCGACCGATGGTCGGTTCGGCGGCTTCCTAGCGGCCACCCACCTTCACGACCACGGTACCGTCGCCGGTGATCGCCCGGATCAGCGGACCACCGCCGTTCACGCTCCCGCGGGCGGTCCCCGACGTCACGCCGCCTTCCATGAGCATGCCCTGCGGAACGCTGATATCGGCCCCGGTGAGGTGGAGGTCGAAGCCGAGTGCCTCTGCGGCCATGATGACGATGTCGCCGTCGCCGGTCTGCACGGTCACGGGAGTGGCCGTCGCGAGTTGGATCGTGACGTCGCCGTCGCTCGTGGCGGCGTCGACCGGTCCGGAGGCGCTGGCCAGCGCGACGTCACCGTCGCCGGTGCGCAGCTCGATACGCTCCGAAGCAACGCCACCGACGGCGATGTCGCCGTCACCGGTCTGCACGACCAACGCGGGCCCCCGGGTCATGCCCAGGCTCACGTCCCCGTCGCCGGTCTGGATTCCGACCTGTCCCTCCACGTCCCCCACCATCACGTCGCCGTCGCCCGTGTGGATCTCGATCTGCCCCTCCGCGTCACCCACCATCACGTCGCCGTCGCCCGTCGTGAGCGAGAGATCAATCGACTCGGGCACGCCCACGTGGATGCGGACGTGCACGTTTCCATGCCGACGCCAATCGCCTCTGTCGAAATGGGGGTCTTCCGTCCGGATGGTGAACGCGTTCCCCTCGACGGTGGTCTCGAAGTGCATGCGCTGGAACACCTCTCGCGCCCACGCCGCATCCTTGGCACCGACCTCGACCGACAGTCGCCCGCTGCCAGGCGTGCTCGTGACCTGAACGTCGGCGTCGTGGACGTTCACCTGCAGGTGGCCGCCCGGCGCCAGACCCAGGTCCTGCTCGACGACGGTCTCGTAGTGGAGCTCCTGACCGCTGGATGCCACCGCACTCTTGGCGCGCTGGAACAGGGGCTCGTCGCCGATGACGCTTGCGACCATGAGACCCAGGCCCACTGCCGTCGATCCGACGGCCAATATGATCATCTTGCTGTCACGCATCGTTGCCTCACAAACTGCCGGTACCTGGTAAGATACCCTCTGGAGCCAGAACGTTGAGTGCTCGCGGCCGGGCGACTACTCGGCGGCCTGCCGATCGGGCTTGTCGATCCGCGCGCGCACGATGTAGGGGACCTCCAGCTCGTCTTCCGTGATCCCATACAGCACCCCATCCCGGAAGATCGGCCCCGGAAACCTGGCCAGCATGAACGGCAGGCGGACCGTTCCCATGAAGCGTCCCTCGGGATCGAACACGTCGTATATGCGGCCCCGGTCGTCCTGTGCGGTCACGAGCCGCACCCAGACGTTGCCCTCGTCGTCGAGGTAGAACTCCTCAGTGGCCGGCTTGGTGCTCGGGATCTTGGACCAGTCGACCTTGCCGCCGTTCCTGATGAACGACTCCAGGCGCTCCCGCGCCTGCTCCATGTCCGCCTCGGTGACGGGCAGTGGCGTGAACTCCCGAGTGAAGGTGCGCAGCGTATCGCCGTCGGCCGTCATCTCGAACAGCTCGTACTCACCCGAAAACATCCCCCATAGTGTGCCCGACGGCGAGAGCCGCCAGTCGAATCCGCCGGTATAGGGGATGCCCGTGATCCAGAAGGAGTCCTCGCTCCGCAGCTCGAATCGCTCCCGATCCACCGGATCGCGCGGAATGTCGAGGGTATCGAGCGGCGAGAAGGACGTGTCGTATCGTACGAGGCCCATGCGGAAGTCGTCGCCCTCGCTCGGCAGCGGCACCGGACTGTAGTAATGACCGGCGACGTCGAAGCCACCCGGCCACGGCATGATGATGAAGCCGCCGGGCATCCGCTTGCCCTCGAGGTATGTGCCGGAAGTGTCGAACAGGGAGACTCGGTTGTTCTGCGGATCGACCACCCACATGTTGCCGTCCGGCCCCAGCTGGACGTACAGGGCGCGGGTGAACTCACCGGGCCCGCCGCCCTCCCGACCCACGGTCTTCACGTACGCGCCGTCCGGGCCGAAGATCCGGATTTCCTGGGACTGGCCCTCCAGCACCCAGATGCGGCCGGCGGGGTCCACCTCGAGACGCGTGATGTCGCCGAACAGGTCGGGGCCGTCGCCCTCGAGGGTGCCGATGCGGAGGTCCTCGACGACCCGCCACTCGCTGCCGGGCCGCCACATGGGGTCTGCCGTGTTGTGCACCACGACCTGCCCTGACGGCAGCGTGTCCATGGTGCCGGTCCAGCGCGCCGCCGCCTCGCCCGCGGTCCCGCAGGCGGAGAGCAGCGGGAGCGACGCCAGGGCGAGCGCGCCGAGTAGTGGGAGTCTGGTCATGCTACCTAGACGCGTGGTGGGGGGAGAAAGTTGCAGGAACCGCAGAATATCGAATGTCGAATACTGAATGACGAACGGGTGCTCGGCGCCCCATCGAAGCCGGCCGGACTAGCACTTCTACATTCGGCATTGGGTGTTCGATAGTCTGCGGTTCCTCAGACCCCCTCCCGCATCTTCCCTACCAGCACGGTCACGTTGTCGTGGCCGCCCCGCTCGAGTGCTTCGCCGACCAGCGTCCGGCACAGCTGCTCGGCGGAGCCGCCCTTCATGAGGATCTCGCGGATCTCGTCGTCTTTCAGATGGCCGGTGAGTCCGTCACTGCACAGGAGCATGAGGTCACCAAGCTCCAGGTCGAGTACGCTGGTCACCGGGTTGGCGGAGCTGTCCTCGCTGCCGCCCAGGGCGCTGGTGAGGACGTGCTTCATGGGTGACCGGTCGGCTTCGGATTCCGTGATCGCTCCCGCGTCGTGCAGTGCCTGGGCGACGGTCTGGTCCCGCGTGATGCACTCCAGGTCACCGCTCCGCAGCAGGTAGGCGCGGCTGTCGCCCACCTGCACGATGTAGGCGCGGGGCCAGACCGTGAGTGCCATGGTCAGGGTCGTGGCCATCTTGCCGGGCCGCCCGTACCCCTCGGCCGCTTCGACCACATGGGCGTGGGCATCCATGACCGCCTTGTGGAGGCTCGCCACGAAGCCGGTCTCGCGCTGAGGATCGGCCGTGTAGTAGCAGCGCAGCGAGTGGGCGACGTAGTCGTACAGGACTTCGCTGGCCAGGCGGCTGGCCTGCTCGCCGGCCTCGGTGCCACCGACACCGTCCGCCACGAAACCGAGAAACGCGAGCCACTCGCCCTCGTGCGGCAGCCGCTGGGGCTCGGGCAGACTGGTGCTGAGGATCTCGATGTGCTTGCGCAGCAGGCACAACAGGAAGTGGTCGTTGTTCGACTCACGGACGTTGCCCTGGTCAGTGAGGCCGAACACATCGATGTCCTGCTCGCGCGGTCTGCTCGTGTCTGGCTGCTGGTCGGTGGCCATGGCTACATCTCGCGGGTTGAGTCTCGTCGGAAAAGGAAGGCCAAAGCGATCAGCGCGGCAAGGTCTGCTGTCGGCGCCGCAGTGACGGTCGGCTTCGACGGCGCATGGCTGTACATTCAGAGCGCCCACGATGACCGCGCCGTTCCTGCGTCCGCTCCGCCGCATTCACGCCGGCCTCCGACAGACCGAGCAGGTCTACATGGTGCTCGTCGCCGTGCTCATCGGGCTGCTCGGCGGATACTGCGCCGTGGGATTCCGGCAGTTCATCCAGTTCGTCAATCAGGTCACGTGGCGCCAGGGGCCCTACGCGCTCGACTACATCGCCTCCCTGCCCTGGTGGTGGAAGATCCTCGCGCCCGCCACCGGTGGCCTGATCGTCGGACTGATCATCCATCGGTTCGCCCGGGAAGCCAAGGGGCACGGTGTCCCGGAGGTGATGGAGGCGGTGGCGCTCAGAGGGGGGCGCATCCGCCCACGCGTGGTCCTGGCCAAGCTCGTGGCGTCGGGCATCTCGATCGGCTCGGGTGGATCGGTGGGGCGTGAGGGCCCGATCGTGCAGATCGGATCCGCCCTCGGGTCGACGATCGGCCAGTGGCTCAAGATCGATCAGCGGCGCCTGCGCACCCTGGTGGGCTGCGGGGCGGCCGCGGGCATCGCCGGCACGTTCAACGCGCCGGTGGCGGGCGCCCTCTTCGCGGTCGAGATCATCCTGGGCGACTTCGGCGTCGCCCAGTTCTCCCCCATCGTCATCTCCTCCGTCGCGGCCACGGTGGTGAGCCAGCACTACCTGGGTGACTTCCCGGCGTTCGAGGTCCCGGCCTACTCCCTCGTCCAGGCGTCGGAGTTGTTCGCCTACGCCGGGCTCGGCATCCTGGCCGCCGTCGTCGCGCTCGGCTTCATCCGGGTCCTGTACGCGTTCGAGGACCGCTTCGACCGCATCCCCCTCTACCCGCCCTTCCGCACGCTGCTCGGCGGCGCGCTGATCGGCGTGATCGGCATCTGGTTGCCGCACGTGTTCGGCGTCGGTTACGAGGCGATCAACGAGGCGCTGCACGGCCGGTTGGCGTGGGAGTTCATGGCCATGCTGGTGGTGGTGAAGATCCTGGCCGTCTCGATCACGATCGGATCGGGTGGCTCGGGCGGGATCTTCGCCCCATCGCTCTTCATCGGTGCCATGCTGGGCGGCGCGGTCGGCACGGTGGTGCACACGCTGTGGCCGGCCAGCACCGCGGGCGCCGGCGCCTACGCACTCGTGGGCATGGGGGCGATCGTCGCGGCGGCGACGCATGCGCCGATCACGGCGATCCTGATCATCTTCGAGCTGACGGGCGAGTACCGCATCATCCTGCCGCTCATGATCTCGTGCATCATCGCCACGCTGCTCGCGACGCGGCTCGAGTCGGCGTCCATCTACACGCGCAAGTTGCTGCGCCGCGGCATCGACATCCATCGGGGCCGCGCGTTGAACGTGCTGCAGCACGTGCCGGTGCGGGAGGTCATGCGCCAGGACATCGTCACCGCGTCGCCGGGCGACGGTCTGCTGTCGTTGATCTCGAAGTTCATCGACTATCCGGGCAGCTCCATCTTCGTGACCGACGAGGAGGGGCGGTTGGACGGCATCATCACCGCCGATCAGATCCGCCCGGTGATGAAGGACCCGGCTGCGCTCGAGGCACTCGTGATCGCGGAGGATCTGTACGTGGGTGGAGAGCACCCGTCGGTGAGGCCCGACGACTCGCTGGCCGAGGTCATGAAGTTTCTCGAGAGCTACCGCGGCGAGGTGCCGGTGCTCGAGAACGCGAGGCTCGCCGGGGTCATCTGGCCCGGGGACGTGATCGAGCGCTACAACACGGAAGTGTTCATGCGCGACATGGCCGGCAGCATGGCGCAGACGATGCGTCCGGAATCGGGCGTCCAGCGCATCCGCAGTGCCGGCGGTACCATCGTCGCCGAGCTGCCCGTGCCGCGACCGTTCGTGGGCCACTCGATCGCCGACTTGGATGTACGCCAGCGCCATGGAGTGAGTGTGCTCATGGTGAAGCACGCCGGAGGCGACGGACAGGAGAGCCTCACCCCGTCGCCGGCGGGGAGCTATGTCTTCGCGGAAGGGGACGTGATGCTGGTGCTGGGGCCGGAGAGCGAGATACGGAGGTTGGAGATGGGGATGTGAGAGTGGAGGGGAAAGGGGAAGGTCTCGAGGAATATCCAATACTCAATGTCCCAATGACGAATGTCCAAGTGGGTGAGGCGAGGAGCGTGAAGCGTGAAACGTGAATCGTGAATCGTACCCCTGTACGGTTGCACACCGCAGATTCCACGCTTCACGTTTCACCTTTCACGCTTCACGACGCACGACACTCCATGCGGAGGGCTTCATGAAGCAGCGGTTCGGCTTGGGCGTGGTCATCACGGCCTGCATAGCGGTGACGATGGGCTGTGCCAGTGCGGCGCAGCAGGAGATCGTTGCCGCGGCGGAGCCCGCGGAGCCGGCGCTGGTGTCGCAGGTCGAGATCCTCCGCACGGAGTACGGCGTCCCGCACATCTTCGCGGAGAACTTCGCCGCCCTCGGCTTCGGGCTGGCGTACTGCCAGGTCGAGGACTACGGTGTGCGGGTGGTACGCGGGCTGGTGCAGTCGAAAGGCGAGATGGGGTTGCACTTCGGGCCCGACTCGACGGAGTCCGATTTCCTTGCACGGCGGGTGCGCCGGCGCGCACTCGAGACCTATCCGCTGCTGAGCGCCGACGCGCGCGCACTCATGGAAGGGTTCGCCGCGGGCGTGAACCGATACGTGCAACTCCATCCCGAGGAGTTCGCCGAGTGGGGACCGCTCGGTTTCACGGGACAGGACGTACACGGCGTGTTCATCCTCACCGCGGGCTCGGCGCGCCGATTCCTCGACCGGCTGCACAACGACTCCGCACTGATCCTGCCGCCTGCCGACGAGGGCTCGAACGCCTGGGCGTTCGCCCCCAGCCGCACCGCATCGGGCAAGGCGATCCTGCTGCGCAACCCGCATCTCTCGTGGAGTGCGGGATACTACGAGGCGCATCTCGTCATCCCGAACCTGCTCAACTGGTACGGTGACGTGCGCGTCGGACGCCCGCTGTTCTACATCGGTGGGTTCAACGAGCGGCTCGGTTGGGCGACGACGAACAACGGCCCGGACCTGGAGGAGATCTACGCGCTCGAGGTCGATCCCGCGCGCCCGGATCACTACCTGTTCGACGGTGGCTCGGTGCCGCTGATTCGTGAGACCGTCACGGTCGAGTTCAAGAACGGCCCCGGCATCGGAACGGCGACCCGCGAGTTCTGGACCACGCCGCTCGGGCCGGTCATCGAGCGGCGGGACGGCAAGGTGTTCGTGCTCAAGGCCACCACCGATGGCGAGTACCGCATGGTCGATCAGTACCTCCGGATGATGCGCGCCCGGAACCACGCCGAGTGGCTCGACGCGATGCGCGTGCGCGCGCACGAGTCGTCGAACTTCACGTACGCCGACGCGGACGGGAACATCGCGTACCTGTGGAACGCCAAGCTGCCCGACGACGCGGACGGGAACATCGCGTACCTGTGGAACGCCAAGCTGCCCGATCGGCCGCACGCGCCGGCAGGCGACACGGCCGCGGTGCTGGCGCGTCGTTCGTCCGATGTCTGGACGGACCTGGTGCCCTTCGAATCGCTGCCACAGCTGCTCAATCCGGTGGGCGGGTACATCCACAACGAGAACGACCCGTTCTACTTCACCAGTCTGAGCCAGCCGTTCGACACCGCCGCGTATGGCCCGAACTTCCCCAGGCCGAACCTCCGCCTGCGCAGCCAGCTCGCGCTGGAGCTGATCCAGGCTGCACCCGAGCAACTCACGCTCGCGCTGGAGCTGATCCAGGCTGCACCCGAGCAACTCACGCTCGAGGATGTGGTCGCGATCAAGCACACGCCGCGCATGCTGCTCGCCGACCGGGTGAAGGACGAGCTCGTTCGGGCGGTGCGCGCTTCCGGACCGGCCGGGGGGATCGCCGACGCGATCGCGCTGCTCGACGCATGGGACAACACGGCGAGCGCGGAAGCCCAAGGGGGCGTCCTGTTCCTCAACTGGTTCTACACCTACATGCGCGGCGACTCGGCATCGAGCCAGCCCGGCTTTGCGGACGACTGGGAGCAGGCGTTCGCCGAGCCATGGCGCTCCGAGGCGCCGACGACGACACCGCGCGGGCTCTCTGATGCGGACTGGGCCGTCCGCGCGTTCGAGCGGGCGGTGCGTGCGACCGTGGAGGAGTTCGGCAGCTGGGACGTGACGTGGGGCGAGGTACATCGCGTGCGGCACGGCAGCGTCGACATGCCGTTGAGCGGGTGCCCGGGGTGGGCCGGATGCTTCCGCACGCTGTCCTTTACGGAGGCGCCCGACGGCAAGCAGGTCGCCAATCGCGGGGACGCATGGATCTTCGCCGTTGAGTTCGGCGACGTACCGCGAGCCTACTCGGTTCTGGCATACGGGCAGAGCGACCGGGAGGACTCACCGCACCACGACGATCAGGCGGCGATGTTCGCGGAAGGGCGGCTCAAGCCCGTGGCGTTCACGAGGGAGGATATCGAACAGCGGTTGATCAGGCGGTATCGGCCGGGGAGAGAGAAGTGAAGGGTGATGAGTGAAGGGTGAAGAGTACCGACCACAAATCGTAGACTGACGTGCAACGTTCGACGTGCGACGGACGGCGGTCACTCCTCTCTCTTCGGCCTTCGACGTTCGACGTTCGATGTTCGATGTTCGACGGTCCGAACTGGCTCCAGCCCCATCTCGTTCAGGAACCTGCTACCGCCGCTGGCTGAGCCGGCGCGCTGGTCCGCCCGCGTGAGCACGAGCCGGTCCTCCGCGCGGGTCATGCCGACGTACAGCAGGCGTCGCGCCTCGTCGATCTCCCGCACGCGATTGTCCACGGTCTGGTAGTAGCCCGGGATCTGATAGTCCTCCACACCGATCACGTACACGCAGGGGAACTCCAGACCCTTGGTCGAGTGCAGGGTCAAGAGGTTCACACGGTGACGGTCGACGTCCGCCCCCTCGGACGTGGTGAGCGTGAGCCGCTCGAGGAACTCGTCGACCGTCGCGTCCAGCGTCTCCCCCTCCACCGCCTCGGCGATCTCCCGCAGCCGCGACACCGCCTCGGGGTAGCGCTGCTCCGCCGTCTTCTCGATGCGCAGCCGCTCCATGAGCTTCCGCCCGCCGAGTTTGGCGATCAGATCATCCACTGTGGGAAGGGAGGGGTTGGCCATTATGCGGCGCTCGGTGGCGTACCGTTCCAGCACGTCGCTGTAGCGGCCGAGCGCGAAGATGCGGGACTCCTTGCGGAGGAGATCGCGCTCGCTGCGCAACGCCGTGGGCGGATCGGACTCCTCCAGCGCCAACCCCACGGCGAGCCAGTCGAGCTGGTTGGCGAGTGAGGTCTTGCGGGCGTGCGCGGTCCTGAGCCGAGTGAGCGCGCCGAACACGCCGACCAGCATCTTGGCGTCGTCCAGGGCGTGGTGCGCCCGCCCCGCCGGGACGCCGAACCGCTCGGCCAGGTCGGTGAGACGGTGGCTGGCGCGCAGGAGGTCACGGGCCAGCAGATAGGAGTCGTAGTAGACGAGATCCGCCGCGCCCTGCGCCATGCGCTCGAGCACCGGTACGTCGAACGCGAGCCCGTTGTGTGCCACCACTACGTCGCTTCCCACGAACTGCCGGAACGCGGGCCACACCGCGTCGAACGCCGGCGCCTCCTGCAGGTCATCCTCTCCGTAGCCGTGCACCTTGCGCGCGGCGGCGCTCACGGGCCGGCCGGGCCGCACCAGCGAGTGGAACTCCTCGACCGGTTCGCCATTGCGTACCCGGACCGCGCCGACCTCGACGATCTCGCACGCCTCGACGTCATTGTCCGTCGTCTCCAGGTCGAAGCTCACGTAGTCGACCAGCCGGTCGGCAAACTCGCGGGTGTGTACCAGCTGGAGCGCCTTGAACACCACCAGCGGGTGCGCGGCGACCACAAGCGCACCGGGCGGCGGCGCCTCGCGGAACGCGAGTGCCTTAGCGGTGGTGATGCCGCCGGCCAGCAGCAACGCGGTGACGGCGATACCGGCGCCGTTCTCGAGCGGCACCCGCACGTCGCGCCGGCCATCCATGGCGCCCGCGATCGCGTCCGCCAGCTCGCGGACCTCCGGAATGTCGGCGGGGTCGCGCAGCTCGTCGTGGTGATCCTCGAGCACGTTGCGGTACGGACCGATGCGGCGGGACAAGAGGTCCTGCACGATGCCCATCAGGTCCCCGTTCAGCCGATAGAGCCCGATCAGGTTCTGCACCTCGTACACGAAGCGCCATAGCTTGGCGCGGTCGGGGTCGGCCTTGGGGCGCTGCCGGGCCAATGCCTGGACGGCGGCGAGCACGTTGCCGTCAGTGTCATCCGCGGCGCGTCGCACTTCGTCGAGCAGGAGTGTGGGCAGGAGCAGCACTCCCAGCTTCTCGACCAGCACCGGGTCGTCCGGATACCGCATGAGCTGCAGCGCGGCCACGACGTAGGCGATCACCGGATCGTCCTTGAGCGAGCGTCCGCGCGCCATGCGGCACGGCACGCCGGCGCGGATCAAGTGGCTCTCCAGTGCATGGCCCAGCTTGTGGGTGCGGTACAGCAGCCCGTAGTCTCCCCAGGCGCGCCCGTTGGCATCGCGGTCGGCGGTGATGTC
>JBDGYA010000160.1:0-3346 GCA_039584325.1 Gemmatimonadota bacterium
GTGATCTCGACCGAATCGATGAGATTGTCGCCGTGCTGGAGGCCGATCCGGCGGTCCGGCGGGTTCGGCGCCACGTCCTGACAGAGTGGCGTGACACGGATGACAGGTCTGTGCTCGCCCCGCCGACCGAGCCGAGCGACCACCTATATGAACTACAGGCGTGGCATTACGACATGATCGATCTACCGGATGCCTGGGACATAACGACTGGGAGCCCCTCGGTGCTGGTCGCTGTGGTCGACGACGGGACGCGCTTCGATCACCCGGACCTGGCTGCGAATCTGACGAGTGACGGGTACGACTTCGTCTCTAGCACCACCCTCGACCTGTGTGCGGGTGGCACGTTCGATAACGCGGGTGACGGGGACGGGTACGATGACGATCCGACGACACCGGCCGCTTACGACTGGGATGAGGCGCAGCAGTGCGGAACGCCAGAGGACCTCGGGTCTCACGGGTCTCACGTCGCGGGAACGATTGGCGCCGTCGGCAACGAAGGGGTCGGCGTCGCTGGTGTGAACTGGAGCGTGCGGATCCGTCCCGTGCGTGTGATGGGCGTGGCGGGCAAGACGGACGCGTATGACGTCGCTCAGGGTATTCTCTATGCCGCTGGGCTGCCGGCGGACGACGGGTCCGGCGGTGTGGTGCAGGCCTCCTCCGCGGCGAGCGTGATCAACCTCAGCCTGGGCGGCTCCGGCACCACGACGGACCTCGAAGACGCCGTGGTCAGCGCCAGCAACGCCGGCGCCTTGATCGTTGCCAGTGCCGGCAACTCTTCCTCCTCAGGGGCCCACTATCCATCCGATTACCCGCAGGTCATCTCGGTCTCCGCGGTTGGGCCTGACACCCTGCTGGCGTCCTATTCGAACTACGGGTCGAACATCGACATCGCTGCGCCGGGCGGCGACTTCCAGGACGGACTCGACATGAGTCACCCAAACACGCAGACATTCGGCGTCCTGTCCTGTATGTGGGACTTCAGCCAATCCGCCCCGGTGGCTGTGTGGGCTCACGGCACGTCGATGGCGGCGCCTCACGTCTCCGGCGTCGCGGCGCTCCTGCTGGCCCAGCAGCCGTCGCTGACGGCCACGCAACTGCGGGCACGGCTCATCGACTACGCCGTGGACATGGGGACGTCCGGTTGGGACGAGGAATACGGGGCGGGCGTGCTCAACGCGCGCAGTAGCCTGACGCAGTCGCTGGCTCCACCGCGCGATCTCTACGCTCGGCTGTACAACGCCGGTACGGGAGAGATCGAAGAGACGGTGGCGGTCGAAAACGACGGCTCGTATGCGTTCACCGATCTCGCCGACGGGGACTACCTCGTGTACGCTGGGCAGGACGCGAACGACGATCAGGACATTGGCGAGCCGGGGCGGCGCTGGGGGGCATTCGGCGGGTCGGCCACTCCCACCACGATCACGGTCGCGGGCGCAGGCGACCATCCGGCATCGTTCACCGTGGGATTCCCGTTCGAGTGGGAGCCAAACAATCCGTTCGAGAATGCGAATCCGTTGCCGGTGGGTGCGTACCTCATTGGAATGATGTTCGAGGCCTCAGATGTCTATCGAATCGTGATCCTGCAGGCTGGGCAGTACACGTTCGAAACCTCAGCTGTGAGCGGATACTGTGGCTTCGCGCTGAACGAGGACACGATCTTGGAACTGTACGACGCAAGCTTCACGCTCCTCGCCGAGAATGACGACATAGACACGAGCGGCCGCAACTGGTGCTCGCGGATCACCATGACACTTCAGCCCGGCACCTACTATGCCTCGCTGACGGGGTGGCAGGGGCTGGGCTTGCCGTATCGGTTGGAGGTGCGCTCAGGGGGGTAGCAACCACGCGACGAGTGATTCCCCCAGACGCGGCACACGGCCTGATAATCCTGGCGCTCATGGCTGGGTGCCGCGCGACGGTGCAGCGCGCGGCAGACGGCGGAGAGCGGCTGGCTGAGCTCGGCATCGAGGTGCGGGCGCTCATTGCGGATTCCGGCTGCTGGTCAATCGCGCAGTGCCGTGCGTTGCCGCTCGGTGCCAAGCCCTGTGGCGGCCCTTGGTCCTACGCTGTCTACTCGACTGAGGCGACGGACTCCTCTGCGCTTGCCGCTGCGGTCGGTCGGTACAACGCCCACGAGAATGAGCTCAATCGCCGGGAGGGGCGCGTATCGGACTGCCAGTTCGTATCACCGCCTCTGCTTGAGTGTGTCGACGGACACTGCGTTGGCACTCCGATGGGTGGGGCCCTCACGCCGTACTGCGGCAACCGAACCGAGGGATAGAACAGTGTGTGGGGCTGACAGGAGTCGGAATGTCGGCGGGCGCGCTGGGCGTGAGGTCCCGGTCGATGTAGACCCGTCAGGTGTTGGGGGGACGCGCATAACCCGGGCACACTCTCAACCCGAAGCTGACGGAAATGGAAGACGAGCAGGTGAGCCTCAAGTGATCGATGGTGAGCATCGGGCCGATTTGGGGAGGTGGCGGATCTCGCGCTGGGTTAGGCTGTTGACCCCGATTCTCGTGCTGGCGTTCGTCACCGTGTCCGCATCGTCGGTCCTTGCTCAGGAACCCCCGGACAGCGCGACCCTTGCCGACAGCGCCGCGGCTCTGGCTAAGCAAGCGAACTCGCAGTACGCGTCGGGCTCGGTCGAGGCTTTGGAACGTGCCCTGGATCTGTGGAAAGAGGCAGCTGCACTCTACCAGCGTCTGGGCGAACGAGGCCGGGAAGCCGATTTGCTCAACAACATCGGCATTGTCCAGGATGATCTGGGCCGTCCGGATTCGGCTCTCTCGTGTCACCGGCAGGTGCTGAACATCAGACGGGAGCTGCGCGACCGGCGGAGTGAGGGTCAGACCCTGATGAGCATCGGCGCCGTGCATAGTGAGCTCGGCAGGCCGGACTCGGCGATGGCGAACTATCGTCGGGCGCTCACCATCCATCGCGAGACCGGGAATCGAGTTGGCGAAGGGGAGACGCTCAACAACATGGGTGTGGTTCTCAGCGACGTCGGTCAACCGGACTCAGCTCTCGCCCATTATCGCAAAGCCGCCGCCATCTACCGCGGCCTCAATGAGCGGGGTCGCGAGGCTGCGACACTTGGGAACATCGGAACGATCCACTACGGGCGTGGAGACCTCGACTCGGCACTTGCCTATTACAGGGTGTCGGCAGCTATCGAGCGGGAGATGGGCGACCGGCGCGGTGAGGGTGAGACGCTCAGCAACATCGCGCTGATACACCGGGCCGTCGGGCGCTCCGACTCCGCACTCTTCTACCTCCATCAATCTCTCGTGCTGGCACGTGAAGTCGGAAACCGGCGAGGAGAGGGCACTGCACTCGGAAACAT
>JBDGYA010000161.1:0-4130 GCA_039584325.1 Gemmatimonadota bacterium
GTCGGGCTCAGCGGAGTCCGGCTGCTGATCGAGCGGAGCGGGCGCCACCGTGCACGCCGCGACCGGGTCGCACTTCGGTTGACGGCGGCTTGACGGCCGCGTCGCAGTGTGCTGGTGTCGCGAGCAGGGGGTACCCGTGCGACTCCTGAGTCGACCCATCGCGTTGCTGCTGCTGGTCTGGTATCTGCCGGCGTGCGCCGGCTCGGGCAGCTGGACCACGCGGGCCGTGGTGCCGCAGGAGACCAAGCGGACCATGTACACCGGTGAAGTGCGCGTGCAGACCACCGACGGAACGTCCCGAGCGTTCCGCGGGGTATGGGTGAGCCCCGACAGTATGGGTGGGTGGCTGATGCAGCCGGCGGGCGCAGAGGTGGCGTTTC
Organism: Gemmatimonadota bacterium; assembly: GCA_039584325.1. GTDB lineage: Bacteria > Gemmatimonadota > Gemmatimonadetes > Gemmatimonadales > GWC2-71-9 > JAOTVV01. Next base: position 381 of record JBDGYA010000161.1, read on the forward strand.
CCCTTGCCGACGTCAGAGCCGTGCAGGTACGTGACGGGAGCGGACGACGGGCGCGTGCCACACAAAGCTCGGCGTGGCTGGTCGGCGGGCTCGTGGGCGTGCTGCTGGGTGCAGCGCTCGGCGCGGGCGGCACGTATGTGGTGTGTCAGAACCTTGATGTGGGGTTCGGCTCACCAACGAGTGCGGAGCGAGATGCGGCATGTAGCGGGTACGCCGTGACAGGATTGGCCTACGGCGCGCTCGTGGGGGGAGTGCTCGGCTTCGCGATCGGTCTGGGAATCAGCAACGCCGGGCGCTGAGACGGAGGCGTACCGCCTTACCGCCGTACTGCCCTACCCACCTACGAGCTGCGGCGACAGCATCCCCACGGCCATCGCCCCCAGCCCCCGAGTAGTGCGCGGACGTCGTCGACGTCACGCGCGCGTTCGCCGGTCACCTCAGATCGCTTGTTCTGTATGCAGCGCGACCGGGCTACCTGTTGATTCTGACCCCAGGGAGCTGCTGCTGGAGACGTGCCACGCCGGCCTCGGTGACGCGCGTGTTGCGCAGATCGAGGCTGATGAGGGGCAGCCTGGTCAGATGCTGCAGGCTCGCGTCGCCGACGCGCGTGCCGTCGAGATCGAGGATCCGCAGCGGCAGACCCGACAGGTGCCGCAACCCATCTCCCTCAACCAGTGTCTCGGCGAGCACCAGGGCCTCCAGCGGTAGGTCCGTCAGCTGGGCGAGGCCGGCGTCCGTCACCAGGCTTCCACGCAGGATCAGCGATCGCAGGGGCAGGTGCTTGAGGTGCACCAGCCCATCATCGGTCACGTCGACCCCGGCCACGGTTGCCGAGTGTCCCGAGATGAGATTCAAGTCCGCGACGTTGGCGAAGGTGGGATCCCGCAACGCCGCGAGGTGCTCGTCATTCAGGCGCCGACCCGCGACCTCGCCGTCATACAGCCACAATCGATCACCGTCGAGGTGTTGCCTGAGTTCGGCCACCGTTTCCTCGAGAGACACAGCCGCTTGGGCAGAAGTGCTGGCCGCGAAGCGCAGGGTCTCGAGACTCGCGGTCACGGCCCCACGGCGTTCGGTGAAGCCGGGATCGACACCGACATAGTCGATGCGGAATCGTCGACCGTCGGGCATCGTGACGAAGTGGACCAATGAGCGCCGTTGTTCCGTGTCACGATCGATCAGGAAGGAATACGCCTGCCGCTCGCCGGCTCCCGGGATCGTCGATGCAATCTCCTCAGATTCGAACGCCGGAGGCGGGACGCCGTCGCGCTCGGCCCGTGACACGCGGAGGCGCCAGTCGCGCTCCCGCGCATAGGCGTAGAGAGCCGCGACACGCTCGGTCCGAGACTTGGCATCGGTCACCTCGCGGATCTCCAGACGCGGCACGTCTTCGAGATCGTCGACGTCTGGGTGGAACTGCGCCAGCGTTGGAGCATAGGTGACGCCCGGCGATGGCTCATGTTTGGTCCAACCCTCAGGCGGCGTGTAGCGAAACCACCCATAGTCGGTACCGCCGGCACCGCTGCATGCCGCGAGGAAACAGCATACCGTTGCACCGAGCGCGATGCCAACGACAGTTCTCGTGAGGTTCATGGTTCTTCTCGCGTGGTAGGCTGTTTCGCAAACAGAGCAGGAAGACGACCGTGGCACGTCAACGACGGCAGCTTGCATGAAGAATACGACATTGACCAACGTCCTACCGTCCTACCGTCCTACAGCCTGCCGTAGCGCCTCCATGAGAATCGGCGCTACCTCCGGGCCGACAGGGTTCACCTCACCGTACTGTTTCTCATCCCGGCCATAGGCGAACGGGGCGACGTCGTCCCACTGCCGCTTGGGAATGATGTAGCCGACCTCGTCGTTGGCCAGGCCGAAGATCAGGGTATTCGTGCCCGGCAGGATCGCCATCACCGGCGGCTCGGTCGCGACGTCGGGGAAGTCGGCGTTCGGCTCGGCCGGCGACTGGTACTCGCCGTACACCAGCTCGGGATACAGCTCGACGGGGATGCCCGCCATGTGCAGGTCGCCGGCGCGCACGTACGCAACCTCGGTCTCGAGCGCGATGTCACCCTCGATCTGCTGAGCGGGTGCTGCTCGCTGCCGCTGTCGGCGTGTCCATTCCGACCGAGCGCACCGACGGTGGACGACTCCGTTCACACGGCACATACTTGGGCGAGGGCAAGTGAGGAGCGCTGCAACACGCGAAACGGAGATGAGTCATGAATTTGAGAACGCTGTGTTGGCTGGTATCGGGCACGCTGGTGACCGTCGTCGCCTGCACGCCGAAGGACGCCGAGCAGGCCGAGGGCTGGAGACCGCTGTTCGACGGGGAAAGCCTGTCCGGATGGCACGGCTACAACGGAGCGAGTCTGGAATCGTGGATGATCGAGGACGGTGCGATCATGTCGGTGGGGACCGAAGGCAACTACGGGAGCGACATGCGCGCCGATCTGGTCACCGACGACGAGTTCACGAACTTCGAGTTGAGTATCGACTGGAAGGCCACCGAGGGAGGCAACAGCGGCATCATGTACGGCGTGATCGAGGACGAGCAGTACGACGCCGCCTGGAAGACGGGTCCGGAGTACCAGCTCGTGGACGACGTCGGTTTTCCGGAGGAACTGGAGGAGTGGCAGAAGGCCGCCGCCAACTACGCCATGCACGCAGCCGCCGCGGACAAGCCCTTGAAGCCGGTGGGGGAGTGGAATACGAGCCGCATCGTTGTGCACGGCAACCAGGTGGAGCACTGGCTCAACGGGGTGAAGGTCGTGGAGTTCGAGCGCTGGACCGATGAGTGGGAGACCCTCAAGAACTCCGGGAAGTGGCAGGACGCCCCCGACTACGGCAGTGCGGCGACGGGAGATCACCGAGGAGTAACCGCGGGCACCCGGCGCCTCAGCTCCTCGTCGAAGAGCAGTCCGGGCCCGCGTGACTGCATGACCAATCGGGGCTTGCTGTTGCGCTCTCTTTGACGCCTGCTCACTGACGTCACACCTTGGCAGCAGGGGGGAAGGCAAGCGATGGGTGCTGCCAGTCGAGTCTGTACGTCGTGTGACACACCAGTGCCGCTCGACGCCGCATTCTGTCCCACTTGCGGTGAGGCCACTCCGACGGCTGTCGTCGTGGACGAACCGCTCGACCAACAGCGCCTGACCACGGCCCTCATTGAGCGCTACTGGATTCAACGAGAGCTGGGCCGCGGGGGAATGGCCACCGTCTACCTCGCACAGGACGTGAAACACGACCGATACGTGGCTGTCAAAGTGATGCTGCCAAGGTTGACGGCCACACTCGGTCGGCGACGGTTTCTGCGTGAGATCCAGATTGCCGCGAAGCTCACCCACCCACACATCCTGGCCCTGTACGATTCCGGCGACGCCGACGGGTTCTTGTACTACGTCATGCCATATGTCGAGGGGGAATCACTGCGTGCTCGCCTGAGACGCGAGCGTCAGCTGCCCATCGAAGATGCGCTCCAGATCACCCGCGAGCTCGCGGACGCGCTGGACTATGCGCATGACGTCGGCGTCGTCCACCGCGACATCAAGCCGGCAAACATTCTCCTCTCGCGGGGCCACGCGCTCGTCGCTGACTTCGGGATCGCCAAGGCCGTCTCCTCGGCGGGGGGCACCGCTCTCACGTCCAGCGGGTTCTCCGTCGGCACGCCACTCTACATGAGTCCGGAACAGGCAGCAGTCGATTCCAACATCGATGGACGGGCCGACCTGTATAGCCTGGGCTGCATGCTCT
>JBDGYA010000162.1:0-3230 GCA_039584325.1 Gemmatimonadota bacterium
GACGACGACCTCGGGGTTGCCCCCGACGCTCGTGACCACGACCGGTACGCCGTGCTTCATCGACTCCAGGACGGCGATCGACAACCCTTCGGACAGTGAGGTCAGAACGGACAGGTCCAGGGCGCAATAGTATCGCTCGATGTCGGGCCGGAAGCCCGCAAACTGCACGCACTGCGCAATGCCGAGGGCCGCGGCCCTGTCGCGTAGCATCGCCTCGTGGCCACCCCGGCCAAACCCACCGCCAAAGATGACAAAGCGTGCGCTAGGTACCGCGCGAAGAATGAGCGGTACGGCGTCGAGGAAGTAGCGTATTCCCTTGATCGGACGGTTGAGGTTGGAGACCATACCCACGAGCGGGACATCCGCTTCGTACCCCAGCTCGCGCCGCACCTCTTCCCGCGACTCGGACGCTTGCGTCTCCAACTCTACTCCGTTGTGAACGACGACGGTGCGATGGGGATCCAGCTCCTCGCGCTCGAGCGCCACCTTCCTCACCGCCTCCGACACGCAGATCACGCGGTCGGGCAGGTGCCGGGTCCTCCTCAGCATGGCGTACTCGCGGTCACCCCAGGCGAAGCCCTCGTCCTCCCGGTTCTCGATCAGGCGCCCGATCCGGCCGATCCTCTTGAGGAACCGTCCGTACATGATCGACCAGAAGAAGTAGCTGTGCACCAGGTCCGGTGGGTGCTGTCGCAGCGCCCGCGCGACCCGATACTGAGTGACGATCTGCGCCAGCGGGAAGCGGGCGAGACGGCCCTTCATGCCGACATCGGTCACAGGGATGTCGGGTGTGTGCCTGGACGTGAGTGGTGCCGCCGACAGAATGCGTGAGTCCCACGCCCGAGGGTCCCACAAACGGATCATGGAGAGCAGGTGATCGCCCGTGCCTCCCCCGAGGTCGGCCATCAGAAAGGCGATGCGTGAAGGTCGATGGCCTGCCTGCGCCTCCTCGCTGTTGGGCGGGCTCACGTAGCGGTGCCCGATCTGACGAGCCTCACGTGCTACCGCATCTTCTTGAAGCGCGGACCGTGCATGGCCGATTCCACCAGTTCCGCCTTCTGCGGGATCATGAACCGCGGGAGCTTGTCGCGGCAGAAGGCGTGCATGCGCTTGCGGAACTCGGCCAGCGGCTCATCGGTCGACAGCTTCACGCGCGCCACCACCATCTGCCCCGTAATCGGATTCGGCTCGCCGGCGACGGTCACATCCTCGATCCCGTCCATCTGTTGCAGCACGCTCTCGACCTCTGCGGGGTACACCTTCTCGCCACCCACGTTGATCAGCTCCGACCGTCGGCCCAGGATGCGCACGTACTCACCATCCACCTCAACGGCGTCCCCCGTTCTGAACCAGCCGTCCACGGAGAACGGGCTCTCGTGATTGAGATACCCCAGCATGGCAGACTGCGCCTTGATCTCGAGTAGGCCATCAACGACGCGCGTCTCGAACCCCTCTCCGCCGATCTTGACCCACAGGGAATCGGAAGATTTGGACTTCGATCGCAGGATACCCACCTCGGACAGGCCGTACGTCTGCAGCAGACGGATGTGGGGCAGCAGCTCATGGAACCGGCGCAGCGTACTCTCGGGCATGACCTCGGTACCGTACGTCACCAGCTCGAGGCTCGATAGATCGTGGCGCCGGTAGGCTTCGCTCAGCAGGAGCAGGTTGATGAACGTCGGTGAGGTGGGCAGCAGCTGACCTCGATGCCGCTCGATCGCTGAGCACACGGCATCGGGTGACCGGTCTTCGCACGTGATCACGGTCCCGGCGTTCGAGAGATTGTACAGCAGCGTGTTCACACCGCCGATGTGATCGAACAGCAGGAACGAAATGGCGCGCTTCGAATGCCGCGGTACTCGAAACTTCTGGAGCAGCGGCACGAAGTCGTGCACGGATGCCTTGTTCTTCCCCGTGGAGCCGGAGGAGAACAGTATGAGACCCGGGTGCCGGCGCTGCTTCAGCTCCAACAGAAACTCATGACCGGCGTCGATGTCTGTGGGGACAAATGCCGCCTCGTCGTGCTCGTTGACCAGGATGGTCAATTCGACCTCGGCGATGGATCTGAACTCGGGCTTCTTCATTTCCACCGACGTCGTCAGTGGAACGACCACCGACCCGCGCTCGATCAGTGCCAGGAGCATGGCGATGGAGTTCGGCGTGAAGTCCGCCTCTAAGCTCACGACCGTACTGCGCTCAACGCCTTCGGCATCGAACCTGGCCATCCAGTGGCGCACCCGATCGGCAAGCCAGCCGTACGAGTAGGCTCGGTCTCTCCAGACGACCGCATCCCGCTCGGCGTTCTCGCGAAACGTGGTCAGAAGAAAGTCGATGAACATCACACCCCGCCGAGATAGAGCGTCTGGCCGGTCACCATGCCACTCGCTTCCGCGAGGAAGAAATCCACGACATTTGCGATGTCCGTGAGAGTGGTCTTGCGCCGTATGGCCTGCCGTGATACGAGCTCGTCGATCTTCTCGCCCGGGACGCCGCGAATGAGGTCCGTGTCCACAGGCCCTGGCCCCACAGCATTCGCCGTGATGCCGAACTGGCCAAACTCGCGAGCGAGCACCGCGGTGAGCGTCTCGACCGCCGCCTTCGATGCGGCGTACACCGCCTCACCGGCGAGCTTGAGCGGTACCGCGACGGTGGTGAAGTTCACGATCCTCCCGTAGCGTCGCTTCTGCATCTGCTTGGCGGCCTCCCGGCAGAACAGAAACGTGCCCGCGACGTTGGTGGAGAGTAGCCCGTGCACGCTGGAGAGCGGGGTCACCAGCGCGTGGTTCATGGACGCGATCCCGGCGTTGTTGATCAGGTGATCCACGCGGCCGTGCTGATCCCGCACGGTGCGGAACAGCTCCCGGACCGCCCGCTCGTCGGCGACATCCAGTGCGAAGTGTGCGTATCGCTCATGCCGCCACTCTACCGACTTCCGGCTGCAACCGACGACGAGATGACCCAGCTCGAGGTAGTGCCTTGCGAGGTGGGCTCCGATCCCTCGGCGAGTGCCCGTGATGATCGTGACCGGCGCGTCAGGCGGATTGCGCATCGCTGGGCTCGAGCTGGCCCGCGGCGTATTCTGCCAGGGACCGGATGGTGCGGAAGGGACTTTTCTCCTGCGACATCGCGCGCTCGTCGCCCACACTCACCGACGCGCCGAACTCGTCTGCCAGCGCCTCCTCAACACCGACGACCAGGCTGACGAGCCCCAGGGAGTCAAAGACGCCGAT
>JBDGYA010000010.1:0-89044 GCA_039584325.1 Gemmatimonadota bacterium
GTGGTCCTCATGGAGTGTCCCTGCCGGCTGGGGCAGGAGGAGCACTGCACACCGACCGAAGTGTGTATGGTCGTCGGAGGCGGAGACTTCGTGCTGGACCATCACCCCAACCGGACCCGCAGGGTGACGCAGCAGGAGGCACTCACCCTGCTCGAGGCCGAGCACGAGCGCGGGCACGTACACACCGCGTACTTCAAGGACGCGTGCGACGACAAGTTCTATGCGCTCTGCAACTGCTGCTCATGCTGTTGCGGGGGGCTCCAGGCGATGGTGCAGCACGGCGTGCCGATGGTGGCCTCGTCGGGCTTCGTGGCCGAGGTGGACGAGGGCGCGTGCATCGCGTGCGGGACGTGCGAGGAGCTGTGTCCGTTCCACGCCATCACCACGAACGGGCGCTCGGAAGTGATCTACGAGAAATGCATGGGGTGCGGGGTGTGCGAAGGACACTGCGACACCGGCGCGATCACGCTGGTGCGGGACGAGCGGAAGGGCCTGCCGCTGGACGTCCGGGAGATCGGGGCCGTCCTCACGCACTGATCGGGCGACACCAGCGCTCAGGCGATCCGAGCGCGTCGTCGGCTACCGCGATCCGGGTGCCTCCAGCCGTTCGAGCATCAGCACGGCGTTGCGATTCTCTGGATCCAACTGCAGCGACCTGCGATAACTCTGGATCGCGTCCTCCCGCCGCCCCACCGTCATGTACGCCTCACCCAGTGAATCCCACGTGTTGGCGGACGCCGGGTGGACCGCCGCATTCAGCTCGAAGATCGGCACGGCGTCGGTGGCCCGTCCATGCCGCAGCAGATTATACCCGGCGGCGTTCACGTAGAATTCGTGGGGTGCCATCGACCCCCTCGCTCTATAGGCCCGCACGGCCGGGTCGACCCCCTCATCCAGGACAACACGCAACACGGGGTCGGTGATCCGGCCGGGTGCGACATCTCCCAGCCGATTGAGCATGAACAACGCATTGACCTTTCCGAGATCGAGATCGACGGCCTTCCGATAGTACATGACGGCCGAGTCGCGATCGCCCGCGACGAGGTGTGACTCGGCGAAGCTGTCGTACGCGTTGGCCAATCCGGGATACAGCGCGACCGCGAGCCGGAAGATCTCGCGGCTCTCCTCGACCCGTCCCGCGCGCAGGAACTGGTACCCCATCCTGTTGAGGCTCGCGGACCGCGGCATCCACCACTCCTCGGACGCGTCTGCGGTCTCGTAGAACTGCGCCGCCGCCGCGACGCCGTCCGAAAACAGCACTTCCAACAGCTCGTGCTCGAGAAACGGGCGCGGTGGACTTGGGGCCGGCGCCCCGAGGAGTATTCCTCCGAGCTGCAGGCTCAGGCGATCGACCTGCGCATGCCGCTGGTTGCTCAGGACGACGACCAGAAACCGATCGTCGAGGTAGCGTCGGATCGCCGACCGGACTCCGGGACCGCTCCCGGTGTGGTACGCGATCGCGCGCTCGTCTCCTTCGACCCAGTAGGATTGCAGCCTCCACCCATACCCGTAGGCCGCGTGCTCACCGCGCCGATACATTCGCTCCACGCTCTCGGCCGACAGCACGGATGGGTCGTACAGCGCCTGGTCCCACGCGAGCAGGTCGTGCGCCGTTGAGTAGAGGCCACCGGCGCCGCGGAGCCACGAGTCGTGGACTACCACGGGGCGCTTCACCACGCCCAGGATGCGTTCGTACCGCACGGCATCGTACCCACTGGCCGCGAGGGTCGTCCGAAACCCCGTGTTGACCATGCCGAGTGGAGTGAACAGGCGCTGATCGAGGAACGTCGCGAAATCCTGGCCGCTTGCAGCCTCCACCATCATTGCGAGCAGCACGTACCCAACGTTGTTGTACGAAAATTGCGTCCCCGCAGGAAGGACTGGATCCTGCGCATCGATGAGGCGCAGCAGGGAATCCTGCGACACGCGACGTGCGGACCGCGCTTCGAGCATGTACGCGGTTTCCTCGGGAAGGCAAGACGTGTGGCGGAGCAGCTGGTGCACGGTGACGGCGTCGCCGATCTCCGGCCTGAGCTCAAGCAGGTAGGTGCCGATCGGAGCCTCGAGGCGGACCACGCCTTCCTCGACGAGCAGCATCACGGCCGCGGCCGTGAATTGCTTCGTGATCGATGCGAGGGCGAACCGCGTGTCGAGAGTGTTCGGCCGCGCAGCGTCGGGATCGGCCATGCCGTAGGCCTGCTCGAACAGGATCCGGCCTCGGTGTGCTATCAGCACGGCACCGTCGAAGAGGCCTGCGGCGTGGTACGCGTCCGCGAGGGTCTCCAGCTGTGCGACCTGCTCCGCGGTGACCTCGAGCCGTTGCGCCTCAACGTACGGGCCGACCGATACCTGCAGGCCGACTGCGATCAACAGAACATGCCAGCCACATCCGCCACTCGACATTCGCCACCTCTCCGGTCAAGCGCCCCGCTCGGTCGCGCACTCCACATCTAACCTACCGACCGAGTCCGGCCTGTGCAGCGAGCATGGCTCTCGGGATCGAGAACGTCGGTCAGCGCACGAAGCCCCCCAACCTCAGTCAATCGGACTGACGCCGGCTCGACGCCTTGATAGCAGGCGGTGCAAGACGATCATCCTGGTTCCCAGTTGCCGGGATACTGCGTTTGCCGTCGACGATGTTGCGCAGGTTGAGAAGCCATCATCGCGGCGATCGCGATCGGCTGCGCCGGCGGCACTTGGTGAGGCACGGTCAAAGCCGGCAGGTCCGTGGCCGGGGAGGGTCCCCAAGAACGGGGGGGACCCGGGGGGAGCCCCCTCAAGTTTCTCACTAGCACCCCGCGCCGAACGACAAACCCCGCCAGAGGGCAGGGTCGTGGAGAGCCACCGGTCGGAATCGAACCGACGACCACTCGATTACGAATCGAGAGCTCTACCTCTGAGCTACGGTGGCGGGAAGATGAACCGATGCCCTGGCCCGGATTCGAACCGGGACGGCTCGCGCCACTGCCCCCTCAAGACAGCGTGTCTACCAGATTCCACCACCAGGGCCCGGGGAGGCCTAACCTCCCGAGGGATGGGAACCTAGCCGACGTCGGACGGAGGGTCAAGACGGTGGGCAGGGGGAGGGAAAGCGACGGGGGACGGTGTCGCTCGAGCATCTGCACCCACCGCGGCGACGCTCGGCGCCGTGCTCGCAGATCACGTGGCGGAGATGTCCGGGGTCCTCGGTACCGCTATTCGTAGTACGGGTTCTCACCCGCTGCGTGATCGGTGATGTCCCGGATGCCGCGGTAGCCGGGAACCATCCGCTGGAGGGACTGATCGACCCCCTGGCGTAGCGTCTGGTTGGCCTGCCCGCATCCCTGGCACCCGCCCATCATCCGAATCACCACGACGCCATCCTCCACATCCAGCAGATCGATCCTCCCACCATGCTGCCTGTGAGCGGAAGATCTCATCGACGACGTCGAACATGCGATCGTCGTCGAGCACGGCGGTATTCGTATCGTTTCTCTCGGTCATGCTTGAACACTAACTGATTCGAGACTCGGAACAACCCGGCGCATGCACCTGCGCTCTTCACTCTTCACCCTCCGTCTCCCGCACCGGCCGCTCCACCTCCACAAGGCCCAGGCCTTCGGCCGTGAGCAACTCGTTCAGCCGTCCGACGTCCGTCGCAACGATCTCCTCCAGCCGGTCGAGCTGTTCCTGCAGCAGACCGCTCAGGTGCTCGAACACCCCATACGACTGATCGGTCGGCGCCGCTTCCGCGCTCTCCACCACCCCCATCAGCGCGGCAATCTTGTTGTTCAGCTTGATTGGGAAGTTGAGCGGGTCCTGGTTGCTCTGGTTGCGGACCTGATAGATCTCCCCTTCCACAGCCGACAGCGCCGCCTTCACGGCATCGGCCTGGCGTGCGATGCGGCGCGCATCGGTCCCCTCCAGCCGCGCCTCAATGGAATCCTTCATCTCACGGATCCAGATCACCGCCTCGTTGGCGTCGCTCACCCGGTCCCGTATCTGCACGGCGAGGTCGAACCGTTCACGCAGCTCTTCCTGCGTCACCTCACCCGCGAGGCGCGGGTCGAGCGCGATCTCGAAGTCCTGCGTCAGCTGCGTGTCACCTGTCGTCAACCGGACCTGATACGGCCCCGGCACGGCCACGGGCCCCCGGTTGCCCGCGGCCCAGAAGATCCGGCCCTCGAAGTCCGTGTATCCGGGATGGCGCAGGTCCCAGCGGAACGTATGCGAGCCTGCCTCGAGGGACGGCCGTGGGTCGCGCTGGCCGAAAGGCCCACCGGCATCGTCCTCCTCGTCCTCTTCCTCTTCTCCGGGCGCGGTGAAGGTGCGGATGACGTTCCCGGAGCCGTCCAGGAATTCGAGCGTCAGTGAGTCGACCTCGGTCTCGAGGTAGTAGACCACCTGCACACCGAAGTCCAGGCCGCGACGCGGATCGACCGGATCGTACAGGTGCACGTCTCGCTCGGCGATCTCGCCGGACAGTTGGCGCAGCGGCGCGATGTCGTACAGCACCCAGAACGAGCGGCCGTGCGTGCCGATCACCAGATCCCGGTCTTGGACCCGGAGATCGGACACCTGCGCCACGGGCAGATTGAGGCCGAGCGACTGCCAGTTCGCACCGTCATCCCAGGACACGTACACCGTCCGCTCGGATCCCGCGAAGAGCAGCCCGAGACGCGCCGGGTCTTCCCTGATCGCCCGGACGAAGTCGTCGTCCGGGATGCCGTTCACGATCTTGGTCCAGCTCTGGCCGTAATCGTCCGTCCTCCAGACATAGGGTGAGCGGTCGTCATCGACCAGATAGCGGATGCCGGCCACGTACGCCGTCCCCGGCGTGGTGGGCGACGCCTCGATCGTGTTGATGCGCAGGAAGTCCGGCGCGTCGGGCGGTGTGACGTTCTGCCAGCTCGTGCCGCCGTCCCGCGTGACCTGCACGTAGCCGTCGTCCGAGCCCACCCAGATCACGTCGGGGTCGTGGTACGACGGCGCGAGTGCGAACACCGTGGCGTAGGTCTCGACACCCGTCTGGTCCTTCGTGATCGGGCCGCCTGACGGCCCCATGGTTTGCGGTGCGTGCCGAGTGAGGTCGGGACTGATCGCTTCCCAGCTCTGCCCCTCGTTGGTCGTCTTCCACACTCGCTGGCTCGCGGTATAGAGCACGGTGGGATCATGATGCGAGAACACGATGGGAAACGTCCACTGCACCCGCTCGCGGATGTCCTCCGCCGACTGGCCCATCGGATTCTCCGGCCAGACGTTCACGGCGCGCTGCTCTCCGGTGCGATAGTCGAACCGCGTGAGGTAGCCGCCGTAGGAGCCGGCGAAGAAGACGTTGGGATCGGCGGCGCTGTTGGCGATGTACCCGCTCTCCCCGCCGCCGGGTGCAAAGTAAAAGCTGCCCGACCCCCCACCCTGCCGCGCCCAGTGGCCCCAACCGCGGCTCGGCACGCACGCCGTGCTGTTGTCCTGCTGCGCACCGCAAATGAAGTAGGGCTCGTGATTGGTGGTCATGACGCGGTAGAACTGCGCGGTGGGGTAGTCCTGCTCCGTCCAGGTCTCGCCGCCGTTGAACGAGACGTTCGCCCCGCCGTCGTTTCCGTTGATCATCCGGTTCGGATCGTCCGGCGCGATCCAGAGATCGTGATTGTCGCCGTGCGGCACGCGGATCGGCCGGAACGTCTCTCCCCCGTCACTGGAGCGGTACAGCCCCGTGTTCAAGGCGTACACGACGTCGGCGTCCTGCGGGTCGGCATAGATGCGGGTGTAGTAGAACGCGCGCTGCCGCAGCCGGCGCTCGTCGTTGGTCCGGGCCCACGTCTCACCGCCGTCGTCCGAGCGGAATACGCCACCTTCGTCGTGCTCGACGATGGCATAGACACGCCACGGGGCGGCTGGCGACACGGCGACGCCGATCTTCCCAACCACACCCTCCTGCGGCAGTCCTTCGTTGCGGGTGATCTCCGTCCAGGTCTCCCCGTAGTCGGTGCTCTTGAACAGGCCGCTTCCCGGGCCACCGGACGACATGCCCCACGACTTGCGCCACGCCTCCCACAACGCGGCGTACAGCACAGCGGGGTTCCCCGGATCGACGCTGATGTCGACACCGCCGCTGCGCGGGTCGCGGGAGAGTACCTGCCGCCAGGTCTCCCCCCCGTTCGTGGTCTTGTAGATCCCGCGCTCGCGGCTGGGCGCCGAGTGCTTGCCGAAGGCAGCCACCCACACGGCGTTGCAGTCGGTGGGGTGGATGCGGATCCGGGCCACGTTCTGCACCGCACGGAGCCCGATGTGGCGCCAGGTCTCGCCACCGTCCACCGACTTGTAGACGCCGTCCCCCTGCTGGATGTTGCCGCGCAGCTGGGTCTCGCCTCCGCCGAGGTACACCACATCCGGATCGGCCTCGCACACCTGGACGGCGCCGACGGAGGCGGTCGTGATCTGACCGTCGGTGACGGGACTCCACGTCTGCCCCGCATCGGTGGTCTTCCAGAGCCCGCCACCGGTAGCGCCGAAGTAGTACTCCAGCGGCCGGGCGTTGCTGCCAGCGACCGCGATCGATCGCCCGCCCCGGTTGGGGCCGACGTTCTGCCACTGGAGGGCGTCGTACAGCGTCTCGTCGTACTGTGCGGCGAGGTGCGGCGCAGGAATCCACGAGACCAAGACGAGCGCGACGAGGGACGGAAGGCGACGGGGTCGTCGCATGGCTACTGCTCCTTCGTGACAGCCGTGATGTCAGTGGGTAACGCGGAGATGTTATCCCGCTGGGTACACCATGGCCAGTCCCGGACCGCAAGGGAAAAGGGAAGGGGAAGAGGGAAAGGGGAAAGGGACTACAGCGTTCAACGGGTAACGTACAACGGCTAACGCGTGGCGCGGCGCGCGGTTGCTTCCGTCAGTCCTTTCGGCGCTGGAGCAGGAGCACGCCGAACCAGTTCCGCTCGTCGGTGTACCGCTCGACCACATCGAACCCGAACAGCTGTACGTAGGGCTCGAGGTGGTCCAGCACGAACTTCCGGCTGATCTCGGTCATGACGGTCTCGCCGGCGTCAACCGGGATGCTGAGGCCGAGCGGTTCGATTCGCACGACCTGCGCGGTGGCGAAGCGGGCGAAGATCTCGATGCGCTGCCACTCGTCGTTGTATCGGGCCACGTGCTCAATGGCGTCGACGTCGAGTCCGGCATCGAGCTCCCGGTTCATCCGCACGAACAGGTTGTTGGTGAACCGGGCGGAGACGCCGGCGGCGTCGTTATACGCTGCCTCGAGAACGTCCCGGTCCTTCACCAGATCGACGCCGAGCAGGAAGAAATCCCCGGGCTCGAGGGCACGCGCGACCTGTCCCCAGAAGCGCTGCGACTCGCCATGGTTGAAGTTCCCTATCGTCGAGCCTAGAAACATCACCATCGACGGCGTGTGCTTGCGGAACAGCGGGAATGCTTCCTCGTAGCGGCCCACGATCCCGGCAGACTCGACCGCCGGGTGTTGCTCCGCCAGACGCTGCTCCGCCCCCCGGATTGCGGACTCGCTCACGTCCACGGGCACGTAGGTCAGCGAACCGTGCGCCCGGGTGTACGCGTCGAGCAGGAGGCTCGTCTTGCGCGAGCTGCCCGATCCCAGCTCGATCAGGGACACGGGTCCCGTCCGCGCTGCCATGGCAGCGGCCCCCCCCTCGAGAATCCCCGCCTCGGTTCGCGTGGGATAGTACTCGGGCTGCCCCGTGATCTCCTCGAACAGCCGGCTCCCCACGGCATCGTACAGGTACTGGCACGGCAGCCAGCGGGGCGTGTCCGTGAGCCCAAGGGCCGCGGCACGAGCGAATGCCAATGGAGCGCTCGCGCCTTCATCTGCCGGTGCCGTCACCGTCGGCTCTTCTGCTGGAATGCTGTGACTCGAGATAGGATGCCTCCCAGGACTCTCGCGGATGGCCGGCTCCGGTCCGCCAACGTAGGGCTTTCGCGGTCCATCGGGCAACCCTCCACCCCTCGGTCAGGTTCCCTCGTCGCCCCTGCCTCTCAGAGGACTTCCATCGGGACGAATCTCTATTGACATGGGTGGGATGGCGAAGAAACTTGTGCAGAGAACCGACGGAGGCCGGCCCACACCGAGGCTTCCGTCTCCTGGGGTCCCACCCTCCATGGGCCCTCCGACATGCGACAGACGAGTGTGGACAGCACTGGTTCCGCGCAGTGGACGGGACAGCGGGTGCGGTTCCGTCGGGCCAAAGTCGCAGCTCTGATAATCCCGATCGTACAACTCCTCTTTATTGCCGTGCCGACTCTCGCCCAGAGTGAGTCGGGCCGGCCCCCGCCCTCGGCGGTGTCGTGCCAGGTCATCCACGGCGAAGAAATCGCCGATGCGCCATCCGTGAGCCAAGGTCTCCGCGGGCGGGTCACGGGCATGCTGTTCGCGCCGACCAGCAGTCAGGCCGGGGGCGGCAGCCGACTGAGCCTCCGGGGCAACTCCAGCCTCGAACGCGTCTCGCCGCTCGTGTTCATCGACGACATCCGGATCACCGAGTCACCCGTCGTCGGTGCTCTCGACCAGATGCCGCCCCAGGATGTGCTGCTCATCGAGGTGTTCCGCGGGCCGGCGGCAACGACCCTGTGGGGAACGGGCGCGTCGGGCGGCGTCATCCGCGTCTACTCCAGGCATGGTCACCCGCGGTCGGAGATGGTGGGAGATAGCAAAGCGTGGTGTGTGCCGTAGGGCTCCGGACCGGATTCCTGCTGCCCGGGGCCTGCGGTCACGTGGTGTTACGGTGCTCACAAGTCGTACGAGCACCGGGGTCACCCCTTTCACAGGAGGTGTGGCATGAGTAGGTGGGGAGTCAGACGATTCGGCCTGGCACGATGGGGGCCGACAACCCTTGCCCTTGTTGCGCTCGCCGTGCTGGGAGCACCCGCACAGGCGCAGAACGGCGAGATCGCGGGGCAGGTCACCGATGCCGTGACGGGCCAGCCGATCGAGGGTGTCCAGGTGGTCATCGTGGGTACCACCTACCGGGACCGCTCTCGCGCGGATGGGTTGTACAACCTGACCGACGTCCCCCCCGGTGAGCACTCGGTCCGCGCCGCCATCATCGGGTACGCGACCATGACGGCGCAGGTGAACGTGGCGGCCGGCATCACGACCGAGGTGGACTTCGCGCTGAACCGCGCGGTCGTTTCGCTGGACGCGATGGTCGTCACGGGGCAGGCGGGGGAAATCTCGCGGCGGGAAGTCGGCAACACGCTGTCGACGATCTCCAGCCGCGACTTCGAGACGCTTCCGACGCCCACCGTGAGCGAGGTACTCCAGGGTATGGCCTCGGGTGTGGCCGTGATGGACAACTCCGGTCAGGTGGGTGCGGGAAAGCAGATCCGGTTGCGGGGACACAACTCCGTCTCCCAGGGCAACACGCCCCTCGTGTACGTGGACGGCATTCGAGTGTCGGAGCAGACGATGCAGACCGCCGACGAGGCCGGCCTGCAGTCGGTGAATCCCTTCGACAACATCAACCCGGCCGATATCGAGCGGGTCGAGGTCATCAAGGGTGCAGCAGCTACGACCCTGTACGGGACCCAGGCGTCGGCCGGCGTGATCCAAATCTTCACCAAACGCGGCTCCCAAGGCGCTCCCCGTTGGTCCGTCGCGATCGACCAGGGGGTCAATACCATGGGGCACCTCGGGCCCGACAAGTCGATCAACCCGACGAGCCTGGGGATGAGCTGCAATCTGACCAGCGATCCCAACTTCCCGGCGGATACGAGTTGCCCGTCGGGCGGCTCGTGGATCCGCAGCGGCTGGCTCCAGCGGTACAACCTGTCCGTGCGGGGCGGCGGGCAGACGCTGAACTACTTCGTCTCGGGCCGGTACGGCCGAGAGGAAGGCGTGATCGGCGACCAGGGTCAGGACGAGTGGAGCCTCCGAGGCAACTTCGGATTCTCGCCGGGACGGACCTTCTCGCTCGCGTTCAACAACAACTATACCCGACGGCGGGTGAACTGGATTCCCGACGGAAACAACCGTGAGGGATTCCTGCTGAACGTCATGCGCGGGCGTGCGAACTACACCGGTGACGACGGCAATGGGCAGATCCTCGACATGGGTCTGAAGACGTCGATCAACCACTTCACGACGGGACTCACGACGACGTGGGATCCGGTCCCGGAGATTACGACCCGACTGAACGCCGGCATCGACTTCGCAGAGTCGGACTACGAGCAGGATCATCCGTGGGGCTACTGGGGCTACCCCCCAGGACGTCGCCGAGACGAGGAGTATCAGGCCCGCACGCTGACGCTGGACGGCGCCGGCAGCTGGCGTGCCCGACTGGGCGGTGCGTTCACATCGCTGTTCTCCGTGGGCGGACAGCTGTACGACGAGAGCCGGTACCAGCTGACCGCGCAGGGCGAGGAGTTCGGGGCGCCTGGTGAGAAGCTGGTGGACAACGCCGCGCGGACCGAGGCGTTCGAGACCCGGTTCCGGCAGACCAACGGCGGGTTCTTCTTCCAGGAGCAAATCGGCTACAAGGACCGGCTGTTCGCCACCGTCGGGCTCCGGTTCGACGGCTTCAGCACGTTCGGTGAGGATTACGGACTGGCCACGTACCCGAAGGCCTCACTGGCGTACAACATCTCCGATGAGACCTTCTGGCCCACGTGGTGGGATGGCATGAAGCTGCGGGCCGCCTATGGCCAGTCGGGCCGCGCGCCAGGTGTGTTCGACGCGATCAAGACGTGGGACCCGGTCTCAGGCGACGAAGGGCGTCCAGCGGTCACGCCCGCCAACCTCGGCAATCCCAATCTGGGGCCTGAGCGCAGCAAGGAGTGGGAGCTGGGATTCGAAGGCGCGCTGTTCGGCGGCCGTGCCGGACTGGACTTCACGTACTACAACCAGCGCACGGTCGACGCGCTCATTCCGGTGCAGCAGATCCCGTCAGAGGGCTTCATCGGCAGCCAGCTCGAGAATGTCGGGAAGCTCGAGAACTCGGGCATCGAGGCATCGCTGAACGTGGCAGTCATTCAGAACCCCTCGTTCGGGTTCAACTTCGGGGTCCGCTACGGTACGAACGACAGTCGAGTCTTAGACCTGGGTGGGCTCGAGGATATCTACATCGGCTGGCGGCAGCGCATCCGGCCGTGCACCAATCCGGACGGCACACCCTCCGCCGAAGCCGAGCGGCAGCTCGAGTACCGCAACAAGGTGGAGTGCCCGGTCCCGGGCTTCTGGCACGACGTGGTAACCAACGACTCGGCACCGGGGTTCACGGCGCCGGGTACCGAGCCCGATATGCAGGAGCGCTACCTCGGCCCGTCGTACCCGACCGATCTCCTGGGCCTGACCGTGCAGTTCCAGTTCGGCAACTGGCTGACGCTGGATGCCGTCGGTGAGGGACAGTTCGGGCACGTGCTCTCCTCGGGGGTCGCGTACCAGAACACCCGGCGCGAGGTATGGCCGGAGTGCTACGAGATCCGTGCCAAGTGGGACGAGGCCGCAGCGAGTGGCGGAAGTAGTGCCGCCAGAGCGGCACTCAACGCCTGGGAGAAGGCCAAGTGCATCGACAGCTACACGAGCTACGGGATGTGGATCGACGATGCCGACTTCTTCCGGCTCCGCACGCTCTCAGCAACGGTGCGGTTGCCCGGTCGGCTGATCCCCGGAACGCGTAGCGCCCTCTTGCTGCTGCAGGCCCGCAACCTGTTTACCATCACCGACTTCGTCGGCATCGATCCCGAGGCATCGGAAGAGGGAGGGACGAACGAGGTGCTGCTGCGGCAGGAGTACTACAACTTGCCGCCGTACCGCTCGTTCATCGTCAGCCTGCGGTTCGACTTCTAGGGGAAGAGGAGACAGAGCCATGATTCGAACGAGATTGCTGGAAAGAATCGGCGCCAGTGTCCTCGCCCCCGCCTTCGTCGGTCTGCTGGTGGCCGGCTGTGAGGTGAAGAACCCTGGCACCGTGCTCGACGAGGACTTGAACAGCGAGCAGACAGTCGATGCCCTGGTCACCGGAATGTCCTCGGATTTCTCCACGGCCGTGGACGACATCGCCTTCGACATGGCGAGAGGCAGCGACGAGCTGACCGGGAGCGGCAGCTACTTTGAGACCAACCTGCTGCGCCGCGGCATCCTCAACCGCGAGGACCAGAACTTCGAATGGGGCGCGCAGCACCGCGCCCGTTGGGTCGCGGAGGATGGCCTTCTTCGCATGGACAGCGTGCTTGGCGCCAGTTACGAAGGCGACCCGCGCGTGGCTCGGGCCTGGCTGTTCGCGGGCCTGGCGCACCGCATGCTCGGTGAGACCACCTGCTTCGCAGTGATCGACGGTAGCGGTGTGTTGGATCACGAGGTGCACTTCGACAGCGCCGTCGTCCGGGCGGACAGTGCGATCCATCACGCGCAGCTGGCAGGTGAAGACGACATCATCGCCGCGGCCGAAGGGCTCAAGGCGCAGGCGCTCGCCGCCAAGGGCGACTGGTCGGGGGCGTCGGCCGCGGCCGCGCTCGTGGACACAGACTTCGAGTACGTGGCGTTCTTCTCCGACAACTCCGGTCGTGAGGAGAACGAGATCTGGAACGAGACGTGGGGTCGGCCGGAGATGTCCGCGTACGGGACCCTCGCCGAACGATTGGCGCCCGACCCCCGCGCGCCGTGGAAGGACTGCACGGCGGATCCGGAGCCGAGCGGGTGTCCCGGGGCGCAAGGGGCCGACGGGAACACCCCGCACTACATGCAGGACAAGTACGACGAACTCGGCTCGAACATGCCGGTCGTCAAGGGAACGGAGATGCGGCTCATCGAGGCCGAGGCCTTGCTCGAGGCCGACGACATCACCAATGCCGTGGCCAAGATGGATGAGGCTCGGGCCCACTATGGGATGGCGGCCATCTCTCCCGTTCCGACCACGATCAACGATGCCTGGATCGTGCTCGATCACGAACGGCACCTGACGTTGTGGATGGAGACCCGCCGGTGGCACGATCAGCGCCGGTGGGACGAAGTGGGCCGCCGGTTCATGCCGGCCGTTGCGTTCCTGTACGACGATCCGGTGCCAGTCTACAACGATCCCAACCCGCTCACGCCGGTGTTCGAGAAGGACGCGGCAATCGACAAGCGGGCGTACTGCATTCCGATCTCGCTGGCCGAGTGCCAGACGAACGCCAACCTGATCGGGGCGCCCGAATGTCAGGGGAGCTACGTCGCTCCCTAGGGCGTGCATCGAGTAACCACCCACGACCGTCCCACCGGGCTTTGCTCGGTGGGACGGTCCCCTTTTTCCGACTGGGGGATGCCGCCGGGCCATCCTCCGATCAGCCTTTCGAGGAGCCGGATGATACAGACCACCCGCATCGCTCTGCTCGCTGCCGCACTGGTCATGCTGGCGTCACCCGCAGACAGCCAGGAGCCTTCGCAGCTGGAGCAACACGACCGCGCCTTGCGGCGCCACATCGAGAGCCTGGAGCACCAGGTCGACGTACTCAGCCGCCAGATCGACGACATCATGTTCTTCCAGCGGCTCGGTGACATCGCCGAGGTCGACATCGTGCGGCTCACGGGGCCCGCGTTGCAAAACCAGCCAAACCCCACGGCACAGGGTGCCGGCAATCCGTTCCGCTTCTACTCCTACGTCTTCATTCCCAAGGATCTCGACCGGAGCACGAAGCAGCCGCTGATCGTGTTCCCCCACGGCGGCGTCCACAGCAACTTCACGACGTACTACACCCACATCCTCCGTGAGCTGCTGGCACAGGGTTACACTGTCGTCGCTCCCGAGTACCGCGGCAGCACCGGCTACGGACGTGGCACGTACCAGGCCATCGACTACGGCGGCCTCGAGACGGAGGACACCTACGCCGCCCGCAACTTCATGCTCGAGAACTACGACTTCCTCGACGAGGGCCGAGTCGGCATCATCGGCTGGAGCCACGGTGGGCTGCACGCCCTCATGAACATCTTCGACCACCCCGACGCCTACGCGGTCGCCTACGCCGGCGTGCCGGTGAGCGATCTCATCGCCCGAATGGGCTACAAGACGCAAGGCTACCGCGACCTCTACTCGGTGGACTACCACATCGGCAAGACGGCGTACGAGGACGTCGAGGAGTACCGCCGCCGCTCTCCTTCCTGGCAGGTCGATCGATATCAGGGAACGCCACTTCTAATCCACACCAACACCAACGACGGGGACGTGAACGTGCTCGAGGTCGAGCGGCTGATTCAGGCCCTCGAGGCCAGTGGCAAGAGCGGGTTCGAGTACAAGATCTACCAGGACGCCCCCGGCGGACACAGCTTCAACCGGCTCGACAACCAGCTGGCCAAGCAGTCGCGGCGGGAGATCTGGCAGTTCCTGGCCCCGCATTTGAGACCTGAGCGACCGGTGCGATAGGGAGCGTTTGAGGGAAGGGGGAAAGGGGAAGGGGAGGGACGCGCAGCGGGCAGCGGATTACAGGCCTTGGGCCACGGACAGCAGGCCTTGGGCCACGGACAACAGGCCTCGGGCCACGGACAACAGGCCTTGGGCCGCGGACAACAGGCCAGGGGCCAGGGACAACAGACCTTGGGCCGTGGACAAGGGGCCTTGGGCCACGGACAACGGGCCTTGTGCCACGGACAACAGGCCTCGGGCCACGGACAACGGGCCTCGGGCCACGGACAACAGGCCTCGGGCCGCGGACAATAGGCCTCGGGCCACGGACATCGTGAATCGTGCCGAGGTGATCGGCGCGTGATCGGGAGATGTCAATGACCTGTGTGAGAAGCGTGCTGTCGATGCTGTTCGCGATGCCGGTGGCTGTCGCGGCGCAGGAGCGTGCGGATATCGCGATCGTGGGGGGACGGGTAATGGACCCGGCGAGCGGTCTCGATGCGGTGCGGACCGTGGTCGTCCGCGGCGATCGGATCGTCGCGGTCACCGCGGACGAGGTCCAGGCCAAGCGGCTCATCGATGCCTCCGGGCTCGTGGTGGCACCCGGCTTCGTCGATCTCCTCGCCCGCATTCGCCCACGCCACGAGCCGCAGCGCTACAAGGTCAAGGACGGGGTGACGACCGTGGTGTCGATGCACGGCGGACCCGTCGACGTCGACGGGTGGTACCGCGCCTTCGAGGCCGACGGCGCGATGGTGAACTACGGCACCACCGTGGGGCATCCGGACGTCCGGGAGGCCGGCGGCGCGACCGATCTGTACCAGCCGGCAACCGCCGCGCAGCGCCGGCAGATGCGGGCCATCGCCGCCCGTGCCATCGAGAACGGTGCCGTGGGCATCGGCTTCGGCATCAACTACACGCCGGGCGCCTCGTACGAGGAGATCGTCGACATGTTCGCCGTCGCGGCTGAGCACGAGGTGCCGGCCCACGTGCACTCGCGGTACAAGGGATCGGTGTTCCCCGAAACGATCGTGCAGTCGGTGCAGGAGGTGATCGCGGCCGCGGCCATTACCGGCGCGAGCGCTCAAATCGTGCATCTGGCATCGTCGGCGATCGGCTCGATGGACGCCAGCCTCGCGATGATCGAGGGCGCGCACCGCAACGGCATCGATGTCATGGCGGACATCCACCCGTACCTCGCCAACAGCACGCGGCTCGAGTCGGCGCTGTACGACCCCGGGTGGGAGGAGCGTTTCGGTGGGGTCACCGTCGACTCGATCATGCTGGTGGAGACCGGAGAGCGGCTCAACGACGAGTCGTTCGCCTACTGGCGCGCGCACGGAGCGACCATCGTCACCTTCTTCATTCCGAAGGCCGAGATGCTCGCGGCGCTGACGCACCCGCTCGTCATGATCACGAGCGACGGGGTCATCGTCGACGGCAAGGGACACCCACGGGGGGCCGGCACGTTCACCCACGTGCTGGGGCAACTGGTTCGTGAGGACGGGCACCTCACGCTGATGGAGGCGCTGCGCAAAATGACCATCATGCCCGCACGGCGCCTCGAGTCGTCGGTGCCCGGGATGCGGCAGCGCGGCAGGATCGCCCCCGGGGCCTTTGCCGACATCACCGTGTTCGACCCCAATACGGTCATTGACCGAGCGACCTACACCAACTCGGCACAGTACTCCGAAGGCGTGCGGTACGTACTGGTGAACGGTACGCTCGTGCTGGAGGAGGGCGAGTTCATCGAGGGGGTGGCGTCGGGGAGGGCAATTCGGCGGGGAGGCGGATAGACGGATAGACGGATGGACGGATGGACGGATAGACGGGCGGACGGGCGGACGGGCGGACGGGCGGACGGGCGGACGGGCGGACGGGCGGACGCGAATGTGAGACTGGAACCTGAAAGGCACAAGAGGACGTGAGTCGTACGAGACTAGCGGTCGTTGGTGCCGTTGTCGTTTCAATCCTCACGGCGTGTCGCGGTGGGTCGCCGCACGAACACCCAGCCTACGCGCCCGGGCAGATCGCGCGGTCGGCGCACGGTATGGTCGTGAGTGGTGCGCCCCTCGCGACGGACGCGGGAGTCGCCATCCTCGAAGCGGGCGGCAATGCCGTCGATGCGGCGGTCGCCTCGGCCTTCGCGCTGTCGGTGGTCGAGCCTACCATGTCCGGGCTCGGCGGGCGGTCACAGATCCTCATCCGCACCGATGACGGCGCGTTGGACGCGTTCGACGGCACCACGCAGGTCCCCGCCATGCCCCCGGCCCCCGATGAGGCGCGCGAAGAGGGATACAGCACCATCGGCGTGCCGGGGACCGTCGCCGCCCTGTCGGCGGCACACCAACGCCACGGCCGCCTTGCCCTGGGCCAGGTGATGGCACCGGCGATCATGCTGGCGGCGGAGGGCTTTCCCCTGCCGGAAGCCGAAGCAGCCCGGCTCGCCGGGATGGCCGACCGTCTCGCTGCGTATCCGGCCACCGCCGGGTACTTCCTCGGCCCGGGCGGGACGGCGTACCGCGCCGGAGACAGGCTGGTGCAGACCGACCTCGCCCGGGTCCTGCGCGCCATTGCCCGCAACGGGGCGGATGTCTTCTATCGCGGCTGGATCGCCGACTCGATCGCTGTGGACATGCAGCGGAACGGCGGATTCGTCACGAGGGAGGATCTCGCGGCATATGAGGCGCTCCCCAATCTGGTCGTGCGGGACGACTACCGAGGGCTCGAGGTGGTGGGGACATACCTGCCCGCCTCCGGTGCCACAGTCATCGAGGCGCTGAACATTCTCGAGCAGTTCGACCTGACCGACCGCGAGGGGTCGGCCGAGTGGGTCGCCCTCACGACGCGCGCCCTGCTCGCGAGCTTCGAGGATCGCACCGCGGACTTGGGCAGCCGCGACGACCAGGCGGAGACCCTCGTCTCCGACGAGTGGGCCGCGATCCGGGCGCGCGAGATCGGCGGGCCGGATGCACCTGCAGCCCGACCGTCGAGGCATGAGGACCCCGAGCCAGGACATACGACCCACCTCTCCGTGGCCGATCGTGACGGCATGGTGGTCGCCCTCACGCAATCCCTCGGGCCCACCATGGGCTCGCGGGTCGCGACCCCGGGCCTTGGCTTCGTCTACGCCTCGACCATGGGCTATCTCGCCAACGTCCCTGCAGGTGGACGGCCGTTCTCGTCGCAGGCACCGCTGATCGTCCTGGATCGCGGAGAGCCGATCCTCCTGCTCGGGGCCGCCGGAGCCCGGCGCATTCTCTCAGCCGTGGTGGAAGTGGTGAGCCGAACCGTCGACGAGGCGCTCGAGCTGCCGGACGCCATGGCTGCCCCCCGGTTCCATCCGACCGTGGACACGGTGTATCTGGAGAACCGGGAGCAGACAACGTGGTCCGATACCATCCTTGCCACGCTGCACGACATGGGATTCGCGGTTGCACTCCGCTCGTCTCCGTCGTATTTCGCACGCATCCACGGCATCGCGTTCGACCGTACCGAGCGTGTCTGGCTTGGCGTCGCGGATTCCAGGTGGAGCGGAACGGCTCGAGGACCGGAGAGACCGACACGATGAAGAGGAACAGTGTGCGTCGGACAGACAGAACCGCGGCACGGCCATGCGGCACTGATCGCAGTGCACGGGCCGCTGCTGCACGGTCGGCCCGCGGCGCGATCGCCACGGCGCTGCTGCTCGCCATACCGGTCAGTCTCTCGGCGCAGCAGTCCTTCGACCTCCTGATCCGCAACGGCAGGCTGCTCGACGGCACCGGCAACCCCTGGTACTCGGCGGACGTCGGCATCCGCGGTGACCGCATAGCGGCTGTGGGAGCCCTCGGCGACGCCAGGGCCGGGACCGTGATCGATGCGACGGGGCTCTACGTTGCCCCCGGGTTCATCGACGTGCACACCCATGCGGGACGGGGTCTCGTCCGGCCCGAGCTGGCCGGTGCGGAGCCGCTGCTGCTCCAGGGCATCACGACGGCCGTCCTCAATCCGGACGGCGGCGGCCCCGTCGATCTCGACCAGCAACGGCGCGCACTCGAGGAGCACGGCATCGGAGTCAACGCCGCGCAGTTGATCGGCCACGGGTCGGTGCGGCGCGAGGTCCTGGGCATGACGGATCGGGCACCGACCGACGCGGAACTCACTCGGATGCAGGACCTGGCCCGGACCGGGATGGAGGCAGGAGCGTTTGGACTCTCGAGCGGGCCCTACTATGCGCCGGGCTCATACTCGTCCACCGAGGAGCTGGTCGCCCTCGCGCGGATCGCCGCCGAGTACGGCGGCGTCTATACCAGCCACATCCGGGACGAGGCCGACTACACCGTGGGCGTTGTGGCGGCGGTGGATGAAGTCATCCGGGTTGCCCGGGAGGCGCACCTGCCCGCCGTGGCCACCCACCTCAAGGCTCTGGGTCCGCGGGTCTGGGGCTTCGGCCCCGCGCTCGCCAAGCGCATCGAGCGGTCCCGGGGGGAGGGGCTCGAGGTCTACGCCGACCAGTATCCCTACACGGCGTCGGCGACCGGCCTCGGATCCGCCTTGCTCCCGCGATGGGCGCAGGCCGGGGGACGGGATTCGCTGCTGGCACGCTTACGCGACGCGGGGTGGCGCGCGCAAGTACGGGCCGAGATGGTGGAGAATCTCGCACGACGGGGCGGCGCCGCTCGCATTCAGTTCCGCTATCACGACGCGGACCCGAGTATCGAGGGGAGGCGGCTGTCTCAGGTGGCCGCGGAGCGTCAGCTAGACCCGGTCGATGCGGCGATCGAGATCATCCGTGCCGGGGGCGCGGGGGTCGTCTCCTTCAACATGGACGACGGCGACGTCGAGCATCTGATGCGTCAGCCGTGGATGATGACGTCGTCCGACGGCGATCTGGTGGAGATGGATCGCGGTGTGCCGCACCCACGCGTGTACGGCGCCTTCCCCCGGAAGATAAGGATGTATGTGCTCGACGAGGAGGTGATCACCCTCGCGGATGCAATCCGCAGCATGACGAGCCTCCCCGCCACCGTCTTCTCCATCCCCGATCGAGGACTCGTGCAGGAGGGCATGGTCGCTGACCTGGTGGTCTTCGACCTCGAGACCATCACCGATCGCGCAACGTATTCGGATCCGCATCAACTCAGCGAAGGCATGGTGTACGTTCTGGTGAACGGCACGGCCGCGATCGCCGATGGCCGATCCACCGGAGCGCGAGCGGGCCTCGTGCTGCGGCGTTGATCGGCTCCTCCGTCGCCACTCACCTCGCGCCATCGAGCGCCACATCGGCACCCCGTCGCATCTCGGCCGGCCGAATGGCCGGCACGCAGCGCCAAATTCACTTCTCGGGCACCCATCTCAACGTTCGGATGTAGGCGCGCGTATCATCACTGCAGTCGTTGCTCGTCCGGTAGGAATACCATGGATGATCGGGAGGATGCGTGAGGATCCTGCTGGCTCTGCCGACATTGCTGTCCCCAATCGCCGCATTCGCGCAGGAGGCGCCGACGCCTCAGGCACAGGCACCGTTCGTGTTCCTCGACTGCCACACCCGGCTGTGCGACTTCAGCCACTTCCGCCGTGAGATCACGTTCGTCAACTGGGTACGCGACCGTCAGGACGCGGACGTGCACCTCCTGGTGACACAGCAGCGGACGGCCGGCGGCGGTTCCCGGCTCACATTGACCCTCATCGGGCTGCGAGAGCTGGCCGGCCACTCGGACACGCTGTTCGTGGTCACCGGCGCCGACGACACCTACGAGGAGGAGCGCGCCGAGCTGACGCGCGTGCTCGCATTGAGCCTGGTACCGTACGTGTGGCGTTCCGACGTGTTCCGGCGGCTGTCGCTCGACTACGCGCAGGCGGTCGACCTTCCGGCTGCTGGGGGGCTCCAGGAGATCTACGATCCCTGGGACTACTGGGTCTTCCGTATCGGCGTACGCGGCTCAATGGAGGGCGAGAGTCAGGAGCGGTTCCTGTCGGGCCGCGCCTCTTTCGACGCCAGCCGGATCACCGAGGATCTGAAGCTCGAGTTCGAGGCCGACGCAAGCGGCAACAGGTCGGAGTTCGACTTCGTCGATGTGGATGAGGGGATCGACACGACGTACGTAAGCGTCCGAAACTTCTACGGCTTCGAGGCGCTCGCCGTCTGGAGCCTCGGTCAGCATTGGTCGGTCGGTGGGCTGGCCGACATCAGCCGCTCGAGCACGCGAAACCTGGATCTCGGCATCCAGGCCGGTCCGGCGGTCGAGTACAACATCTTCCCGTACGACGAATCCACGTATCGGCGGCTCACGTTCCAGTATGTGCTCGGCGTCGCCGCAGCCAACTATGCGGACACCACCATCTTCGACCTGACCGCCGAGGTGCGTCCGGCTCACGCACTCGAGGTCGAAGTCGGTGTCCAGCAGCCCTGGGGAACGATCCATGCTTCGCTCGACGCCTTTCAATACCTCCACGACCTGACCAAGCACAGCGTGAGCCTGGGCGGGGGGATCAACATCCGCGTGGTACGGGGGCTCGACTTCAACGTGGGCGGGTTCTTCGCCCGGATCAAAGACCAGCTCTACCTGTCAAAGGTGGGACTCACGCCCGAGGAGGTTCTGCTCCGTCAGCGGGAGCGCGGCACGGACTTCCGGTTTGGCGTGGATCTCGGCCTGAGCTTCCGCTTCGGTTCCAAGTTCAACAACGTGGTGAACCCCAGGTTCTGACGGTCTGCGACCGCTTGTTGTTCGTGTTCCCCTGGTCTGATCGGGGGGGGCATCGCGCCCGTAGTCAACGACCGGTAGTTTGGAACATGACCAAGGACGCGCATCCCGACGGACGTCTCGAGGCGATCTGGATCAAGCGGGCCCACCGCGGATTGATGGACGCGGTGACCGAGGCGCAGCTCAGAGCCGGCCAGGGGCTGATCGGCAACGCGGATCAAGGCGGACGGCGCCAGGTGACGCTGATCGAGGCCGAGGTGTGGCGCGCACTGCAGGAGCAACTTGGCCCCGGACTCGAGCCGACGGCGCGACGGGCGAACCTCCTGGTGAGCGCCGTGTCGCTCGCCCATTCCCGCGGTCGTGTGCTTCGTATCGGCACCTGCCGGCTGCGAATCGGTGGCGAGACGCGGCCGTGCAAACGCATGGACGAGGCCTTTCCGGGTCTGCGGAGCGCGCTCGAACCGGACTGGCGAGCGGGAGCATTCGCCGAGGTGCTCGACAATGGAGCGATTGTCGTGGGGGATGTGGTGCGCTGGGAGAACGAGGTGACGTAGACGGAGGGGCGGATGGACGGATGGGCGGATGAAATATCCAATATCCAAGTGAGGGGGGCGCGCCCCTTCCGCTTTCCCCTTTCCCCCTTTCCCTTCTTCCGCCGGTCCGCCGTCCCGCTGCTCCGCCTTGCTAGGCAATGGACATCTACACCGACAGCGTAGCGTACGGCATGCAGCTCATGCCGGCCGCCTCCAAGTGGAGCACACCGGCAACGTATCGGTCCTCCGCAATCGGAGAGGCCGCGGCGCACTGCTACGCGGGGCGCCCGGTTCACGCTGCTCAGGGACCAGCAGATGCGCGGTGGCCCTGTCTGCTGATCGTCGAATCCACCGCAGGCTCGCAGTTCGACCTCCTGGTCAGCCTGGGGCGTGAGGGAATCGCTCTTCCCGACGGTGCACTCTGCGCCGCCGGCGGTGGATACGGGCTGCACGGCCTGCGAGGGCGGTCGTGGGCCGCCACGCCGGGCAACATTCACTTGTCCATGTGGCTCGCACCGCCGGAGGGAACAGTCCCGTCGGCAGTCCGTTTCCTCGCCATGGCAGCCGTTTCCGTCGTGGAAACCATCGATCGGATTCCGGGCTTGGAGGGACGGGCGGGTATCCGATGGGTCAACGACGTCTTCGTCGGCGATGCCAAGGTGTGCGGGATCCTGACGCACGCTCTGGCACCGAGCGATGGGATCGGGGCCGCTGTCGTCGGCATCGGCCTCAACGTGGAGACGGCTCCGGTAGTTGAGCCGACGCCGTTCGTGCCGCGCATCGACTCGCTGTCCGAACTGTGTGGCGACCAGCGGGCGTGCCGGCTCGGGTCGGTGTTCGAGGCCCTGCTCGCCGCACTGGCCCGAAACTACCGGCGGCTCGAGGATGGGCGTTACGTGGACATTCTCACTTCGTACCGGGCACGATCCCTGGTCATTGGGCGCCGCGTGGCCGTCTGTGCAGAGGGCGACGTAGATCCCCCCAGGGTACTCGCCGAGGGCCGTGTCGAGCGGCTCGGAGACGACCTGGAACTCTTCCTCGAGGGCATCGCGCGACCGTTCACCAGGGGCCGTGTGCTGTTTCGGCCGGAGTGATCGGTCCCGACCGGCAGTTGCGCGTTCGGGTCCAAACGCGCCAATTGTAGGGAAGCAGAGCGAGCGATGGAACGCCGCTGCACGCGGCGTGATCGTCCGTTGTCGGGGGGTGATCGATGGGGCAGCCGGACCTGCTCATGGTGTGCATCTCGGCCTTCACGGCCGTTTTCCTCATGCTGTCCGTGCTCGCAGGCATCATGCGGGTGCTGATCGCCGTCTTCCCCGAACGGATTCCCGCATCGACCGATGCAGCCGTCGTGGCCGCCGTCACGGCCGCTGTCTCTGCCGCCTACCCCGGGGCTAAGATCTCGACCATCGAGGAGACCCAATGATCTTCGCGTCGACCCCTAAGAAGATCCGCGTGATGTTTACGCCGTTTCGTGACGGCCTGCAGAGCACGTTCGGTGGCAAGGTCCGCCTTGGCGACTTTCTGCCGGCCATGCAGGCATCCGCCGAGGCCGGCATCCGACACTTCGAATTCGGCGGCGGTGCGCGGTTCCAGGCGCCGCTGTTCTACCTCGGCGAGGACCCGTTCGACGACATGGAGCGGATGCGAGAGGCCGTGGGGCCGGATGTCGACCTGCAGATCCTCACGCGATCCGTCTCCGGAGTGACGCTCACGACGCAGTCGCCCGAGGCCCTGCAGCTCCAGGCGCAGCTGATGCAGGCCAGTGGCACCACGTGGGACCGGAACTTCGACTACATGAACGACGTCCGCAATCTGGTGAGCACCGGCAAGCCCATCGTCAACGCCGGGATGCACCACCAGGCGACGATCGCGCTGATGGGCCTGCCATTCCAGTCGGAGACCGTCCATACGCCCGAGTTCTACATCGACATCGGACGGCGCCTGCTCGAGAGCGACGTACACATCGACAGCATCTGCCTCAAGGATGCCAGTGGGACAACGGATCCGAAGACGATCTATGACGCTGCCGTCGGGCTCAGGAAGCTCATGCCGCCGGAGATGCCCCTCTGGATGCACACGCACGACACCGCGAGCATGGCGGTGAGCTGCTACATGGCGGCCATCGCCGGCGGGGCCGACGGGGTCGACCTGTCGGTCCGGCCACTCGCGAGCGGCACCGTGCAGCCCGATGTCCGCTCGCTGGCACATGCGCTCAAGGGCACCGGATACTCGCTCGACCTCGACGTGGGCAAGCTCCCCGAAATCGAAAGCCAGCTGACGGAGCTCCTGGCCGAGTACAACTTCAATCCCACGACGACCACGGCGGACGCCCGCGTCCTCGGTTTCCCGATGCCGGGCGGGGCGATCGGTCCGAACGTCCACATGATGCAGAAGGCCGGGATTCTCGAGCGCTATGGTGAGGTGCTGGCCGAGTTTCCGGTGGTCGTGGAGGCGGGTGGTGCGTGGACGAGCGTCACTCCCGGCAGCCAGCAGTATTGGCTCCAGGCATTCAACAACGTGCTGTACGGCCGCTGGGAGAAGATCGATCCCGGCTTCGGGAAGGCGGTGCTGGGTTACTTCGGCAGCACACCGTTGCCCCCCGATCCCGAAGTCGTTGAGAAGGCTTCCGAGCAGCTCGGACTCGAGGTGTTCAAGGGCGATCCGCTGGAAGCCGCCCCCAAGAACATCGAGCCCGCGCGACGCGCGCTGGAAGAGCGCGGTCTCCCCATCACCGACCGCAACGTGTTCCTCGTGGTGGCGGCCATGGTTCCCGGAAAGAAGATGGAAGTGAACGAGGGGATCCGACTGCTGACGGGTACGCCGAAGATCGACGTGCCGCTGAAACAGAAGGAGACGGACGTCGCGCCGGCTCCGGCGCCCGCTGCGCCGCCGCCGGCACCGGCCGCCGGGTTCACCGGTCCGATGACCACGCGGTGCACGGTCGAGGAAGGTGGCACGACCCGCTCCTTCGTGATCACGCTGGAGCCGACCGAGGGCGGCGCACCCGCCGCGGTCGCGGCAGCGCCGGCGAGTACAGCTGCGCCCTCGGCACAGGGCACACCTGTGTACTCGACGTTCGCGGGTGCAGTCGAGATCGTCGACCTCAAGGTCAAGGTAGGTGACCGGGTGAACGCCGGGAGTGTGGTAGCGCAAGTGGAAGCCATGAAGGCGACCCACGACATCAAGTCGCCGGCCGGCGGCACCGTGAGCGGGATCTTCGTGAAGATCGGACAGGAGATCGACTCCTCCACCCCCCTCATGACGATCGCCTAGGAGGCGGCCGATGGGCACGGTGGCTCAGCTGCTCGAGCAGTCCGGGCTTGCCAACCTCGGCATCGGCAACCTCGCGATGTTCGTCGTGGCGGGGGTGCTCATCTACCTCGCCATCGCAAAGGGATACGAGCCGCTCCTGCTCATCCCGATCGGCTTCGGCGCCATCCTTGCGAACCTGCCTCTCGCCGACATGGGATCGTACGGCGAGGGTATCATCGCGCTGATCTACGAGCAGGGGATTCGGACCGAGCTGCTCCCGCCGCTGATCTTTCTCGGCGTGGGAGCGCTGACGGACTTCCGTCCCCTGCTGTCGCGTCCCCTGACATTCCTGCTGGGCGCCGCCGCCCAGCTGGGCATCTTTGCCGCCGCGCTCCTGGCGGCATATGTATTCGGTTTCACATCGCAAGAAGCGGCTTCCATCGGCATCATCGGCGGTGCGGACGGTCCGACCTCCATCTTTCTGGCCTCGCAGCTGGCACCGCATCTCCTGGGTCCGATCGCGGTCGCCGCGTACAGCTACATGTCGCTGGTCCCCATCATCCAGCCACCCATCATTCGGGCGCTCACGACTCACGCTGAGCGCGCGATCGATATGCCACAGGCCATCCCGGTGTCACGCACGGCCGTCATCCTGTTCCCGGTCGTGACGGGCATCCTGGCGTCGCTCGCCATCCCCACCGCTGCCCCGCTGATCGGGCTCCTGATGTTCGGCAATCTGCTCCGCGAGTCCGGGGTCACGGACCGGCTCCGCAAGACCGCCGGCGGCGCGATGATCGACATCGTGACGATCTTTCTCGGCATTGCGGTGGGCGCCACCATGGGGGCGGACAACTTCCTGACGCTCGACACCATCAGCATCCTGCTGCTGGGAGCCGTGGCGTTCGGCTTCAGCACGGCCGGTGGCATCGTCTTCGCGAAGGTCCTCAACCTGTTCCTGCACCGGAAGATCAACCCGTGTATCGGCGCGGCCGGTGTCTCCGCCGTCCCGATGGCCGCCCGGGTGGTGCAGAAGGTCGTCTCCGACGACACCGACGGAAGGGTGAATCCCCTGATGCCGGCGATGGGTCCGAACGTAGCCGGCGTGATCGGATCGGCGGCGGCGGCAGGGGTGTTCTTGACCCTCTTTGGATAGCGGCGGTCGCGGCCACCTCCGGACGTCCATAGGCGCACCCACCCCAGCCGAGCCTTCGGATCATGAAGGCGCGTTCAGCACAACTTGGTGCCATCCTCAACGCCAGCCACACAAGCCTCTTAGATTTGAGACCGAAGGCAATCACCTCCCTGCAGGGCATCACGGATCGGGTGGTGACGGGAAGCGGCGCCCCGACGGCGCGCCGCATGAGGAGCGACGGCGGCCCGTCCGTCGTCCAGCAGAGGGGTACTCCGTGACATGACGCCCAAGTCCAAGAAGCTCCCGAAAGGGATCGACATTCTCCACAACGAACGGCTGAACAAGGGAACTGCGTTCACCGAAGAGGAGCGTGACGCACTGAAGCTTCGGGGCCTGTTGCCCCCGCACGTGAACACGATCGAGGAGCAGAAGCGGCGCGTCCTCTGGAACCTCCAGCACAAGCCGACCCCGTTAGAGAAGTACATCTTCCTGATCGGTCTGCAGGACCGGAACGAGACGCTGTTCTACCGCACCGTGGTGGACAACATCCACGAGCTGATGCCGATCATCTACACGCCGACGGTCGGCGAGGCATGCGCGAAATTCGGACACATCTTTCGCCGTCCGCGCGGCCTGTACATCACGGCCAACGATCGCGGGCGGATCGCGAAGATCCTCCGCAACTGGCCCAGGCGGGACGTCGCCATCATCGTCGTGACCGACGGCGAGCGCATTCTCGGGCTTGGCGATCTCGGCGCCGATGGGATGGGGATTCCGATCGGGAAGCTTTCCCTGTATACCGCATGCGCCGGCGTGCACCCCCAGTACGCACTCCCCGTGACCATTGACGTCGGAACAAACAACGAGGAGTTGCGCAACGACCCGCTCTACATCGGGCTCAAGCACGATCGCCTGCGGGGCAAGGAGTACGACAAGCTGATCGACGAGTTCGTCCGAGCCGTCAAGAAGGTCTTCCCGGGAACCCTCATCCAGTTCGAGGACTTCGCCACCGCCAACGCGTTCCGCCTGCTCCAGAAGTACCGCGACCGGGTCTGCACGTTCAACGACGACATCCAGGGTACCGCCGCCGTGACGCTCGCCGGGATCCTGGGTGCTGCCCGGATCACCGGCCAGAATATCACGCGGCAACGGCTCCTGTTCCTCGGCGCCGGCGAGGCCGGTATCGGTATCGCCGATCTCATCACGTCGGCCATGGTTCGCGAAGGCATGGACCCGGACGAAGCGAAGGGCCGCATGTGGTTCTTCGACTCGAAGGGGCTCGTCGTCAAGTCACGGAAGGACCTGGCGGCGCACAAGAAGCCCTACGCCCGCAAGCACGAGTTTCTCACCGACCTGCTCGAGGCGGTTCGGGTCTGCCGGCCAACCGGGATCATCGGCGTTTCCGGCAAGGCACAGTCGTTCACCGAGCCGATCGTGCGGGAGATGGCCGCGATCAACGAGCAACCCATCGTGTTCGCGCTGTCCAACCCCACGTCTAAGGCGGAATGCACGGCGGAACAGGCGTACACGTGGACCGACGGGCGCGGCATCTACGCGAGTGGCAGCCCGTTCGACCCGGTCACGTATCGGGGCAAGACCCATGTGCCGACCCAGGGCAACAACGCCTACATCTTTCCCGGACTCGGGCTCGGTGCCATCCTGTCCGGCGCCAAGCACGTCACCGACGAGATGTTCTACGCCGCCGCGCGCACGGTTGCCAACATGACGACGCAGGACATGCTCGACCAGGGGTCCATCCTGCCGCCGCTCGAGGAAATTCGCGACGTCTCCGCCACTATCGCAACGGCCGTCGCGACGTACGCGTGGGATGAGGGGCTGGCCACGGCCGAACGCCCCAACGACGTCATGGCCTATGTGCGAGCCAACATGTACGACCCGCGGTACGAGAGCTACGTCTGACCCGCAGGCGACCGGCGCGCTCGACGCGGCAATCCCGGCGCGGTCGCCCCTTGGGCGGCCGCCCCGTGTGTCAGGACTGATCCCGTTGGCGTCGTCGCGGGGCTACGGCTCCAGCCCTGCGTTGTAGTTGGTCACAAACTGCAGAAACTGAGAGACCGCCAGCATGTCCTCGCCGACATAGCGGATACTGTGCGCATCGGTTCGCTCCACGATCGGGAGATACGCCAGGATCTGAGACGGCCGGTAGTTCTTGAACGTCACATCGAGCGTCACCGGCGTCTCGAGCCTGAACGGGCGGATCCGCGTGCGCTCGGTGATGGCGCGGCGGGCACGTTCCTCGATGAGCGCATACGCGGCCTCCGGCATCAGCGTCCGCGCGGAGTGGAAGCTCACGTTCCACTTCACGACGGCCGCTTCCACCTCTCCCACGATGGCGCTGATCTCGGCGACCGCCGCGTCATCCCCGGTGACGAGCACGACCGGCACGCCGAAGTGGCCCGCAATGGCTGCATTGACGCCCGCTTCGGGTACGGAGCGTCCGCCGAGGCGGACGTCCGCAAGTCTCGCGCTGGAGAACGTGTGGGCGCGCACACCGTCTGGATTCGTCGTGCCGGCGTGGTACCCGACGAAGAAGACGGCATCGAACGTTGAATCGATGCCTTCCATCATTCCGAGCGGCCGCGGCCACGATCGCACCACCTGGACGTCCGCCGGCAGCATGTCGAGGAGGAGGTTTTCGCCGTTGCCGTGCGAGTCACTGATGAGGATCTCTCCGACGCCAGCGGCCCGGGCGCCGCGGATCGCCGCCAGCACTTCCCGCGTCATGACCTCCCGGAATCGGGCGTACTCGAAGCCGCCGGGGCCGAGCTGATCGCCGGTCACGACCCCGCTCACGCCTTCCATGTCCGCGGAGATGTACAGGCGCAGTCCCCCCTCCTGGCCGGCTGCGGGCTGCGCCATTGCCGACAGGAGCAGTACGAGCAGCGGTAGGCAGCGCATGTCAGTCCTCCAGGGTGAAGCCGATCTTCACGATCACTTGCCAGTGCTGCACCGCACCCTTCTCGATGTGCCCCCTGATCTGCTGCACTTCGAGCCAGCGCATGTTGCGGACCGTCTTGTTCGCGCGGGTCACGGCGTTCTCGATGGCCTTCTCGAGGCTTTCCGGCGACGAGCCGACCAGCTCGGTGACTTTGTAGACGTGATCACTCACGGGAGGGCCTCCTTGTCTGGAGCGAGAGAGTCGGGTGCAGCGGGCACCGCCGAAACGGCAACCTGTACAATACAGGCGATACGCGGGATGGGCCAGCATCACGCTTGCTCAAGGATCGGCGGGGACACATACTTTCCCACCGTCGAGAGGACCGGACATGCATCGAGCCCAGCGGGACGCAACACGGCGAGTGCGGCGCATGCGGAACCGGCTGCTGCGGTTCGGCAGCGCCGTGGTCGTGATTGCCTCCGTGGGCACGCTCGGTTACATGGGACTCGAGGACTGGAGCATCCTCGAGTCGTTGTACATGACGGTTATTACGCTCTCGACCGTCGGGTTTGCCGAGGTACGCCCCCTCTCCCCCGCTGGGAAGGTCTTCACCGCGGGGCTCATCGTGGCGGGGGTCGGGTCGATCACGTACCTGTTCGCCGCCATCGGACAAAACGTCATCAGCGGCGAGCTCACGGGCTCACTACGGAAGGCGCGTATGCAGCGGCGCATCGATGCATTGGCGGGACACTACATCATCTGCGGCTACGGCCGTGTGGGTCAGCAGGTGGCCGTGGATCTCCGGACCGACGGCGCGCAGAGTGTCGTCGTGGACGAGCAGGAAGCGGCCTTCGACGGCCTGCCTGCGGAGGTGCTGTCCCTGACGGGAGATGCGTCGGACGACGAGGTGCTCAAAATGGCAGGGATCGAGCGCGCGGCCGGGTTGGTCGCCACGACACGCGATGACGCGGTCAACCTGATGATCTCGCTCACCGCCCGTACGCTGAACCCGGACCTCACGATTGTGGCGCGTGCCAACCAGCCCGCGAGCGAAGCGAAGCTGCTGCTCGCGGGGGCGACGCAGGTGATCTCGCCGTATACGATCAGCGGCCGGCGAATCGCGCGGCAGCTCCTCCGTCCCTCGATCATCGACTTCCTCGACGTCGTGATGCACTCAGGCAAGCTGGAGCTGGTGTTAGAGGAATGTCATGTCCGCCCCGGTTCGGATCTGCACGGCAAGACCGTCGCCGAGGCCGACGTCAGAAGACGGACGGGCGCCAACGTCCTCGCCGTGCGACGTCACGACCAAGGATCGATCCTCACGAACCCACCCGCGGAAATGCGGTTCGAGCCCGACGACGTTGTCATCGCCCTGGGGACCTCCGACCAGCTGGGGATCCTCGGACGGCTGGCTGGCCACGGCGACCAGCAGGCCCGGACCTGATACACTCGGCGGCCGAACCCCACCGGGATCCGGCCGCCCGCCGCAGCCTCGGCGCTCAGCCGCCCACTACTGACTGAGCGACCCCGTGAAGAGATAGTCGTTGTCGGCCCGCTGGTCGTGGCATCCCTGACATCCCGCCACACGGCCCGAAGCCTCGACAGTCCCATCGGCCAGCCGCTTCAGGTAGAACCAGTCGCCGGCATCGGCATTGTAGCCTTCGACCTTGTACATCACGGTGGTCGCCGCCAAGGTCGAGTCCGGCATGTAGTTCTCCTTCACGACGATCGCGCCGGCCGGCATCGTTCCGGCCTTGCCGGTGAGCGCATCCATGGCCACCTGGTTGAGATACGTCGTGAGCAGCATGCCGTGCGGCTGCTGGCCGGTGTACAGCTCTCCCTTTTCGGGCCACAGCGCCCACGCGGCCCGGTAGTCCACCTCCTCGAGGTGGCTCCACAGCGCCGCGGCCGTCGTGTCCGGCATGGTGGCCGCCATGGCGGTCGCCGCTGCCTCCGCCGGAGGCGCCTCTTCTTCCTGGGCCTGCTCGCCGGCGCTGCAGGCAACAAGCGTCCCCATCGCCGCGAGCGTCAGGATTTGCACTGCTCGGTTCATGTCATCTCCTCGCTTGGGAGCTGCGATTTGGCCGCCGGTCACCCGACGCCGTCGTTCGTCAACGGGGAAGCGGCTCGGGGAGATCCGCCACCACGTATGCCATCACCGCTATCGCTGCCACGCACTCTGCGATCTCGCGCGGATCGAGCTTGTCGATCGTGTCGGCTTCCGTATGGTGATACCAGAAATACTCGCTACCGTCAACATTCAATCCCATGCCGGGCACGCCCTCCCGCATGATGGGGCCGATGTCAGCACCACCCCCTGGGCGCGTGATCATCGAAGCGTCGATGCGCTCCAGCAGCGTACCGATCTCGCTGACGATGGCGTAGGCCTCGTCGGATCCCCCGAACCCGAACCCGCGTGGTTTGAACACGCCAGCGTCGGACTCCATCGCCAGCACATGCCGCCCCAACTCGAGGGCGTGGGTGTCGCGATACGCCCGGGCTCCCCGGAGGCCGTTCTCTTCGTTGGTCCACAGCACCACCCGCACGGTGCGGCGCGGTTGGAGGCCCAGCGCATGGATCAGTCGCACCGCCTCCCAGGCCGCTACCGACCCGCCTCCGTCATCCATCGCCCCCTGCCCCACATCCCACGAGTCGATGTGGCCCCCGAGTACCACGACCTCGTCCGGGAACTCGCGGCCACGTATCTCCGCCACGACGTTACGGGATTCGACATCCGGCAGGGTATCGGCTTCCATGCTGAGGCGGACCACGACCCGATTCCCCCGGTCGACCATCCGCTGCATCATCTCGGCATCCTCCACGGTGACCGCCGCGAACGGAATGCGCGGCACACCGTCGGCGTATCCCATCGCCCCCGTGTGTGGCGACTGCAGCGAGTGGGGCGTCACCGACCGAAGGAGTGCCGCTACCGCCCCGGCGCGGGCAGCGGCGATGGCTCCGCCGCCGCGGTACTGCACCGTGCGCCCGTACGTCGTGAACGGGACGTTGAACAGCACGATCTTCCCCTGGGCCTCCTCGGACCGCGCGTCCAGCTCCTCCCAGCTCCCGACGACGATCACTTCCGCGCTGATGCCATCCGGGGGTGTGCCGACACTTCCACCCAGCCCGAGCACCGGCAGGCTTCGCGGGCGGGGCTCCAGCAGCTCGGCCGACTCCTTGCCCCGCACCCACCGCGGCACCATGACGGGCTCCCCCCGGACGTTCTCCAGCCCGTCCGCGCGCATCTCCTCCAAGATCCAGTCGAGAGCACGCTCGAGGTTCTCCGTCCCGCTGAAGCGCGGCCCAAAACGATCCACGAGCAAAGCCAGCCGCTCGTACGCCGCGCTGTCGGCCAGCGCGGCGTCGATGATGCGGTCCGCCACCTCCTGGTAGGCACCGGCGATGGCGCGCTCCTGAGCCGGCGCCACAGCCGGGAGCAGCGTCGCCAAGCAGGCGGATACGGCGAGCTCACGGCGGAATCTCGGGCTCGGTTTCATGCGTCGATCAACCTCCGTCTGTCACGAGGCGGGTGCCGCCGCGCGCACTGTCAGGGTACCGGCAGTCGGCGGATGGGGTAGTATTCCGCACCCTCGAGCTCGCCGTCCAGCACGTTCCAGTTCGCCAGCCCGTCGTCGGAGCGGGGCTCGAGCAGCGCGACGACGAGCTTGCCGAGGGGTTGCCGGGTCCGCACGAGCACGGTGCCGGCCGGCAGCGTCTCGTCCGTCCGCTCGTATGCACCGTACACGGTACGCTCGCGGTGTCCCTGAAACTCGCGCCCCGCGACCACCGTCGAATCGATGCGAAAGCGCTCCAGGCTCCGGTGCTCGGACTCAGCCAGCGGCTCCACCTCGACGCCGTGCGCGCGGAGGCGCTCGATGACCACCGACAGCTCGGTCGGTACGACGTACGCCTCCGGGACCGCGACCGTCTCCGTGCCGGTAAAACGTCCGAAGTCCGGCATGCGTTCCGGATGCACGACGTCGAGCCGGCGGTACATGGGACGCCCCGTGTACGGATGTCGCTCCTCGGCAACCTCACCCAGCAGAATCTCCACCGAGTCGCCTCGGGAGTAGGTCGCCCGGACGGCGAACGCCGTCCCGGCGAGCTCGGCGGCATCTGCCTGCTCCGTCACCGCCCGGATGGGCCCTGCATGGCGGTGCGCGAAGTCGATCACCTCCTCGACGAACCGCAGGGTAGCCTGCACCCTCATCTCGAACG
The DNA here is from genome assembly GCA_039584325.1 of Gemmatimonadota bacterium. Taxonomy (GTDB): domain Bacteria; phylum Gemmatimonadota; class Gemmatimonadetes; order Gemmatimonadales; family GWC2-71-9; genus JAOTVV01. The sequence goes on from JBDGYA010000010.1 coordinate 33,048, forward strand.
TCTCGTACGCGTACGCCTCACTCAGAATGCCGAAGCGATTGCGCAGCCCGATGTAATTGGTGTTGAACCTCGGCCGGTGGTCGAAGGTGTACCAACCCCGCTCCACCCCGGGACGGAAGGGCACATTGCCGTAGAAGAAGAAGGCCCACCCGTCGGTTGTCGCGATCCGCTCGGTCACGGCAGGCAGCCACTTGGACCGGAGCATCGAGTCGATGCCCGCCGCGGTCTCGGGATGCAGCGGCGGGGCGTACAACAGCTGGTAGGCCCGGCGGGTGCCGTTGGTGGTGTGCAAGTCCAGCAGCACGTGGGGATCCCAGTCGGTCATCAGCGCCGCGAGCGAGCGAGCCTCCGGAGACTCGAGCTTCATGTGGTCGCGGTTGAGGTCCAGTCCCTGCGCGTTCGCCCGCTGTCCCATGCCACCGACGGGCCCGTGCTGTCCGCGGCGGTTATCCAGTCGCACACGCTCGTTTCCGTCCACATTGTAGATCGGGGCCACGAGAAGCACGAGGGAATCGCGCCACTCGGCATGCGCTCCGAGGGCGAGCTGCCGCAACAGCATCTGCGCGGCTTCCTTGCCGCACACCTCGCCGGCATGGATGTTGGCTTGGACGAAGACACGAGTCTTCCCACTGGCGCGAACGGCCTCAGGCGTCGCCGCGTCCACCTCCCCCACCACCACCAGAGGCAACCGCCGCCCCTCGACCGAGTATCCGAACGACGTGACCCGTATCCAGGACGCCATGTCGTCCAGCGCATCGACGAAGGCCATGACGTCCGCGTAGCGGCTCGTCTCGCGGTAGTCCGTCCGTTCCGCCCGGGTGAGCGGCGCGCCACCAGCATGGTGCTGCGCCCGAGCGCTCCACACGGGGATCGCGAGCAAGCCGAGCGTCAACGCGAGGGAACGGCGGTGGTGCATGGGGTCTCCGCTGCGTGGGGTCTCACGAATGTAATTGCCACCCTCAGACTCCGCATTTGACACGAGAGCCGCCCCCCCGCGGGGAGCGGCTCTCGCCCGGCAGCGTGGCCGTGACCCCGCTCAGTGACCGCCCACGGCGAACGACATCACCTTCGGCTTCACGAGCTTCGCGTAGTCCGCATAGGGTAGCTGAAGGAGCTCCGTGTGCGAACACGCGTTGAACGCGATGTCATCGTCCTTCGTGAGGTGCTCGTCGACGTACACGGCCATGTCGTAGAGATTGCCGAACGGCGGCATGGCTCCGACTTCGCAGTCAGGGAATTGGGCCCGGAACTCACCCTCGTCGGCCAACTCCACCGTGGCCCCGTCGAGTGCCGCGCTCAGGCGCTGGAAGTCTACCTGCATGGGGGCGGGAAGGACCGCCATGGCCAACTGCCCGTCCACCCGAATCATGACGGTCTTGGCCAACTCCTTCCCCGGAACGTGCGCCGAGGCAGCCGTCTTCTGGGCCGTGTACGTCGGCGAGTGTCGGATCGTCTCGTACTTGACGCGGTGGTCGTCGAGGAACTCCTTGAGCTTCGTGGCGGGCATCGCATCCTCCAGGCGGCGGACTACCAATAATCCTGCCGCATTATCCGGAGATGGCAAGATGTCCTCCGTTCTTCAGGCGCGAGGCTCCTCCGTGGCCTGTTTCTCGACGTATCGCTCGGTCAGCAACCGGAGGCCTGCCGGCGCGCCAATGATCGTGAGGCGGTCCCCTTCACGCAGTACCGTTCGGCCCTGCGGCACCAGCATCTCGCCGTAGCGGCGAATGAGCGTGATGAGACACCCCGGAGGCAGACTGAGCTGGTTGAGGGGTTTGCCGATCAGCGACTCCGTCCTCGAGCCGGGCCAGAGTCTGAGGGACAGGAACCGGTCGTCCCTCAGCAGCGTCTCCTTCAGCTCCTGCTCGTGTCGTCCCTCGAGCCACTCCGGCATGAAGGATTCGTCCTCCACCCGGCCCGCGAGCTGGGCGAGGATCCGCAGGTGCCGGCCGGGATCCGCCTCACCCGACACCAGGAAGAAGACGGCCTGGATCGGCACGTCCGCTGCCTGACGGGCCATGTCCTCGTCGTCGACATCGACCCTGACGCCGTCGGCAGACCTCACGAGCACCATCTCGGAGGTATTGATGTCGGGGATCCGACAATGGAGCAGCGCGGCCCCGTAGGCGACCGGGGTGCCGCCGCCGCGGACGCCGCGTCCGAACCCATCCACCAGTGCCTCGGTTCCTACGGGCAGCCGGCGTTCCAGGAATTGGGAGGCCCGCCCGATCACGCCTTTGAGACTCACGGGCTCGACATAGTCGAGCACGGCCGCCCGAGCCACGACCTCGTCGAAGGGGTCCTCGGCCCTGAGGCCTTTCTCCTTCATCAGATCGCGCAACTCCCGATCGAGGCCTGCATAGCGGCGGCGTCCGAGCCGCTCGAACACATGATAGATCGCGCCGTCCCGGGCGATGTGCGGCTTGGCGTAGTAGGTATACCAGCCAAAGCAGAGCGCGGTGACGCCCACGGTGAACAGGACGGACAGCCAACCCATCTCAGCCACGAGCACCACGGGGACGAAGATCCCGAGGAGTTGCGTCCAGGGATACAGCGGCGAGCGGAACCCGGGATCGTACGACTCGATCCGGCTCTCCCGCATCACGATCACGGCCACGTTGATGAGCCCGAACAGCAGGAGCTGCATGGAGCTGGCGAGCTTTGCCACACCCTCGACGTCGAGGATCAGGAGCGCGACTGCCAGCAGGCTGCACGTCGCGAGCACCGACCGCACAGGCGCTCCACGAGTGCCGGTCAACGCCAGCCAGTCGGGCAGGATGTGGTCACGGGCCATGGCGAGGGGGTAGCGGGACGCCGTGAGGATCGCGGCATTCGCCGCGGACGCGAATGCGGCGATGGCTGCCATGACCACGAGCCATACGCCCATCCGCCCGGGCAGCAACGGCGTGAGGCGTTCGGCGGCGTCGGCCGCGGGAGTGAGGCTCTGCTGGAGGTCTCCCACCCCGAGCACCACCACCATCACGAACGTACCGAGGACGTAGACCGTCGTGACCGTGAGGAGGGCGAGCATCATGCCGAGCGGGATGTTGCGTTCCGGGTTGTCCACTTCTTCAGCGAGGCTCGCGACCTTGGTCAAACCGATGAACGAGACGAACACCAGCCCGACCGTGGCGAGGAGTCCGTCGAAGCCCTCCGGTAAGAGGGGGGAGAAGCCGCCGAACGGCGGCTCGTCGCGTAGCACGAAGACATCGGTCAGACCGTGGACCGTGAAGAACGCCAGCAGGACGAGCAGGCCGATGACCAGTACCCGCAGGAGCCCGCTCGATTGACGGGCACCCATCAGGTTGAGGGCGCCGAACACCACGGTGAGCGCGAGCGCCATCGACGTCATGTCCACGTCGACCATGAGGCTCAAGTACGCCCCCATGCCGATCAGTGCAAACGCACCCTTCAGCACCAGCGTGAGGAATGTCCCGATCCCGCCGATCGTGCCCATGAGGGGGCCCAGGGTGCGGTCGAGATAGTAGTACGTCCCCCCGGCTCGGGGCATGGCCGTCGCCAGCTCGGCCATCGACAGGAGCGCCGGCACCAGCAGGAATCCCGACAGCAGGTATGCCACCACCACGCCGGGGCCCGAGTACGTGGCGGCGAGGCCCGGCAGCAGGAAGAACCCGGCGCTGATCATCGCGCCGGTCGCGATGACGTAGACGTCGAAGAGGTGCAGCTCCTTCTTCAGACGTACGAAGTTGTTGAGAACCATGGATTCGCGCCGTCGGGAATCGAGCGTCCAAGTCTACGCCGCTGCCCGCGCCCCGGCTAGAAGGGGATCACCTGCCGACCCATGCCATACCGTCCGGCTCGTCGCCGGCAACGATCTCGCCGTCGAGGACCCACCGCTGGAGATCGATCACCGAGATCTTGTCGTCCTGCGTATTCGCGACGTACGCCGTCCGGTTATCCGGAGTCACGAGGATGCCAACCGGCATCGCTCCGACACTCAGCCGCCGGACGACCTCCCACCGCTCGAGATCGACGGCCACCACTTCGTTGCCACGCGCGTTGGACACCAGTGCCTCGCGGCCGTCGGGCCGCACCTTGACCCGAATCGGGAAGTCGCCGACCGCAAGCTGACGCACGACCACGTTCGTGGCGACATCGATTTCCGAGAGCGTTCCGGCGCTTCGATTCGTCACGTAGACCGCCCCACCGTCGGGCGACACATCGATCCCCTCGGCACCGGCGCCGGTCTCGACGTGTGCGAGCACCTTACCGGCACTGGCGTCGACCGCCGTTGCCGTCCCAGAGCCGATGTTCGCCGTGTACACCCGCGCCGCGCCTTCGACGACGACGACCTGGTGGGTCACCTGCTGACCGGTATGGATCGCCTGACGGATGCCCCGGGTGGCCGGATCCAGCTGAAGCACGTGTTGCGAGCCCTCTGTGGTAACCCAGACGGTGCCGTTCGACGTCGTGACGATACCGTGTGGCCGCGTGTGCTCACCCAGGTCGACCGTCCCCACGGCGGCCCGACGTTCGACATCGATGATCGTGACCGAATTGCCCGGTCGAGGACCCGTCCCGTAGTCGCTGACGAACGCCAGGCTGCCGTCGGCCGACACCGCGACTTCGTGTGGGGCGAAGCCCGTCGGAATCGTCGCCAGCGTCTCCCGGGACTCCGGATCGATAACGGACAGCGTGCTGCCGCTCTTGTTCACCACGAGCAGCTGCTGGCCGGAGAGGACCGTCGGCACCGCCAGGCAGGCTGCACCGAGCGAGAGAGCGAAGGTACACCCAAGCAAACGGGAAAGGCGAATCTGTGTCGTGCGCACGAGGCCTCCTTCGAGGGGTAGGTCCAACGGAGATATCCGATCACCCGGAGGAAGGACCGTCGCGTGATTTCCGAGCGTCGGTTGCAGCCGGCCGCCTGAGCCGGCCGGTGGATCAGGCTACAGCCGTGCCAGCTCCTCGCGAAGGCGCAGCTCCGCCTTGGGATCGATGCTCTCGCCGGACGACCCGGCGGTGCGCACCCGGCTACTGGAGACGCGCAGCCACATGGTCAGCCCGGCCGCACCTACCACGATCGCCAGCGCCGGAACGAGCCACGCGAGCAAGCCCATGCCGGTGGCCGACCGCGGGCCGAGTACCTCCTCACCCCACTCCGCGTACAGCTCGTCCAGCACCTCGTCCTTGGTCGCACCCGCAGCCAGCTTGGCCCGGATCTCGTCTCTCAGTTCGGCGGCCTGCGAGGAGGGGCACGTCGCAATGGTCATCCCCGGACAGAACGGGCTCATGACCGTTCCGAAGATCTCGGATGCGGCCTTGTCGATCGCCTGCTGACCAGGGGCGGGCGATGTCACGAGCAGCCCCGCGGCCACGACCACAAGTGCCGTTCGCACCAGCTGCCGCGCACTCATCCGACCCATCGTTCACCTCATGAACTCGATTCGACTGGGGCAGCGGCAGCGGTACCGCACCCCGACCTTTGTAACGATACACTCCTGGCAGGGGTTTCGGGACGTGCGCCCCGGCCATCCTTGCCGTTGGTCGCTGCGGGCACGAGGTTAGGCGGCGCGGCCCAGCCAAGGAGCGATCATGGACCTTCGTGCGGGAACCAGTGGATATGCCTACAAGGAGTGGAAGGGCAGCTTCTACCCGGACGACCTGCCGTCCGCGGGCATGCTGGAGTACTACGCCAGTCAGTTCCGTGGAGTAGAGATCAACAACACGTTCTATCGCATGCCGACCGAGAAGGTGCTGCGACAGTGGGCGGCGCAGGTCCCGCCGGAGTTCCGCTTCGTGCTCAAGGCGTCGCAGCGGATCACGCATCATCGCAGACTGCGGGGCGCCGAGGAGTCGCTGACCTACCTGCTCGACGTCTCCCGTACCCTTGGCGAGCAACTGGGAGCGCTGCTGTTCCAGCTGCCGCCGAACTTCAAGAAGGATCTCCCGCGCCTCACGGAGTTCCTGGACCTCCTTCCAGAGGACGTGCACACCGCGTTCGAGTTCCGCCATTCGTCGTGGTTCGAGGATGACGTGTACGAGGCCCTGCGGTCACACGGCGCCGCCCTGTGCATCGCGCACACCGAGGGCGACGCACCGCGGGTTCCGACCGCGTCGTTCGGGTATTTGCGCCTCCGCGGAGAGGGGTACGACGACGCGGATCTCGGGGAGTGGGCCCATTGGATCACGGCCCAGGAATGGTCGCAGGCGTTCGTGTTCTTCAAGCACGAGGAAGGGGGAGCCGGTCCGGCACTGGCGCGGCGGTTCTTGGAGATCGCCGACGCATCGTGACGCACCACCGGGCGCCGGGCCCGCCGTCAGCTATGTCACTCCACCCAAAGCGCGAATACGCTGCCATTGTGCCTTGGTTGCGGGCACCACGGAGAGTCGCCCCTGGCGCACCAAGGCCATGTCGGCGAAGTGCCTATCCGCCTTGATCCGGGAGAGCGGTACCGGCGTCGGTAACGCTCCGGCGGCCGCGATATCGACCACCGTGAGCCCGTCCTCGCCCGCGTCGGGATCGTCGTATGGTTCGGTCGTGACTCGTGCCTCGCCGACCACCGCCTTGTCCTTGCCGGAGTGGTAGATCAGCACCCGATCGCCGGGCCGCATGCTCCCGATGTGTTTCAGTGCCTGACGGTTCCTGACACCGTCCCACCGCGTCCTGCCCTCTTGCTTCAGATCGTCGAAGCTGTAGGTGGTCGGCTCGGTCTTGAGCACCCAGTACTGCTCCATGGCTACCTCGCTCTCGTCATCCAGTCATGCACGGCACCGGCGACGCCGTCCAGCACATCGCCCTCGGGCCGGCCCATGCGTTGCGGCACCGCGAAACTGTGATCGCCGCCTTCCACCACGTGCACGTGGGCGTGCGGCCCGAGATCGCTCGCCACCTGCTGCACCAACGCGAGATCCGCCAGCCGGTCCCGAGTACCCTGCACGAACAACATCGGCATCGCGACGCGCGCAAGGTGCTCGGCGCGCTCGAGTCCGGGCCTGCCGGGAGGGTGTAGGGGAAAGCCAAGGAAGACCAGTCCGCGGACCACGTCGATCCGGCCTTCGGCCGCCGCGGTGGAGGTCATCCGTCCACCGAACGACTTTCCCCCTGCATACAGGGGCACACCCGGGGACAATCCCGCCGCTGCCTCCACGGCCGCCACCACTGCCCGGACCGCCACGGCCGGTGGATCCGGGCGGCGGCGCCCCGCTTCCATGTACGGGAATTGAAAGCGCAACGTGCCGATCCGCCGCCGATGGAGTCCGTCTACCACTGTCTCCAGGAAGCGGTGGCGCATGCCGGCTCCCGCCCCATGGCCGAGCACCAGCACGGCCGTCATCTCCGGCGGGCGGTCCCACAGCGCCGACACCGCCGCCCGGCCCTCGGTGAGCGACAGGGAGTGCGAATCTGTCATGACGCTTGCTCGCGGTGCAGGCGCTCGAGCACCGGCATGAGAGCGACCCTGGTCTCGAGGACCTCCCGCATCGGATCCTGTCCGAGTGCGGCGAGCCGGTCGACCGCGTTGCCGATCGTGAAATCACCGATGGCGAGCCCTGGGACCACCTCCGCCCAGCGGAGCGGCATCGACACCGGCGCACCGGGACGGGGCCGGACGCAGAACGGAGCCACCAGCAGTTTGCCGTGCCCGTTCTGGAGGTAGTCGACGTACACCTTGCCTTCCCGCTGTGCGGGCAGTCGGGCGACGGTGGCAAGATCCGGCAGGCGCTGCACGACGATGCGGGCGAGCACCTCACCGAGGAGCCGCGACTGCTCGTGGGTGACCCGACTACCGAGCGGGAGGAGGACGTGCAGGCCGGAGGACCCGCTCGTCTTCACGAAGCTCGGTAGATCGACGCTCTCGCAGAGTTCCTGCAGGGTCCGCGCCACGTCGATCACCGCTGCGAACGGCGCGTCCTTCGGGTCGAGATCGAGGATGCACCAGTCAGGACGCTCCAGCGTCCCCACCCTACTCGCCCAGACGTGCAACGGGATCGTCCCGAGATTCGCTACGTAGAGCAGCGACGCGTCGTCGTCGCAGATGAAATAGCGCAACTCGCGATCGGAGCCCTCGCTCCAGACCCGTTCCGTCCGGATCCACTCGGGGGCGAAGTCGGGGGCATCCTTCTGGAAGAACGACTTGCCCTCGATCCCGTCCGGGTAGCGTGTCATGACCAGCGGGCGATCGCGGAGGTATGGCAGGATCCAGGTCGCTATCGAGCGGTAGTACGCCAGTAGGTCGCCCTTGGTGTAGCCATCGGCCGGCCAGAAGACCTTGTCGGTGTTGGTGAGTTGCAGATCCTGCACTCGGGCGGTCTGGACGAACCCCGCCGACGGCGGCATCTCGCCGTCACCGGCACCCCGCAGCAGACAGTCATCCGGTGGCTTGTCGTCGCGGAAGCGAACGAACACGGGCTGGCGCAGCAGGCCGTCTTCGGTCACCTCCTTGTAGCGCACTTCGCACACCGACACGGGCTCAACCCACGTGTGGTCCGGGCCGTCGGGCCCACCGTGGCACGGCGGGGTGGGTCGCACGTGATCGGCGAGGGTGTCCCGCACCTGTTCGAGCTGCTCGGCGGTGAACCCACTGCCCACGCGGCCCACGTAGACCAGGGTCTCGTCATCGAAGGCAGCGAGGTGCAGCGCACCGAACCCACTGCGGCTCCCCTTGGGCGCGGTGTATCCGACGACCACAAAGTCGTCGCTGCGCTCCGCCCTGATCTTGAGCCAGTGCGCCGACCGGCCGCCGCGGTACGGGGCATCACCCCTCTTGGCCATGATGCCCTCGAGACCGAGCTTGCGCACCTCCGCGAAAAAGGCCTCTCCCTGCTCCGCGATGTGATCGGCGTAGCGCAGCGGCCCCACCGTCGGGAGGAGATCCCTCAGCACCTGCTTGCGGCCCGCGAGTCCGACTGACCGGAGATCGAACTCGTCGAGCGCCAGAAGGTCGAACAGGTAGAGTGTCGCCGGCCGCTCAGCCGCGGCAAGCTGGATCTCCAGCGGGCGCTGCAGTCTTCCCCGCTGCTGAAGACGCTGGAAGCTCGGGACCCCCCGCTCATTGTGCACGACCACTTCGCCGTCGACCACCAGGTGGTCCAGGGGCAAGTGACGCAAGGCCCGCGCGATCTCCGGGAAGGCCCGTGTGACATCACGCCCGCTTCGCGTCACGAGCTGCGCCTCGCCACCCGACACACCCGCAAGCAGCCGGTATCCATCGTACTTCAGCTCGAAGAGCCACCCCGCCCGGGTAAATGGCGCGTCACCGGCCTCGGCCAGCATCGGCGTGACCGACGCCAGCTCCACACGGCCCCGCGTGGCGCCGAGATCCTCCAGCTGGGGCACCAGGGCTCGGCCGGGGCGCTGCCCCTCGCCGAGCTGCTCCACGGTCAGCCCTGAGAGGATCGAGTCCTGAGGAAAGTCGTCCTCCCCCTCAACCACGAGCGCATCGCGCTCTTTGATCAACAGCCAGTCCTTTTCGCTCTTCTTGATCTTCACGAGGGTCCAGGTGCCTCGAAGCTTGTAGCCGCGCAACTCGAAGAGCAGCTTGCCATGCCCTAACCCCTCGGTCACGTCGTTCAGTGGTACCCACACGCCGCGATCCCAGACGATCATCGGTCCGGCACCGTAGTTGCCGGCCGGAATGAGGTCTTCGAACTCCGCGTACTCGATGGGGTGGTCCTCGACCTTGACGGCCAGCCGCTTCTCCTTCGGGTCCCGCGACGGCCCCTTCGGAACGGCCCACGACTCCAGCACGCCGTCCATTTCCAAGCGGAGATCGTAGTGCAGCTGACGGGCGGCATGCTTGTGGACCACGAACACTCGGGCCCCCCGCGGGGTAACGGATCCAGCGGGCTCGGGGCTGCGCTCGACGGCGCGCTTAGACCGGTACGCGCTCAGCCTATCGGGACGATCGGGCACCGTCGTCCGAATCCGCCGAGTGGTGGGCCAAATCCATGCCTCTCAACACCTTGAAATACAACAGGTTATGGTATTGGTTCATGTCCGGGGTCGCTTGCTCGCGCCAACCGAATCCAGTATAGTGATCGCCCTATGAGCGCCAGGCCTATCAGCGCCGCAACCATCTCGTTCGGGCTCGTCTCCGTTCCAGTCAAGCTGTATTCGACCGGCGAGTCGAGCGCCCGCATCTCGTTCAACTGGCTCCACAAGGAATGCGGATCCAGGCTGAAACAGCAGTATGTCTGCCGCCAGCATGGTGATGTGGTGGCGAAGGACGACATGGTCAAGGGCTACGAGTTTGCGAAGGACCAATACGTGGTATTTACGCCCGACGAGCTCAAGGCCCTCGAACAGCAGAGTACCGAGTCCATCGAGATTACGGAATTCGTTCCCGCGGAGCAGATCGAGCGCCTGTATCTCAGCAAGGCGTACTACTTGGGTCCCGACAAGGGTGGCGAGCGCGCCTACCGCCTGCTCAGCCGGGCCCTACGCGAGACGGGGCTGACGGCCGTCGCCAAGTATGCGGCGCGCGGCAAGCAGTACCTCGTGCTGGTCCGACCTCAGGACGAGGGGCTGGTGCTCGAGCAACTGTACTACGCCGACGAGCTCAAGTCGTTCTCGGAGGTCCCCATCGGGGAAGGAGAGGTGAAGGAGGAGGAACTGGCACTGGCCGTACAGCTGATTCAGCAGGCGGCCGCCGAGGAGTTTCGGCCCGGGGCCTACCAGGACGAGGTCCGCCGGCGGATGCTGGAGCAGATCGACCGAAAGGTGGCCGGAGAAGAGATCACGACCAGGCCGGCCGAGGAACCGCAGACGCAGATCATCGATCTGATGGAGGCGCTCAAGGCCAGTCTCGCGCAGGGTGCCGGGCAGGCCGAGCGTGAGGCGGCCGGGAACGGCGCTGAGGCGTCCGACGAGCAGCGGCAGGCCGGATAGCCCACGATCGCCCCTTGCGCTCGCCTGTCGCTCGCCGCGACCGGACCGACGCGTGAGTTTCTCCGAGCAGTCGAGCCACCAGCACTCTCTCGAGGTCTGTCGAAACAGCTGCGGGCTCCGGGGCGTTACCAGGTAGACGGACTCGGTACGAGAACCGATTGCGAGGATCGACCGACTAGCCATGACCGACGAAACGCTCATCGCCGCCCTCTCCACGCCTGCCGCTTCGCGCGGGGGTCGGTCGCGCATGCCCCTCCCGGGGGACCTGCTCGATCAGTCCTGCAAGCGTGTCGGGATTCTCGGGATCGTGTTCGCGGGCATCTGGGCGTTCGGCCTGGTCATGGCGAACATCGTCACGCCCCTGTTCCTCGAAGAGATGCCGTTGCATGGCAGCGCGTTCCCGATGCCGGGGAATCTGATCGGGGCCATCGGACTGGCCATGTCGCTCTCGATGACCCTGCTGGCCGGAAAGCTCCACCACCGCCCGCAGTTGCTCCTCGACATGAGCCTGGGGTTTCTGGTCGCGACGGCGCTCCTCTTCGGCATCGTGCAGCAGTGGCAGCCACAGCCGATCCCGGGGCGCCTCACCTGGATTCCCGTGGTGATCCTGGTGTTTCCGGCAATCGCCCCAAACACGCCGGGCAGGATCCTGCTCGCGGGCACGCTTGCCGCGTCCATGGACCCGTTTGGTGTGCTCATCGCGACAGTTCGAGGGGTGTCCTTCACCACCGATCCCGTGGTCCTCACCCTGAGCTTCCTTCCGAACTACCTGTTCGCGCTCGTCGCGGTGGTGCCTGCCAAGATCATTCTCGGCCTCGGCCGGCAGGCGCGCCGGGCACAGGAGCTGGGGAGCTACCGGCTCGGTGAGCAGATCGGCAAGGGCGGCATGGGCGCGGTGTTCCGTGCCGAGCATCGCCTGCTCGCCCGCCAAGCAGCCATCAAGCTCATCCGGCCCGAGGTGCTTGGGCCTCGGGACGCGGAAGCGCGGCGGGTGACGCTGGCTCGCTTCCGGAGGGAAGCGCAGACCGCGGCCGCGCTGCGATCACCGCACACCATTGAGCTGTACGACTTCGGATCGACCCAGGACGGCTCCTTCTACTACGTGATGGAGTTGCTCGACGGCATGGACCTGGATACGCTTGTCGAGCGATTCGGGCCGAATCCTCCCGAGCGCGCCGTCCACTTGATCCGGCAGGCCTGTCTCTCGCTGGCGGAGGCGCATCAGGTCGGGCTCGTACACCGTGACATCAAACCGTCGAATCTGGTTGCGACCCGCATGGGCGTGCAGCTCGATTTTCTGAAGATTCTCGACTTCGGGCTGGTGAAGGGGCATGATCGGAGCGAAGAGACCATGCTCACGCAGCCGCACATGACGACCGGGACCCCGGCCTTCATGGCTCCGGAACTGGCCATGGCCGAACCCGATCTCGACGGACGCGCGGACCTCTACGCGCTCGGCTGCGTGCTCTACTGGCTGCTCACCGGTCAACTCGTGTTCCCCGGCAACAACCCGGTGAAGATGATGCACCAGCACGTATCGGATTCCCCTGTCCCACCTTCGCAGCGCTCGGAGCTGGAAGTCCCCGAAGAGCTGGACGCTGTAGTCATGCGCTGTCTCGCTAAGAAGCCGGCGGATCGCCCGGCGACGGCCGCAGAACTGGCGCGACTGCTCGAGGCGGTGCCACTTGCCAGTCCGTGGACGGAGGACCGCATGCGACGCTGGTGGGACACGCATCTCCCGGATCAGGCGGGCGTCGCCCCTTGCGACAAGGGCGAAATCGCACCGGCGCTGAGCGCGTAGCATCATGACGGCGATCCGTAGGGGAGGTACCTGATGGGCGCCCGACCGCCCTCCCGTGCCGCAGCTGCGGTGATCTGGGCACTGACTGTCGTGCCTGTTTCGCTCCACGGCCAGGAACCGGTCACCGCGACGCCGGGGGCCGCACTGATCGAGCTGAGTGAGGCCTTCGAAGCGCTCTCGCAGCACGTTTCGGGCTCCGTGGTGGAGATCTGGGTGTCCGCGCTCAGCCCGATCGCCGAGCCGGGCTCCGCACCGACACTTGGCCGCCGGGTGCGGAGCGGCTCGGGATTCGTCGTCTCACCCGAAGGACACATCCTGACCAACGCCCATGTCGTGCAGGGCGGCCGGGATATCTTCGTCGTCCTCGCGCGACCCGCGGCGAGCGGCGTCCCAGGCCGCTCGATCGTCAAGCCGGTCGGCGAGCGGCTGCCGGCCCGGATCGTGGGAATCGACGAGGAGACCGACCTGGCCGTGCTCGCGGTCGACGCGGACAGGCTGCAGGCCCTGCCGTTTGCCGACTCGGACTCGCTGCGTCCGGGCAATCTGGTGCTCGCCTTCGGCAGTCCGCTCGGGCTCGAGAGTTCCGTGACGATGGGCGTGGTGAGCGCCGTGGGTCGACAGTTGCAGGACGACCACCCGATGGTGTACATCCAGACTGATGCGCCGATCAATCCTGGCAACAGCGGCGGTCCGCTGGTGGATACGTGGGGGCGTGTGGTCGGTCTCAATACCCTGATCCTGTCGCGCTCCGGTGGCAGCGAGGGAATCGGCTTCGCGGCGCCGAGCAACATCGTGCGGTCCGTGTACGAACAGATCCGCACGTCCGGGCGGGTGCACCGCGGGGTCATCGGGGTGGAGGCCCAGACCATTACGCCGGCCCTCGCGGAGGGATTGAGACTGCTTCAGGACTGGGGGGTGATCGTGGCGGACGTCCATCCGCGCTCCCCAGCAGCCCTGGCCGGCCTGATCCCGGGTGACGTGATCGCCGCACTCGACGGCAAGCCGATGGAGAATGCACGACAGTTCGATGTCAACGTGTACGGCCGCGCAGGCGAGGTCGTCACTCTGGACGTCCGTCGTGGGCTGGAGCGCCTGAGCATTCGCGTGTCGGTCGTGGAGCGCGGGGACAATCCCACGCGCGTGGCGGATCTGGTGGCACGGGACCGCAACCTCGTTCCGGAGCTGGGGGTGTTGGCCCTCGCGGTGGACGAGACCATCGCGGACATGCTGCCGTGGCTGCGCCGGCGTGGAGGCATTGCCATCGCCGCGCGGGCAGCGGGCACGCCGTCGGTCGAGACTGGGCTCCAGTCCGGGGACGTGATCTACGAAGTCAACGGGCAGTCGGTGCATACGCTCGCCGAGCTGTCGACGGCACTCCGCGACGTCACCCCGTCGGCTCCGGTGGTCCTCCACATTGACCGCAGGGGCCGCCTGCGCTACCTGGCCTTCGTGCGCCCCTGAGCCGAGCCCGCATGGCCCGCGTTCCGGTGCCAGTCGCCCTCAGCGTGGCCGCCCTGCTCTGGACAGCGGCCGCCCCGCCTGCGCAGAGCCAAACGCCAGCCACAATCGCCGACTCGATCCAGCAGGGGTACGGCCTGAGCCGCTGGGGCGCGATCCCTCCCCCGGGCGACAGCGTGACCGCTCCGAGCCACAACCGCCCAATGCCGGTGTGGGAAGGAATCCTCGTCTGGCCCTACCGGGTCATCGCGTTCCCGTTCCGGCTCCTCGCCGACGGTATCGGCGCCACCGTCCGGGCCGTCGACGAGACGCCGTTTCTCCGCCAGTTCCTTGCCTTCCAGCCGCGTACGTTCCGGATCACTCCGGAGGTGAGTGTGGGCGGGCTCGGCGGCTGGGGCTTCGGGCTCGCCGCCCAGCACGATTCGCTGACGGGCCCGGGTCACCAGGCGCGGCTTCGACTCTTCGCTTCGAATCAGCGCGACCGCAAGGCGACCCTGGGACTGCGGTTTCCCGCCGGCGATCGAGGCAAGCTCACGATCGGCATCGGATATCGGAATCACGCCAACACGAGGTACTTCGGCGTCGGGCCCGGCACGGAGCAGGAGGACGAATCGCTCTATCGCGAGGTTCAGACGTGGGTGGGCACGGTCTACCGGCACGCCCTGACGGATGAATTGGCAGTCGCCGGCGGCCTCGAGTTCACGGCGGTCAGGGCGACAGAGCCGACCAGCACGTCTGCGCCTTCGATTTCGCAGCGGTTTCCGGGAGCACTCCCACCCGGGTTCGCCAGCACGTCCTCGGGGTTTCTCGGAGGGATCACCGTCGAGCATGACGACACCGACGGCGACGGCCGGCCCAACCGCGGCGGGCGACGTACTGTCGACGTCGGGTACTTTCGCAGCGCCGCACCCGAATGGGCCAGCTATTGGCACATCCGGCTCGAGGCACAGCAGTTCACCCGACTCTGGTTTCCGCACACGGTTTTGGCGCTCCGGGGAGTGCTGACGTGGATGGAGCCGGACGGCGACCAGCCGATCCCGTTCCAGCGCCTGCTGCACAACAACGATCCGGATCTGTTACGCGGGTTCCCCGACCGCCGATGGCGAGACCGAGGCCTGCTGTTGCTAACGGCGGAGTATCGCTGGCCGATCTGGGTGTACGATCGAGCCGAAGGCACCGGGCTCGACTTCTACTTCTTGAGCGACGTGGGTCAGGTGTTCCCCGAGCTGTCCGCGATCCGGACCGACGACTTCACGTTTTCCTACGGCGGTGGGATTCGCCTCCTGACCGGTAGCGGGTTCGCCGTGCGGGTCGAGTACGCCAGGAGCTCTGAGGGAGGCCTGTGGCGGCTTCAGAGCCACCAGACATTCCAGTTCGTTAGAGGCTTGTTCCATGGACGTGATGCGGTTCCCCCGCGCTAGGCGGCTTGGCCTCGCCGGGGCCTGCGCCATCTGCCTGTTGGCGGCGGCGTGGAGTGCTCCGCTCCTCGAGGACGTACCGATCGTCTGGCACGAGGAGGACAGGCGCGATATCCCCATGCCGACGCCGCGCGATCCCAACGTCATCGCGTCCGCCCTGGATGCGTCACTGTTCCGGCCACTGGGCCGCCTGTTGAACCCCGCACGCCTGGTTCGTGGCTTCGGCACGGTGTTCGGCGGGCAGCCGGCACATCCTGCGGCGAATCCGAACGCCCTCGACGAGGTCCCCAGCTCGACCTGGTTCACCAACCGGCTCGGACTCTTCCCCCTCAGCCCGTCTGCGGTGGCGCGGGGACCGCACCCCGGTGGCGGGCCCGATGCCTCCGGCCCACTTGTGGTGTTCAGTGCCAAAACGGAGGGCGTGACGCCGGGCTTCTTCGTGCGAGACATTCACGGCAACCGGTATGTGGTCAAGTTCGATCCCCCGGGCTACCCTGGCCTGACGACCGCTGCCGATATCATCACAGGGCGCATTCTGCACGCGGCCGGCTATAACGTGCCACACGACGTGATCGTCCCCCTCCGGCGCGAGCAGCTGATCGTCGGAGAGGGGGTCCGGTTCACACCCGAAGACGGCGAGGAGCGCGAGATGACCGAGAGCGACCTCGACGCCATCCTCGGTCGGGTCCAGCGCTCACCGGACGGCAGGTGGCGCGCGCTGGCGAGTCGATTCCTCGCGGGGGCCGATCTCGGGCCATTCGACTGGCGCGGACGCCGGAAGGACGATCCCAACGATCGCGTGAATCACGAGGACCGCCGCGAGCTGCGCGGCTTCCGCATGTTTGCCGCATGGCTGTGCCACTACGACACCAAGCAGGGCAACACACTCGACATGTTCGTCGAGGAGGACGGCCGGCACTTCGTCCGCCACCACTTCATCGACTTCGGCAGTACGCTCGGGGGCGGTGCCCGTGGGCCGGTCCCGACGGCGTGCCACGAATTCACGGCGGATGTGGGCCTCACCTTGGGCCGCACGCTCGCTTTGGGACTCTGGGAGGATCCGTGGCGACGCACCAGTCGGCCAGAGGACCTCGACGAGATCGGTCGGTACCGGGCTGAGGGTTTCCACCCGATTGCCTTCAAGCCGCTGGAGCCAAACGCCGCGTTCGCGAACTTCACGACCCGCGACGGCTACTGGGCTGCCAAGATCATCTCGGCCTTTACCGACGCCCATCTCGCGGCCCTGGTCGCGGAGGCGCAGTACGAGGACCCCGCCGCCGCCGACTGGATGGTACGAGTGCTCGGCGAGCGCCGCGACATCATCGCACGGTATTTCTTCGATCGGATACCCCCGCTGGACTTCTTTCAAATGGCCGACAGCGGACTCCGCTTTCACGATCTCGGCACCGAGCGGGGACTCTACCCGGACCGTGCGACGTCGTATCGCTATCGGATCGGGGATGCGACGCCGGACGGACGGGTCGCTGAGCGAGGGCCCTGGGTCGAGGGCGCGGAGACGGTGCTCGAGATCGATCGTCGCACGGATTCCCCGGCCGCACGGGAGATGCGGCCCTTCCTCGCAGTGGACATCCAGGTCGACCGGGGCATGGGCTGGAGTGGGACGGTCCGCGTGTTCATCGCTCGGCAGTCCGAACGGGTGGTCCGAGTGGAGCGATGAGTAACCGGGTGGACCGGGAGTTCAGTTCCGGGACGTCGTGCTACTCGGCGAGGGAGGCGCGAGCAGTTCGGGCACGTTATGCTGCCACCACGCTACCGCGGCCTCGGGGGTCCACGGCTCACCCACGTCACACGCCGCCAGGGTTCTGGCAAGTTCGTCGGCCGTCGCCGGACGGTTGGCCCGGTCCTTCTCGAGGCACGCCAGGATAGCCGCATCCAGGTCCGGACCGATGGGGAACTCCGACAGCATCGACGGCGGCAGTGGGGTGTTCTTGATGTGCGCCACCATCATCTTCATCGGCGTCTCAGCCTTGAAGACCAGTCGGCCAGTCAGCATCCAGACCGCCACGCACCCCAGCGCGTAGATGTCGGCGCGACCGTCGATGTCGTCGGCGCGGGCCAGCTCCGGTGACATATACGCCGGTGTGCCCGTGGTGATGTCGGGGGCCGTGAGCTTCGTCCGATCCTGCCCTTCCCCGAGGTCCCCCTTCACCAGTCCGAAATCCAGGATCTTGACGTAGTCCGTCTCCCGGCCGACCCGACACGCATAAACGTTCGCGGGTTTGACGTCGCGGTGCACCAAGCCGTATTCGTGTGCCTCGGCTAGTGAGTGACAGGCCTGCCGAAGGAGGTAGACCGTGCGGGAGGGAGGGATCGGTCCGAACCGATCCACGAGCGTCTCCAGATCGAGCCCGCGCAGTAGCTCCATCACCGTGTAGAAGCGACCACTGTTGGTGATCCCGAAGTCATACAGCTCGACCGTGTGCGGCGAGTGCAGTCGCGCGGCGGCTTCCGCCTCACGCTGAAAGCGCTTGACGATCGTCTCCGGAGACTCGAACTCCGACGATTGGAGGGCGTCCGGCCGGATGAGCTTGATCGCCGCCGGTCGGCGCAGCATGCGGTGATGAGCGGCGTATACCTCGCCCATCCCGCCCTTGCCCAGCAGTTCCCCGAGCTGGTAGCTGCCCAGCTCGCGTGCCTGGCTGACCTGACGGCTGAGCACCGAGATGACGTGCGACGGCAGGACGGCGAGGAACGCACAGATGTAGTTGGGCAGGTACGTCCAGAGAATCACCGGGAACGACGGGATCTCCACGCCACGCGCGCCGGTGATGGCGATGCCGAGGGGATCCATCGATGCCGCCACCAGCGCCGCGAGAAGTGTACGACGCCTGGTGTGGGGCACGATCATCGGGTGGATCAGGATCAGCACGCAGATCCAGGAGAGTCCCTCCGTGTTAGGGGTCCACTGGTTGACGATGCCGATCGCGAACGCGAGCAGTATTTCGTAGACCAGTCCGAGGTCGAGCACCAGTCGGGGATTGCGCGACGGCCGCCGCGTGTACCAGAACATCAGGAGGGAGACGGCGATGACCCCGCCGGCCGCGGCGTTTCCCGGCACGGGCCAGGCATCGTCCAGCGGCGCATCGGGAGAGAGCACCGGGCTCACGAAGTTGTTCATGACGAGGCTGAGCGTCCACAACCCCGCCCACACCAGGCCGGCGATACCGAGCCGCTGCGACGCGACCTGCAACAGGTCACTCGGCAGGTCACCGTCGGCTCGGAGATCGGTCGTCTGCAGCAGCGCGTTGCCGGGGTGTACGTCGGTCATGGTCCGTGCGGTTGGGCGTTGTCGACAACACTATCATATCCTCTGCGAGAACGGAACGGAGCCGCCAAGCTCCGCTTGCGGGGCAGGCGCCAGGCCTTCATTCTGAGAGTCAACGGCGCGCTCCGACGATACCGTGGGAATCCGACGCCGTCACGACCAGAGGACATTCGCCATGGCAGACCGTCCGCCTCCTTCCTCCCCCCTGTCCACTTCTCCTCCCGAGGCGTGGAAGCCGGCTCGTCGTGCCGCCAAAGCCATGTTTCGGCCGGTCGAGCAATTTCTCCACGTCGAGGCGGCCAGCGGGATCCTGCTGCTCGCCGCGGCGGCGATCGCTCTGATCTGGGCGAACTCCCGGTGGTTCGAGAGCTACGAGCACCTGTGGCACACGCCGCTGACCGTCGGACTCGGCGCGTGGAGCATGGAGCACGATCTGCACTTCTGGATCAACGAGCTGTTGATGACCGTGTTCTTCCTGCTCGCCGGACTCGAGATCAAGCGCGAGCTGGTGCACGGCGCGCTTTCCGACTTCCGCCGTGCGGCGCTCCCGGTCATGGCGGCGATTGGCGGCATGGTGGTGCCGGCCGGGATCTACGTCGCGCTGAACACCAGCGGGGCGGGCCTGCAGGGGTGGGGCGTGCCGATGGCCACAGACATCGCCTTCGCCGTCGGCGTCCTCACACTGTTGGGCAGGCGTGCCCACCCAGCCCTGCGGGTCCTGCTGCTCGCCTTCGCAATCATCGATGACGTGGGCGCCATTCTGGTCATCGCCATCTTCTACTCGTCGAGCTTCGCGCTCTCCGGACTCGTGATCGCGGCCGCCGGCCTGCTGCTCGCCCTGGTGTTCCTGTGGGTTGGCGTCCGGCCGGGGCTGATCTTCGCACTTCCGCTGCTCGTGATGTGGAGCGGGTTCTACCGTGCGGGCATCCATCCCACGATCGCCGGCGTGGTGCTCGGCCTGGTCATCCCCGTGCGCTCGTGGTACGGCGCGCAGGGCTTCATGGAGGTGGCGCAGCGTGCGCTCGAGGACTTCCGTCAGCGCGTATCCGACGGAAGACCGGACCACGATCTCCTACCGCCTCTGTACGCGATCGCGCAGGCGCAGCGGGAGGCGGTCTCGCCCGGCGTACGGGGCGAAGCCGCCTTGCACCCCTGGGTGGCCTTCGGCATCATGCCGCTCTTCGCCCTGGCCAATGCCGGCGTCAACGTCCGCGGTCTCGACTTTGGAGTTGCCGGCGCCGGTGGTGTGCTGCTGGGTGTCGCGCTCGGACTGCTGGTCGGGAAGCCCGTTGGGGTGCTGTTGTTGAGCTGGCTCAGCGTGCGGCTCCGGTTGGGCGTCCTGCCAGCAGGTGTGACCTGGAGCGGTATCCTGGTCATGGGGCTGGCCGGCGGTATCGGATTCACGATGGCGATCTTCATCTCGGAATTGGCGTTCACCGGCAGCGATCTGCTCGATATGTCGAAGCTGGGTGTCCTGGTCGCCACGGCCGCAGCTGGTGTGCTGGCCATGGTTGTCGGGCGGTTCCTGCCTGAGCCTGCGACGCACGTCCCCGAGTCCGATCTCACGGAAACCGCCGTCGAGACGGGTGCATTGTGGACGCAGGAGGGTGCGTAGGCCACATACGCTGTGTGGAGACCGCTCCACCGCGGAGGTGACATCATGAACGGCACTGAGCGCTTGGGTCCCATGGAACGCTTCCTCCGGCTGTTCACCGACATCCGGTCCGGAGAGGGTACCACCGCCCTCCTGCTCATGCTGAACATCTTCCTGATCTTCGTGGCGTACTCGATTATGAAAGTGTTGCGGGAGGTGCTCGTCCTCACCCAGGCGGAGGTTGAGGGCAAGGCCCTGTCGGCAGCCGGTCAGGCCATCGTACTGCTGGCGGCGGTCCCGCTCTACGGTGCAATCGCGTCACGCGTGCCGCGGCGTCGGCTGGTCAACATCGTAACCAGCTTCTTCGTCGTGTGCCTCGGCGTGTTCTACACGCTCTACACCCTCGAGATACCGATCGGCATCGCGTTCTACATCTGGCTTGGGGTTTTCAACGTCATGGTCATTGCCCAGTTCTGGGCATTCGCCAACGACGTGTATACCACCGATGAGGGCAAGCGGTTGTTCCCCATCGTCGGATTCGGCTCGGCCTCGGGTGCCGTGATCGGCGCGTGGGTCACCGGTGTGCTACAGAGCGCCGTCGGAATCGGGTTCGCCCTGCTCATCGCGGCCGGGCTGCTCCTTCTCGGTGTGGCGGTCACCAACATGATCGACAGCCGGGAGCGACGCCGGACCGAGGCGCACCTCCCCGATGTCTTCACGACGGGCACGATGCCGGCGGCCACCGGACAGTTCCGGGCCGCCACGGGCGAATTCAGGGTGCCCCATGAGGAATACCAGCGGGAGAGCAGCACGTTCAAGGCCATCTCCGAGGAGCCGCACGACGAGGCGGAGGAGCCGCCACGATCGACAGGCGGGCCGTTCCAGCTCGTCTGGCGCAACCGCTATCTGCTGCTGATGGCCCTACTGGTGTTGCTTCTGAATTGGGTGAATACGAGTGGAGAGTTGATCCTTTCGGCCTTCGTCACGGACGTGGCCGACCGTGCTGCTGCGGGCGGCGAGCAAGAGGCGATCATCGGGAGATTCTACTCCCTCTTTCAGGGTACGGTGAACCTGCTGGGAATGTTGCTCCAACTCTTCGTGGTATCCCGGGTCATCAAGTATATGGGAATCCCGACCGGCCTCCTCATTCTTCCCATCGTCGCCTTCACCGCATACTCGCTGATCCTGTTCGTCCCCCTGCTTGCTGCGGTGCGCTGGGCCAAGACGGCGGAGAACTCGACCGACTACTCGCTGAACAACACGGTTCGTCACGCGCTGTTCCTGCCCACGACACGTGAGGAGAAGTACAAGGCCAAGCAGGTCGTCGACTCGTTCTCACAACGTGCGGGCGATGTCCTGGCAGCGCTGACGTGGCTCGGAGGAACCCTCTTGCTCGGCGTGGCCTACACGCAGCTCGCAGCGTTCAACCTGGTGCTGATCGCGGTGTGGCTCGTGGTCGCCGTGCTGATCGGCCGACGGTACCGGCGCCTGGACGCGATTACCGGCTGACGCGGGAATCGCGCGGGGAGATTCGACGACCGCAGGTCAGTCGGTCGAGTCGCCCTCCAGCTTGCGGAGCCGCTCGAGATCGAGCACAATCGAGTGGCTCGACTGAATCAGCTCGTCCAGCACCTCCTGCGCCGAGCGGCGTGGAGGCTGACGGCCCCTGGGAGCTTCCAGGAATGGCCACAGCGCTTTGCGAATCTGCTCCGGCAGGGCAGTCTCGAGGTACTCGAGCGCGGTTCCTCTGAGCTGCCGGTCCTCTGTGTGCAGCCCCCGAAAAGCGATCTTGAGCGGCTGCCGCTCGAGCACCAGGGACAGGAGCGTGAACACGTGCTCGAGCCCACGGTTGGAGCGCTCTCGGAGCACTTCGTCCATGACCGGGGACCATTGATCGTCCTCCATCGTGTCCAGCAGCCGGTGACTCTCCCAGACGCCGTGATCGACGGCCGCCTCCCGCAGCACGATTTCGAAGATCCGTTCCCGCCGGATGACTAGGGTGGCGTTCAGCTCCCACAGGCGGTTGAGCACCCGGCCGCAGCGGTAGCGCACCTCGAAGCGGGCATCGTCCAGCGCGTTGAGCAGGCCGTCCACTGCCCGCTGCGTCGGGCAGGAGGCGAGCACAATCGGTATGCGGCGCCGGACGGCGAACTCCTCGTCTCGATCGACCAGATGATCGATCAGCTGGCCGGTCACGGACGGTGCGGCCGCTCTGAGCGCGGTGATGGCATCACGCAGCACCCCGTCCCACGCGAGCAGCGGAATGACGTGCCCCGCAAGCGTGGGAGTGAGCGGTGCGTGGGTGAGCGCCGCCTGAACGCGCGCGGGGTCCCCGGAGCGGAGATCGGCGATCCGCTGCAGCTCGGGATCCGCCGGCATGAGCGACGCCTCCGGGCGTGCCGGCGCTAGTTCCTGCTCCGCCGACACACTCGGGCGCACGCGGGTCATCCCGAGCGTGCCGGAGCTCTGCATCACGGTGCTGCGCGTCACGGCGTCCTCCACCTCGTCGAGGTCGAGCTGGATAGCGCGGGAGAGCAGGCTCTTCTCGAGCGCCCGGACATAGCCGCGTCGCAGACCCAGCGCCACGACCACTCCCATCACGGAGATGACGACGGCCGCCCCCAGCAGCGCGTTCAATGCCGAGGCCGCCAGCACCACCAGTGCCAGCTGCACCAATCCGGACCCAAGGATGTCCCCAAAACGCACGACACCGACGTCGACCAGGGCCTTGGCCGCACGCTTCTGGGAGGGCGTCACCGGGGTGAACAGCAGCTCATACCCGGCACGATAGAGACCGTGGTGAACGATCGACTCGATACCCCGCGCCACAGCGGCGCTGACCAATCCGGGTACCGCGATAGCACCGATGCCCCCGACGGCCACCCCAGCAGGCAGGATAGCCACCGTGCGGGTGAGACCGAGGCGCTGCAGCGCTGCCCTGCTCGCTGCCGCCTGAATGATGACCGTGAGTAGCCCGACGCTGGTGTAGAACAGCGCAAAGAAGCGGAGCAATGCGGCGTCCTCGGGGAATGCGTCGGACGCCCGCGCCTTGAGCACGTAGTCGATCAACACCTCGGCCACTCCAACCAGGAGTACCAGCGTCACGAGCATGCGCAGATAGGTCGTCTGGGCGATGACACCCACGCCCGAGAACATGCCCGGCTCCGCGTCGGCCTTCGCTTGGCGCGACTCGCGATCGCGCACGAGCAGCACGAGCGCCGCACAGATCACATGGAGGGCCGCGAGCACCGGGAACATCGGCGCGATCTCACCGAACGTACTGATCCGCTCGGCGATCAATCCGCCGACGAGTCCGCCCACCGTGCCGCCAGCAGCGATCCTCCCCACGTAGCGCTTGGCCGTCCGCGGGTCGAATCGCTCGTTCACGACCGACCAGAATCCGGAGATGAGCACGGCACCGAGCGCGGCGAGGTGCAGGTACACCGCGATCGCGACCACCCCTCGGAACTGCTCGAGCAGCATCCACTCGAGGAGCAGCAACACCGCACTCACCCCGAACGCGAGCGGCACCAGTCGCGCCGGCGAGAGCAGCGTCATCCAGCGAGACGCGAGCAGCGCGGCTACGACCGACACCACGGCCGCCGCCATCACGGTGCGCGGAAGGAGGCTGACGTCGTAACTCGACAGGAACAGCGCATCCCTCGTCGCCTTGCCGGCAGTCTGGAACGCGATCATCGTCCCGGCGCCGATGACGGCGGCGACGAAGGCGCGGCTCGTGTCGCGGTCGGTGGTGCTCACGAGGGCTCGATGCTCCGGGCAGGGGATCCGTGGAACTTCCCAAAGGTAGTGGATCGATCGCGGCGGTCGAGTCCGCGGGCCTCCTCGGCGCCACCCCCGGACTGGTCATGCGCGTGTCTTTGCCCCACAATACGGGAGCCCATTTTCATGCCGGGCTCAGGTGGACATCGAACCGGGAGGCTCGACGTGGTGGTTCGCCGGATCAGTCTCTGGAGTGCGCTCGTCCTCGTGGCGATCGGATGTCGGCCCCAGGACGAAGCCCAGGAAACGGCCCGGCCGGATCCGCATCCGATCGTCGTTCTCGAAACCACCAAGGGGATGATCGCACTGGAGCTCGATCGCGAACGAGCCCCGACCACGGTGGCCAATTTCCTCGCGCACGTACGCGTCGGGTTCTACGACAGTCTGATCGTTCACCGTGTCGAGGCCGGCTTCGTGATCCAGACAGGGTACTACCGATCCGACGGGCGCCGGGTGACCAGTTCGGCGACGCCGATCATGAACGAGTCCGAGAATGGCCTGAGCAACCTGCGCGGGACCGTGGCGATGGCCCGCCAGGACTATCCCCACAGCGCCACCTCGCAGTTCTTCATCAACCTGGCGGACAATCAGAAGCTCGATCCGGACCAGTTCCACGACGGCTGGGGCTACGCGGTGTTCGGGCGCGTCGTCGAGGGCATGGAGGTGGTCGACGCCATCGCAGCCGTCGAGACCACCCGCAGGAACCGTGAGAACTACTGGCCGGTTGACCCAATTGTGATCGGCTCAGCACACATTCAGGAGACCGAACCGGGGAGCCGCTGACGGCTCGCCGGGCCCCCACCGTCGCGCACCCACACCGCCAGCCGAGCCGGACGGCCGCGTCGGGGCCTCTCAGCCAGAAACGATCGATGTCCGAACGTGCGAACGACCTCCAGTGGAAGAAGGCGATCTGCGGCATCTGTCCCGCCGGATGCTGGGTGGAGGTGGGCATGGACAACGGGCGACTGGCAGACATCCGGCCCGACCGGGGGCACCCGCTCGGCTTGATCTGCCGCCGCGGCCAGCACGCGCCCGAGATCGTCTACTCCGAGCACCGGGTGCGCACTCCCCTGCGGCGGACCGGCCCGAAGGGGACGCTCGAGTTCGAGCCGATCTCCTGGGACCAGGCATTCGATCTGATCGTCGAGAACCTCGAGCGTATCAAGCGGGAGTCCGGTCCCGAGGCCGTGTCGATCTATACCGGGCGCGGCGCGTTCGAGCTGTCACTCTGCGACATGTTCCAGCCCGCGGGGGTTGCCGTCTCCTCTGCGTCGAGCGTCCTATTTCCGTTCGGCTCCCCAAACACCATGGGGGTCGGTGCCCTGTGCTACGTCTCGTTCGCCATGATCGCGCCGCACGTGACCATGGGACGCATGTTGGTGAACATGTTCACCGACATGGAGTCGGCCGAGTTGCTGCTGGTGTGGGGAGCCAATCCCGCCACCGACTCCCCGCCACTGGACATGGCCCGCCTGGAGGCCGCGGCGCAGCGCGGCGCCGAGATCATCGTCATTGATCCGCGGCGCACCGACACCGTCACCCGCACCGGCGCCGAGTGGATTCCCATCCGCCCCGGAACGGATGGCGCCCTCGCGTTGAGCATGCTCGAGGTGATGATCGACGAAGAGCTGTACGACGAACCGTTTGCCGAGCGGTGGTGCCACGGATTCGAGGAGCTGCGCACGTACGTCCAGCACTTCCGGCCCGAGGTCGCGGAGACCATCACCGGCGTGCCGGCCGAGACGATCCGCGCGCTGGCGCGCCGCGTGTGCAGCGCGACGGGGGCATGTCCCGTGATGTACACCGGGCTCGAGTACTCGAACAGCGGGATCCAGGCGATCCGGGCCGTGCTCACCCTGTTCGCGCTCGCCGGGCAACTCGACGTCCCAGGGGGCATCGGCCTCGCGATGCGGGACACTCACTTCCCGATCAACCGCTCGTGCAACCAGCCCAACCCCAATCTGGACCGGGCGGTGGCGCGCGACCGGTATCCCGTCTACAGCGACTACCGCGGTGAGTCGCACGCCAGCGGGCTGGTGACCGCGGTGCTGGAGGGAGAGCCGTACCGCATTCGCGGTCTGCTCATCCATGGCGCCTCCTTGCTCACGTCGTGGCCGCAGACGTCCCTGTGGCGTGAGACGCTGTCCAAGCTCGACTTCGTGGCGTGCATCGACCGGCAGCTCACGGCCGACGCGGCGTACGCCGACGTCGTGCTGCCCGCGACGACGATGTTCGAGATCGAGTCGTACATGGTGTACGGACCCATCTTCCGCCACCGTGACAGGGTGATCGAGCCCGTGGGCGAGGCGCGGAACGACTATCTCATCATGGCCGAGCTTGCTCACCGCCTCGGGTACGGCGATCTGTACCCGCAGAGCGAGGACGACCTGATCCGATTCGCCCTGGAGGGCTCCGGGTACGCGCTCGAGGACGTGCGCGCGGCAGGCGGGTCGGTGAAGCTCCCCACCTCCATGATGGAGTACAAGAAGTGGGAGAAGGGCGGGCTCCGCGCGGACGGTGAACCCGGATTCGAGACACCCACGGGCAAGTTCGAGATCTGGTCGACGGTGCTCGAGGACTACGGGTACGAGCCGTTGCCGAAATACACCGAGCCAGTCGAGGGCCCGATCGCCCGTCCAGACCTCGCCGACACGTACCCGCTCGTGTTCAACTCGGGCGCCCGGCCGCACACCGACTTCCGCTCCCAGCACCACGGCATCGAGGGACTGTTGAAGGACAATCCTGAGCCGACGGTGGAGTTGAACGCGCGCGATGCCGAGGCCCGGGGTGTCGTCACGGGTGATCTCGTTGAGGTTTGTACGCCGCGGGGAGCGGTACCGTTTCGCGCCCGCGTGACCGAGGACATCGCGGCAGGCGCTATTGAGTGCAACATGGGCGGCGGCACGCCGGTGGGCCCCCGCGCCTGGCGCGAGTGGAACGCAAACGAGCTGACCGATCTCGGCAACGCGGACGAGATCTCCGGGTTCCCGGTCTACAAGGCACTGCTGTGCGACGTCGTGAAGGTGGAGTCCGGCATCGACGCGGACCGTCGTGTGCCCCCCGACGCGGCCGCCTGCGCACCCGTCCAGCTGGTGACACCGCATCAGCGACACCGGCCCGAGCGGCGCATCTACCTCGACAACAACGCCACGACACGCGTGGCGGACGCGGTGCGGGAGGCGATGCAGCCGTACCTCGACGCCGATCTGGGCAATCCGTCCAGCATCCACGGCGTGGGGCGCGATGCGCGGGAGGCGGTGGAGTCGGCACGCCGGCAAGTGGCGCAGCTGCTGAACGCGCGTCCACGTCGGATCGTGTTCACCGGCGGCGGATCGGAGGCCGATAATCTCGCGCTCAAGGGTGTGGCGTTCGCGCAGCGCGACCGCGGCACGCACCTGATCGTGTCCGCCATCGAACATCCCGCGGTGCTCGAGACCTGCCGGTTTCTCGAGACACTCGGGTACCGGGTCACGTACCTCGACGTGGACCAGTACGGCTTGGTGCGGCCGGACGCGCTGCGCCGGGCACTGACCCCGGACACGATCCTGGTGTCCGTGATGCTCGCCAATAACGAGGTCGGCACCATTCAGCCGATCGAAGAACTGTGTCGCATCGCGCACGATGCGGGTGCGCTGTTTCACACCGATGCCGTGCAGGCCGCCGGCAAGATCCCCATCGACGTCCAGGCGCTGAACGTGGATCTGCTCACCCTCTCAGGGCACAAGTTCCACGGACCCAAAGGGGTGGGTGTGTTGTACGTGAAGCGCGGGGTCGCCCTGGCACCCCTGGTGCACGGGGGCAAGCAGGAGGGCGGGCTCCGCGCGGGAACCGAGAACGTGCCCGCCATCGTGGGCATGGGCAAGGCAGCGGAGCTGGCCCGTGCCGCCCTCGCGCACGCCGGCGACGTTACCCGCCTACGGGATCAGCTGCACCAGCGTATAGCAGCGCGGCTGCCGGAGGCGACCCTCAACGGCCATCCCGAACACCGTCTGCCCAATACGCTCAACCTGACCCTGCCGGGGCTGCGCGGCGAGTCACTCGTGGTGGCGCTCGATCAGCACGGGATCTCGCTGTCGTCCGGGTCCGCCTGCAAATCGGGCTCGCCGGAGCCCACGCACGTCCTGATCGCCATGGGGAAACCGGCGGAGAACGTGCACTGCTCGATACGCTTGTCCCTGACCCACGACACGTCCGAGGCGGACATTGATGCGACCGTGGCCGCGCTCGAGCGAGTACTGGAAGAGATGGAAACGACGGTGCGGTTCCTCCCCTGCAAGTGACGAACATCGCACGGAGGCCGCCGCGCCGGACTCAGCCCTCCGGCTCCCGGCACTTGTTGAGCATCTCGCGCTCGACTTTGCGTGGGTCGCCGATGATCTCGTAGAACTCGTCGAGATACTCGATCGTATCCTCGAGCCGCTTCGAGTCGAGATCGGGCTGCGATCGGTACAGATCGTAGATGGCTTCCCGCTGCTCGTGAAACAGCGGGAAGGCGGCCTCCAGCTCCTCGCGTTGCCGGCAGATGCCGCGGAACAGCCGCTGCCGCACGTTTCGGACGCGAAGTCGCGGATCGGGCGTGGCGTAGCGCGTCCAGATGAGCCCGGCAAAGTCGAAGTCGTACGGCACCGGGATCACCACAAACTCCCGGACGGAGCCGATGAGCAGGCCGTTGTGGCAGCATACGTCGCCCCGCTCTCCGACAAACGCGTCCCAGTCTGTGTTGCCGATCATGAACTGGAACAGCTCGACGAGGACGAGTGGCTCCTGTTGCATCTGTGACGGCAGCACGTTGGGTACCTCGAGCACGTCCCAGCCGTTGCGCTCCGCCATCGCGTCGTCGTCCTCGATGAAGAACGCGTACTTGGTCAGGGT
Organism: Gemmatimonadota bacterium; assembly: GCA_039584325.1. GTDB lineage: Bacteria > Gemmatimonadota > Gemmatimonadetes > Gemmatimonadales > GWC2-71-9 > JAOTVV01. The sequence goes on from JBDGYA010000010.1 coordinate 62,103, forward strand.
GTCGCGCTTCCCGTCGGTATCGACGTAGGTGATGCGCGCGAGGCGGACGCGGAAGCCCTGGTCCGACAGCAAATTGAACGTCCGGTAGATCAGGTACTCCTGCAGCACGTACTGCTCGTACTCGTCCCGCCTGTCCTGGCAATGCGTCACCATCTTGATCTTGTTCTGGCCCGCGAACACGGTCCCCTCGACCTGCGAGCGCTTGAAGTTGACTCGCAAGGGCGGGAAGTCACACGTCGACGGTCGCAGGCGGAAGTGGCCGCGCGTACGCAGTGCGATGTCGTACGCCTCGTCGATGCCCGCGGCGTGGTGCCAGAGCACCGCGTCGAACGATTCTTTTTCGTCCTCGTCGCGCTCCTTGAACACGCGATCGAGCGGACCTTCGATCGTGATGCTGACGACATCGTGAGACGTGAACAGGGGCGCCGGTGGCCGCGTCAGCCGGAGCGGTGGCGGATCCTGTGCCGAGGCCCAGGGCGCCCACACCACCACCACCAGCGTGCACGGGAACCAGCGCGTCACCCTATCCGCCCCGGCACTTGGAGGCAATCTCTCGGCCGATCTTACCCTCGTCGCCGATGATCTCGTAGAACTCGTCGAAGTACTCCAGGCTGTCCTCGAGCCGCTCGGGGTCCAGGTCCGGCTGCGAGCGGAACAGGCTGTAGATCGCGTCCTGTCGCTCGAGGAACTCGGGGAACTCGGCTTCCCACTGCTCCCGCGGCCGGCACACCCCCCAAAACCGGCGCTGGCGCACGGAGCGGATGCCGAGCCGGGAATCCGGCCGCGCGTAGCGCGCCGCGATGAGGCCGGACCAGTCGAAGTCGTACGGCACCGGAATCACCAGGATGTCCACCATCGATCCGATCAGCACCGCGTTGTGGCAGCACGACTCGTCGTCCGGCTCTCTATGGAAGGGATCGAAGTCCGTGTTGCCGATCAGGTACTGAAACAGCTCGAAGCGTATCAACTCTTGCCGCGCCACTTGCGACGGGGGTACCTGCGGGACCTCGAGTACCTCGTGGCCGTTGCGGACGGCCATGGCGTCTACGTCCTCGATGAAGAAGGCGTACTTCGTGATGCTATCACGCTTGCCTTCGGTGTCGACGTACGTCAGCCGGGTGAGCCGGACGCGGAAGCTCTCCTCGGTGAACAGGTTGTACATGCGGTAGATGAGGTACTCTTGCAGCACGTACTGCTCGTACTCGTCCCGCTTGTCCTGACAGTGCGTGACCAACTTCACCTTGTCCTGCCCCTCGAACAGCGTTCCCTCGACGGCCGACTTCTTGAAGTTGACGCGCAGCGGAGGAAACCCACAGGTCCGCGGCTGAAGCCGGAACTGTCCCCGCGTGCGCAGGGAGATGTCGTACGACTCCTCCGTCCCCTCCGCGGTACGGCGGCGGATCACGGCGTCGAACGCCTCAGGATCGTCTTGATCCCGCTCCCGGAACACCTGATCGAGGGGACCCACCAGCGTGAGCTCGAGCACGTCGTGCGACGCGAAGAGCGGGGCGGCAGCGGATGTCCCGACCGTGTCGACCGGTTCCTGGGCCGCGACGGGTGCGCCTGCAGCCAGGAACACCAGCACAGCGGCTCGGCCTACCATATGCTCACCTCCACTTTCGGCATTGTGACTCCATCTCCCGCTCCACGCGGCGCTCGTCGTCGATGAGGGCGTAGAACTCGTCGAAGTACTCCAGCGTGCGGTCGCGGGACTTGGGCTCGAGTCCTTCCTGATCCCGGAACAGGTCGTAGATCGCGTCGCGTCGCTCGTGAAACAGGGGGAACACGGCCTCCAACTGCTCTCGAGGCCGGCACGCCCCCCAATAGCGGCGTTGCCGCACCGTGCGGATACCCAGCCGCGGATCCGGCCGCGCGTATGGCGCATCGACAACGCCCGACCAGTCGAAGTCGAACGGTACGGGGATGACCGGTCCGATCATGGTCCCGATCAACACGGCATTGTGACAGCAAGCGTCCTCGTCCGGCTCGGCGTGGAACGGATCGAAGTCGGTGTTGCCGATCATGAACTGAAATACCTCGAAGCGGGTCAGATCGAACGCGTCGACCTGGTCGGGCGGAACGATTGGAACCTGGAGCACCTTCCAGCCATGCCGCGCGGCCAGCTGGTCGAAGTGCTCCATGAAGACGGCGTACCGCGTGATACCCTCACCGTCATCATCGGGATCCAAGTAGGTGATGCGTACCAGCCGCGCCCGCAGGCTGCGCTCGGTCAAGACGGAGTACGTACGGTGAACGAGGTATTCGAGGAGGGCGAACTGCTCGTACTCGGACCGTTTGGTGCGGCAGTGGGTGAGCAGCGGTAGCACCGTCTGGTCGGCGAAGATCGTCTCTGCAAGGCCAGCGTCGTCGAACCGCACGAAGAAGTTGGGAAAGTCACAGACGCTGGGCTGGAGCCGGAAATTACCGCGGGTGCGCAGGGCGATCCGGAGCTCACTCTCCTCCCCGTCTCGATCGACGAAGCGGAGCACGGCCGGCCGAAACGGGCGGTTGTCCCGTCGATCCCGTGTCAGCTGCTTCAGAGGTGCCTCGATCGTCAGCTCGAGCAGGTCGTACGACGAGAACAAGGGCGAGGGGTCCGACCGGGCGGTAACCGAATCGACCTGCTGCCCTCGGAGCGGCGCTGCGACGAAGAGCGCAAGGAGCGTGATGGCAATGGCTTGCGGCATGAGTCGCCCCCGGCCGGCGGTGATGCTGTACAGTGTACCTATAAGGTGCGATCCTGCTGGATACCTGGGCAAGGGCGTGAGGGACCGACGTGACCAATCAGCATCCTGAATCGACCGTGCAGCCGAGTGCCGAGGGAGCCGGATACAGTGACCGTGTCACCGGTCTCGCCGTCGCGTTCGAGCTGGTCCTCGCTCTGCTGGCCGCCGTCGGAAGCTGGGCGTTCGGGTACCAGCTCCTGGCGGCCGCCAGGCCTACCCTTACCGGCACCATGGTCGGCGTCCTCGCCACGGTGCCGCTACTCGGCGGGTTGTGGTTCACCGTGCGTTCGGACTGGGCGGCGATGCGCCGGCTCCGCGACGAGGTGGAGCGCCACGTCCTTCCCCTCTTTGTCGGTTGCAGCCCACTTCAGCTCGCCGCCATCGCCGTCGCCGCGGGCATTGGGGAGGAACTGCTCTTCCGGGGGCTCGCTCAGGGGGCGCTGACCGAGGTCGCCGGGCCGCTCACCGGTCTCCTTGTAACCAGCGTCCTGTTCGGCCTCGCCCACTTCATTACCGGGGCGTACGCACTCCTCGCCGCGGTCGTGGGCCTGTATCTCGGCGGCCTAGCACTGCTCATGGACGGCATCTGGGCACCGGTCGTCGTCCACTCGCTGTACGACTTCATCGCCCTCACGGCTCTGACGCGATGGCGCCGGCCAGCGGCCCCAGAGGAGCCCTGGGGGCCGCCCCCGGGGCTCAACCGTCAGGCTCCGTCCGGCTCGCCCGAGGGCCCCGAGGGAAAGTCCATCCGCTCTACGACGGCCTCAAAGCCGGAAAACCCCCGCAGCGGATCGTAGAACGGTGACACGCGGAGCAACTCCATCCCGTCGTGCGCCTCATACGCCCGCTCCAGCCACCGGGCCGCCTCGGCGACGTTGCCGAGCGCAGCATGTACCTTGACGAACCGGCGTGGGGCCACGTAGGCGGTGTCGGCAACGGCCCGGAGTCGCTCGAGCCGCCAGCGCCAGTAGCCTTGCGGCCCGCTCGCCTCCCACGCGGCGTCCAACTGCGACCGACCAAGCGAATCCCCAGCGACCAGCAGCCGCGCCCGACGCAGAGCCACCGCCTGCGCGTGCTGGTCCCTCAGCGCGAATACGTCTTCGAGCGTGGTGGCCGCCTGCTGCATGAGCGGCTCGAGCTCGAGCGCCCGCCGGAGCGACTCCACAGCACGATCGTAGTCCCGTGCGAACACGAACTGCTCGGCCAGGACGAACCACGCGAAGGGGTTCACTGGATCCAGCTCCACACCTCGCTGGGCTTCCGCGACGGCCCGCTCGTGGCGTCCCATCGCCGACAGATGATAGGCATACCACCGTCGAGCGATCGAGGAACTCGGATCCGCGCGGATGGCCAGCTCGTAATCGCGCTCCGCACCCTCCCAATCCCACTCATACATCGATCGGATGCCGCCCAGCACCGCCCGGGCTTCAGCCAGGTCGGGATCGCGTTGGAGCGCGCGCTCCGCAGCAGCCTTCGCCCGCGGTTCCGCCACGCGCTGGGGCACGCCACCGTAGAACCCGAGCAGGTGTGTGGCGAGCGCGACGCCGGAGTGCGCGGGCGCAAAGTCCGGCGCCTGGGCGGTGACCTGTTCGAAGGCCGAGATCGCCCGGCGAAAGCCCTCGATGGACCCCTGGGCCGTGTGGAACCTGCCGCGCAGGTAGGAGTCCAATGTGGCCGGATCGAGCGGGCGTTCCGACGCGAGCCGGGCCTCCTCCTCCGGCGTCAGCTCGGCTCGGATCTCCCGCGCAATGGCCCGAGCCACCTCTGCGTGGACCAGCAGCAGATCTCGCGCATCGCGATCGAACGTCCCGCTCCACAGGTGTCGCTCCGGATCGAGGCCTATGAGCTGGGCGATAACACGCACGCTGTCGCCGTGACGGATCACCGAGCCCTCGAGCACGGCGTCGACTCCCAACTCCGCGGCAATCTCAGGAATCGGCACCTCCGTGTCCCGGTATCGCAGGACCGACGTGCGTGAGATGACGCTCAGCGCTCCGATCTGTGCGATCTCCGCAATGAGTGCGTCGTGCATCCCGGCTGCAAAGTACTGACGAGTGGAATCCTCGGAGAGGTCCTCCAGGGGCAGGACCGCGAGGGACTCGACACTGCGTCGTGCGTCTGCGCTCCCGATCATCCACCAGCCGATCGCGGTGGCGAGCACGGCGACCCCGGCTGCCACCACCGAGACGGGGTGCCTCGTCCAGTGGCGCCGCGGCGGGGCAGGATGGTCGATCGGCTGCGTCGTGGTGATGGTGGGGTCGAGCATCAGGGCCCGGCCAAACAGCGATGCTGTCTCGAACCGGTCGCTCGTCGACTTGGCCAGCGCACGCGCGAGCGCAGCTTCGACGAATGGCGGCACGTCTTCCCGCAGCTCGCGAGCCGACGGGATCGGGCCCGACACGTGCCGCATCAGTGTCGCCCTGGCGTTCGCAGCCGCGTACGGCGGCTGTTCGGTCAGCGCTTCGAAGAGCACACACGCCAGACCGTAGACATCCGTTCGCGCGTCGACCTCCTCGCCGAGGGCCTGCTCCGGACTCATGTAGTCGGGCGTGCCGATCGGCGCGCCCGATACCGAGAGGTTGTCATCGCACACATCACACACGGCCTTGCCGATCCCGAAGTCCGCGACGAGGGCGTGCCCCTCAGACAGCAGGATGTTCTCCGGCTTGATATCGCGGTGCACCACATCCTGGCGGTGGGCGTAGTCGAGCGCGTCGGCAACCTGTCGCGCGATACGGAGCGCCTCCTCCACGGGAAGGCGGCCCTCCCTCTTGAGACGGTCGCGCAGCGTTCCGCCCTCCACATACGGCATCACGAAGAACAACGCGCCGGCGGCCTCGCCGGAGTCGTGCAGCGGCAGAATGTGGGGGTGCGACAGATTCGCCACCAGCTCGATCTCGCGCAGAAAGCGCTCGGCGCCCATGGCATGGCTGACCTCCGGTCTCACCACCTTGAGGGCGACGTGCCGCTGATGCTTCAGGTCCTTCGCGAGGAAGACCGTCGCCATGCCGCCCGCCCCTATCTCCCGCACGATGCGGTAGCGGTCGGCGAGGGCCGCCTCGAGTCGCTCGCGCTGCGACGTGGCCGGTGACACGCTTAGGTTGACCTCCCTAAGTGGTTGTCAAATGCTGGGTTGGCCAGCTCGTACTCCCCTACATAACCCACGAACCGTCCATAAAGTTGCCGCACCCGGTCAGACGAGTTGGCGCACCAGCACGGCGAGGGCGGAAGCCGCGGAGACGACGAGAACCGCGCGGCGGACATGCCCGCGGTCGAGCACGTGCGTGAGGCGGCGAGACACGGCGAAGCCGAGCAGAATCCCCGGCACAAGAGAGAGCGCGATCAGCACCTCCGCCCAGCCAAAGCGCCCAATCACGTGCAGCCCGACCAGCGATAGCGAGACCCCGATGAGAAAGAACGCGGAGAGGGTACCCCGGATCCGTGCCCCGGTTTCGTGCTGGTAGAGCAGTGCCATCGGGGGCCCACCGATGGAAACGGCCGTGCCCATGAATCCCGAGAGGATGCCGGCGCCGAAGAGAGACTTCGGCGTCACCGCCAGGCGCCATCCCGACGCGCTGAGACCGACGGCGGCGAGCACCAGGATGCCGAACAGGATACCGATCTGCCGGCCTGGCACCAACTCCAACGCGGCAGCGGCCGCGACGATGCCGAGCAGCCGGCCGCCGACCGCCCACTTGATGTCCTTGAACAGGACGGCCGCCCGCTCGCGGTGCGTGAGGAGCACGGTCAACGCGATCGAGGAAAACAGCAGCGGCCCGGGGACGAAACGGGGATCGATGAGCACCAGCAGCGGGACCGAGAACAGGCCAAGGCCGAAACCCACCGAGCCCTGGAGCGTGGCACCGATGGTGACCACGGTCCCGGCAAGGAGGTGTGTAAGTGGCGACACTGGCTCAGGCCCGTGCCCGCTTCCTCAGTACGTGCCACGCAAGCAGGCCCAGCATCGCAGAGATCGTGACCAGCGCGAGTACCTGCTGACCGGCATCGGGGAGTGGGAGCGGGAACCCGCGGATCGGCTCTCCGCCCCGCGCCCCCACCCAGAGCGCCAGGAGCACGCCCGTGAGCCCACCGCCTCCTACGAGCCCAGATCCGAACAACACGCCCTCCTCCCGCCGACGCTCGGATTCGGCCGGTTCCTGCCGGCGCGTCAGCGCCCACCGTGCGAGGCCACCGAGGAACACTGCCGCCATCGTGGATAGCGGCAGGTAGACACCGACGGCAAACGCCAGCACGGGAATCTTGAACAGGGACGCGACGAGTCCGATGCCCACACCGATGAAGATCATCATCCAGGGCAGGCTCTGCTCGAGCACGCCGTCGATCACGAGCTTCATCAACACGGCCTGCGGAGCCGGGAGCTCCGATCCGCCCAATCCACCGGGCACGCTCTGGTGCAGCAGCGTCACGACAAGGCACACCGCGCCAGCTGAGGTGACGACCCCGATGAGCTCGCCGACTTGCTGCCGCCGAGGCGTCGCCCCCAGCACGAAACCGGTCTTGAGATCCTGCGACGTATCACCCGCAATCGAGGCGGCGATGCACACCGTCGTCCCGACCATCAAGGCGGTCGCCTTGCCAGCCAGGTCGGTCCACCCGAGCAGGAAGAAGACGAGGCTCGTGCCGAGGAGCGTCGCGATCGTCATGCCCGATGTCGGGTTCGACGTCACGCCGACGAGGCCGACGATGCGCGAGCTCACAGTCACGAAGAAGAACGCGAAGATGGCGATCAGGATCGACGCCACTCCGCGAGCTGGCACACTGTCGAGGTAGCCAAGGATACCCGGCACCAAGGTCAGGACCAGCAGGACGGCTACCAGGAGAACCAGAACCGTGCGGAACGGGAGGTCGTCGTCGGTCCGTTCGCGCACGGCTCCGACCCTCTGGGCGATTTGGCCGAGCCCAAGCTTGAAGGACTCGATCATCGTGGGGATCGAGCGGATCAGCGTGATGATGCCGCCGGTCGCCACCGCGCCCGCCCCAATGTAGCGGACGTAGCGGTGCCAGATCTCCCGCGCCGACATGTCACGGATGAGCAGTTCCGTTTCGGGGAACAGCGGCGCGTTGAGTCCCGCGCCCCAGAAGTTGATCGCCGGGATGATCACGAACGCCGACAGTGCCCCGCCCGCGACCATGACCGTGGCAATTCGCATCCCGAGGATGTATCCCACACCGATCAGCGGTGGCGACACCGATATCGCAAGGCTCGCCTTGTACCCAAGCAGCACCTGGAACGTACCGGGCACGAGCTTGATCCCGTCGGTGATCAGCTTGAACAGCATCCCGATGCCGAGGCCCCAGAAGACTCCCGCCGCCTGCCGGCCCCCGCCCTCTGCCGCGACGAGCACTTCGGCACAAGCCATGCCCTCGGGATAGGGCAGCTTGCCGTGCTCACGTTTGATCAGGTAGCGCCGCAGCGGCACCATGAAAAGCACACCGATCAGCCCGCCCGCCATCGTCAGCAACGTGATCTGCCGCCAGGCGGGCGACATGCCCCAGATGAACAACGCCGGGATGGTGAACAGCACCCCGGACGCAACCGACGAGCTTGCCGAGCCGATCGTCTGGGACATGTTGCTCTCGAGAATCGAGTGCCGCAGGCCGAACGACTCGAGAATCCGGAAGGTCACCACCGTGAGCACGGCGACCGGGATCGACGTGCTGATCGTCAAGCCGGCCTTGAGCCCGAGGTAGGTGTTCGCGGCGCCGAACACGATCCCGAGCAGAATGCCCGCAACCGCAGCCTTGATGGTGAACTCGGGAAGCGACATCCCGTAGGTGTACGGGACGTACTCCTCGCCTTCCTTCAGCTCGTATGCGGAGGGTGGCAGCTTCTTGGCATCCATCGGTCAGCAGGTTCCTGGCGTCATGGAGAGGGTCGGGTGTGCGACCCGAGCCAATCGGCGCGGGCCCGGCGAATCTTCACCGCCGTCCGACCGCGCGCAACCGAGGCCCCGAACGGCCGGCGCGGGTCGTGACCGGGGCTGCGGGCGGGACCGCTGGAAGTTGTTGGAGCGCTGTGCCCCACGCTGCCGCGACTGGACGTCGCGGTTGAGCGTTCCGGGGCGCGGACTCGACGGCCGCGTGCTCGGCTGGCTCGGCCGGGCCGACGGCTGGGCCGGCCGCTCGGCCAGCCGATCCCGGTTCGCCGGTCGGTTGTAGATGTTGTTCCTGCCCCGGTTGATGTTGATGTCACCCGTATTGATGGTGACGTTCCCCCCGTACCGGCCGCCGTACCGCGGGTGGTACGGCCGGTATCCGCCCGGTCCCCAATACCCGCGGTAGCTGGGCCACGAGTAGAAGCCGAACGTGACGGGGCCGTACCGGACCCCGGAGCCGAGGCTCTGCGGCTGATAGAGCACCACCGTGCCGCGCTCGACCGCCATCTCGCGCGGCCATCAATGCGCTGAATCCGTACTTCATCTGTGCTCCCGCGTCTTCGGGCGAGGGGCCACGAACTGTCGAACCGTGCTCAATCTAGCCGGCACGGCTGCCCGAGGTTCACCTGCGGCACGCATGGGCCGTCAGAACGCGAAGGCGAAAATCAGTCGGTAGTTGCGGTACCGCACTCCCAGATCGTCTGGCAGGACCCCTGGGACTCCATTGTCCGGAGGACTTGCGGGCACGGGCTCGCTCCCGAACCCGAACCCAAGTCCGAGCGTGAAGTCGGCCCCGGCAACCTGAAAGCGGGCCCCGGCCGTCAGGAAATAGATGTCCCACGTCGTCACCGCCACGTCGAATCCGGTCGGCGCATTCCAGCCGGAGTGGTCCGTGCGGAAGCTGCCGAAGATCGCCGTCGTGGTGCTGAACCGGTGCTGAACGCCGACACTCACGTTGAAGACGTCATCCAGCGACTGGGTCAGCGTCGGATTCAGCGTGTCCCCCGTACTCTGCCCGACAAACGGCTCGGGATCGAGTACCACCGACTCCCCAACCTTCGCGAACCACTCGGCGCTGGCGTGCACGGTCGTGGCTCCGAACCGCCTCGATGCGCCCACCGCTGCCGAGAAGGGAGAGCGGTACCGCGCACTCAGCCCCTCCTGATAGTCGGCGACGAACACGGGATCCGTCACACCGTCACCATCCAGATCGACACCGAAGAGCGTCTGGTTGATCTCGATGTCCCCGGATCCGAACAGACCCACGCTGGGGGTGGTGAGGGTGAGGCCGACCGACCAACCCAGCCACTCGCCCGCGAGCCCGGTCTTCCACAGGAGCCGGTAGCTCGAGTAGGAGTATCCCGTGAGATCGATTGCAGTCGCTTCCAGCTCCGCCGGTGCGTAGCCCTGCGCAAGCGCCGATCGACCGCCTCGCTGGCTCCGTGCCGCCACGAACGTGCTCACGCCGAACCCGATGTTCCCGACGGCTCGGGACCAGGTCAGACCGACCCAGGTCTCCGTGAGCTTGCCTTCGAACCCGAGCGAGCGATAGGACTCTTCAGGTCCTTCGGGCGGAAACAGATCGTCCTCACCCGTTCCAACGGCCCGCATCCGCGCGTCGAAGCTCTGCCTGGTGAACGCCGAGTAGCTCAGCACATCGCTCTCGAGGAAGCGGAAGGGAAGCAACCCGGCAAAGAACCCGGGCGCGAGCCCCAACCGGTCGTCCCCGATCGCCACATCCAGCTCACTGCCCCCCTCCGCTGTGATCTGAGTCCACTCGAACACCTTGGTGGCGAGGATGAGATCGGGACTCTCGAGCAGTGAAAGTGCACCGGGATTGTAGTACACCGCCGAGAGGTCAACCGCGCTGCCCACGACCGCCCCACCCAGGAGGTTGGCGCGGTCACCGTACTGATTGGTCCAGTAGTGCGTGTCCTGAGCCGCCGCGCTGCCGTTCGCTAGAGCACCCAGAACCGCGGCGATCGCCAGCGAGTGGCCACGGATTCTGAGAGTCGCTGAGGCGCGGGTAGTCATTATTGGTCGAAGCGGCGTCGCGGCGTGGAGTGAGTTCCAATCTTAACTCCGCGTCCCCCCTCCGGCATCCTCAGCGCAGGTGCCGCCGGCCCGAGCTGGCGCGGGAACCCCCGCGTGCCGATGCGGCTTCATGTATGTTGCGATTGATGATGCTCCCCGCTCTCGTCCAGGCCGGACTCTCCGACTCCCTGCAGCACCAGCCGGTCGTCGCCGTCGCGACGCTCTTCGGGGCCGGTGTGCTCACCAGCCTCACACCGTGCATCTACCCGATGATCCCCATCACCGCCGGGATCCTGGGTGCGGCCGGGGGTCAGGGCGCGTCCCGACTGCGGGTCGCGCTGCTCACGTTGACGTACGTGCTTGGCCTCGCCCTGCTTTACGCCTTCCTCGGAATGCTCGCCGGACTCAGCGGCTCCCTGTTTGGCACCGTGGCCTCGAGCTGGTGGGCGCGGCTCATCATCGGGAACCTGCTGCTCCTCTTCGCGCTCGCGATGCTGGACGTGATCCCCATCTCCGCACCGCAGCGGGTCGTGGCGTGGGCCGGACGGCTCGGCGGGGGATCGTATCCCGCGGTGTTCCTGCTGGGAGCGACATCCGGTATCGTCGCGGCACCGTGCGGGGCCCCGGCGTTCGCGGTGGTCTTGACGTGGGTCGCCGCCACCGGAAACGGCTGGCTCGGTTTCGTGTATTTGTTCGTGTTCTCTCTGGGCATGACGGCGCTGTTGGTGATGGTCGGACTCTTCTCTGGGACGTTGGCTGCACTGCCCCGATCCGGACGCTGGATGCTCTGGGTGAAGAAGGGAGCCGGGATCGTCATGCTGGCAATGGCGGAGTACTACTTCATTCAGGCAGGCATGGTGTGGTGAGACTCACTGCGCAGCATATTCAGCGGATCTCCCTCGCGGCGGTCGTGGGCTTGCTCGTGGCCGCCGCATCCGTCTCGGGCCAGGCGGAGAACCAGGTGGGCCTACCCACCGGGACCGTCCCCGCCGCTGTGGAACTGGAGGACCTCGACGGCAATCCGGTCCAACTGTCCGACTACATGGGAGAGCGCCCGGTCCTCATCGAGTTTTGGGCCACCTGGTGTCCGGTGTGCGCCAAGCTCGAACCGGAACTCCAGCGCGCCTACGAGCGCTTCGGGGACCGCGTCGCCTTCCTCGTGGTGGCCGTGGGCATCAATCAGTCGCCGCGCTCGGTCCGTCGCCACCTGGAGGGCCACCCCATGTCCTATCCGGTCTTGTGGGACGGGCGGGGGCGGGCGGTACGGGCCTACAAGGCACCGACCACCTCCTACGTCGCCATCCTCGACGCGGATGGCCGGGTCGCGTACACGGGGGTGGGTGAGGACCAGAAACTCGAAGCCGCCCTCGAGTCGATCCTCGAGGGCGGCTCCGACACCGATCGCGACTAGGGCTCAGGGCCCGTCACCACCGCTACCGGACGCCGCGACCGCGTCAATCGCGGCTTCCAGCTCCTCGTACGCCGTCGGATCGACCTCCCGGAACGGCGTCGCGGTGTACGTAATCACGCCGTCCGGATCGACGACGAAGAGATTCCGGCTCCGTGCCGCGCCGTACTGCTTGCCGACTTCCCCCCCTGCATCGCTGGCCATCAGGAACGGGAACTCGTCGTCCTTCGCCCAGGACGCGAGAGCGTCCTGCGAGTCGCTGGAGATCGCGAGCAAGACGACCCCTCGGCCGAGACGAAACAGCGTCGCGTACTGATCACGGTACGCGTGCATCTGCACCGTTCAGCCAGGCGTCCTCGCCCGGTAGAAGAACGCCAGCACGACGGTCGTCCCGCGAAAGTCGCTCAAGCGCACGGGATCGCGCAGGATGCCGTACCGCGTCGCTCCCGGGATGGCAAAGTCGGGTGCCGTGGCTCCCACTTCGGGCGGGGTCGCCTGCTGACTGGTGCACGCGGCGGGCACGGAGACGGCGAGCCCGGCCAACGCCACGGCGAAGAGCGTGGTGCGCATACGCGGCACCCCCATCGGATTCAGTTACCCTAGAGTATACCGGAGGGCACGCGGAAGACCAGACGACACCCCTTCCCCTGGCAGACCTGCAGCGAGCTTTCTACCTTGGACGATGCCGGGTGTTCGGTGACCAAGGTTGGAGAGGTGAGCGGAGGGGCATGGACCAAGCGCGCGAGATCCAGTGCGGTGGCAAGCGATTCACCCTCAAGCGCTTTCCCGACGGCGTAGTCGGGGTCTTCGACCCGACAGGCCGGATGGTGGTTGGGTGGCCCGAGACGACCGTGTTCGGCACTCGGCCGATCGGCGAGGGCGGGGACGACGAGTGGTGCGCGCTGATCGCCCGCGTTCGGAAAATCGCCTGACGCGGGCGGGCACCCGTCCCCGCACTCCTACTGCAGTAGCTCCCTGACCTCGCGACGCCCCGCCAGCTCCGCGCTGATCTCCTCCGCGATCTCGCGGGCGCGCTCGAGATCGGCCGTGAGATCGTCCGCAGTAGCGGCTCCCACCTGCAACCGCAGCATCCCAAGCCGCACGTTCTCCAGCGCTGCCACGGTCGTCTGCAGTCGATCGCCGGTCTCGCCCCGTTGCCGTAGCCGTTCGGCGTCCCGCTCGAGGCTGCGGATCACGGCGGGCACTCCCGGGAACCGCTCCCGCAGGCCGCTGGGCAGCCCCTGGTAGAGGTCCTCCGCTGCACGCCCGAGCACGAGCTCCGTCGCGTTGGACGAGGGAATCGCGGGCGCCTCGGGCGGCTGGAGCCGCCATCCGGCGACCTTGAAGAAGACCTTCCCGAACCGACCCGCCCAGATCCGGTTCCAGATCGAATTGATCCAACGCATGAACTTCGCGGAGCCCGCGGCCTCGGCTTCCTCCTCCATCATCTTCGCCTCGGCAAGCAACGCGGCCCGGATGTCGTCGAACGAATAGCCGTGCCGCAAAAGCCGGCGCGCGACCGCCCCGAGCTGCACCAGGAGGGCGATGAGCACGAAGTTGAGCAGCCCCGACGTGTTCTGCGCGTTCTGCTGCACGAGGGCGACCGTCAGGAACACCATGGTGGTGACTTCCGCATTGCGCAGGAAGTTGCGTAGCAACGGCGGAGCACGCAGCTCCCGACCCCGCAGCTCCCCGATGGCCCGTGCCAGCTCTTCCCCACTTCCGTACCGGGCATCGGGGGATTTCTCGAGGCACGTCGCGACGACGTCGGAGAGCTTGGCCGGCACTTCCCTGCGGATCGAGAGCACGGTAGGGGCCGGCTGGGTGACATGCTTCGCCAGCAGCGCGGGGACGTTGCCCGCCTCGAACGGCGCGCGACCGGTGAGCGCGAAGAACGCCGTGGCTCCCAGCGAATAGAGGTCGCTGCGCCCATCGACGGCCTCCCCGGCCGCCTGTTCGGGACTCACGTACCGGGCCGTACCGACCACTTTCCCCGGCTGCTCCTCATCGCTGCCACTCGTCCGCGCAATGCCGAAGTCCGTCACCAATGACCGGCCGGTGTCGCGCTCCAGCATGATGTTCTCGGGCTTGATATCCCGGTGGACGACCTCGCGGTGGTGGGCGTAGGACAATGCCCACGCCACTTCCTGCGTCATCCGCATCACCTCGCGCGGTGACATGGGGCCGGCGCGCTCGACGCGCTCCCGTAGCGTCTCGCCGTCCACGAATCCCATGACGAAGAACACGAGTTCTCCGTGCTCCTCGACGGCGTGGATCGGCACGATGTTCGGGTGGGACAGACCGGCGGCCGTGCGGGCTTCCTGCAGGAAGTGCGCGCGCCGTTCGTCGGCGGCGGCCAGTTCGGAGGGGAGCAGCTTGATCGCGACGAGCCGGTCGAGCGCGACGTCACGCGCGAGGATGACCACTCCCATCCCACCCCGACCAAGCTCGCGCTCGAGCGAGTAGCGGCCGGCGACGGCTTCCTGCAGCCTGAGGAACTCGGGGCTGTACGCCTCAGTCATGGTACCTCGAATACGCCGCGGTTCTCACTGCCCACCGGGGGCCGGGCCGGAAACGGCGGCCGCGTCCTGTCCACCCTCGCGATCGAGCACGATCGTCTCGAGCCGATCGAGCAGCCCGCGCAGCTGCTCGTAGCGGCGATGCACCTGGCGCCGGAAGGCCGACCTGACCGCCCAGAAGCTCGTGCCGAATGCCGTCAGCGAAACCGACCCTCCGACGAGCGCCGCCAGGAGATCCGAGCCGGTGGCGCTGTGGACGATGGCCCCAACGATACCCAGAATCACTGCCGATCCGGCTGAGATCGGCACCAGCACAAACGCCGGGGGACTGCTCTCGTCATCGCTGATTCGGAGGCGTGTCTCGCCGGCCCGCGGACTCACGACCACGTGGGCCTTCCGACCAGTACCGCCCGCCCTCGAACTCCAGGCAAGTGAATCATCGAGCGTGGCCTCGAGCTGACCCATCTCTCCCAGGCTGGAACGAATCTCCTCCAGAAGCAACCCGTAGTCGGCGGGCGCCGCCTCAGCACCCACGCGTCGATGCAGTCCCAACTTCGGGCGCACCCCCAGAACCCCGCCAGGCATCGGCCCCTCGCTCACCTCGCCCATCTCCCTGGCAGCCTCCGCGACATGTTCGGGACGGATGCCCGCTTCGGCGCCGATGCGCTGCACGCCTCCGATCGAGAGAGCATAGTCACCTTCCGTCGGGGCCGCACTCGCCTCGAGCTCCGCGGCCTGCGCGACGATGCGCCGAGCATCCGTGTCACGGAATCGCGGTCCGTCGACCAGGCTCTGCTCCACGGCGTCCGCGAAGGCACCCGGTGAGGCGAACCGCTGCCCGGGTCGCATCGCGAGGGCCTTTGCCAGCACGCGCTCGAGCCCCCCGGAAATCCGGTCGAGTATCGCGCGGTGCTCCGGCGAGGCGTCGGCAAACCGCCCAAGTCGGACCGACTCCGCCTCGAGCCACATCCCCGGGGTTTCGCCGACGAGCAGCTCATACAAGACGCACGCGAGGCCGTATACGTCGGTCGTCGGGTCCAGATCACTCCGGCCGGCCGCCTGCTCCGGACTCATGTACCCCGGCGTGCCGAGGGGAAAGCCGGAGCGCGTGAGTTGCTCGCCACCGGCCGTCATCACGGCTTTCGCGATGCCAAAGTCCGTCACGAACGCATGCCCTTCGGACAGGAGGATGTTCTCCGGCTTGACGTCGCGATGCAGGATGCCCCTCCGATGGGCGTAGTCCAGCGCGTCGGCGACCTCGCGGACAACGCGTAGCGTCTCCCGAGGGTCCAAGCGCTCCCGCCGTGTCAGCAGCCCACGCAGCGAATCGCCCTCGACGAACGGCATGACGAAAAAGAGGAACGGGCCGGACAGGTCCGGCCCATGGGCCTCTCCGGAGTCGATGAGGGTGAGAATGTGGGGATGGTTGAGTTGGGCCGCGATCTCGATTTCGTGGAGGAACCGGTCGGTTCCGATAGCCGCGGCCAGATCCGGCCGCAGCACCTTGACCGCAACATGCCGGCCGTGTCGAAGGTCCTCGGCCAGGTATACCGTGGCCATTCCGCCGCGACCCAGGACCCGTTCCAGGCGGTATTGTCCTGCCATCCCCTCTCGAAGCCCGACCGGAATGCTATCCATGCACGAAAGGTATGGAGCCGTGCTACCCTGAGCCAGCCGGTGGAGATCTCGCGCCTTGAAGATAAAAGGGATAAGTTTAGTCGGTTATTCAAAAACGGAACCTCCCCCATGACCGACCCGACACCTACGGCGAGCGTGCCGAGCGAAACCATCGCCATCGCCAAGGCAAGCTTCGACCGCTGCTGCACCCACGGGGATTTCTTCATCTGCTTCTACCGCAACTTCTTCCAGAACTGCCCCGAGGTCGAGCCGATGTTCCGAGGGACCGACTTCGAGCGGCAGCACAAGCTGTTGCGCCACGCCATCGGGCTGCTGCTGATCTTCCCGAACCAACCCGCCGATGAGCCGACCATTCTCGCCCGGATTGCCGAGCGCCACGGTCCGCAGGACCTCGACATCGACCCGTCACTGTACCCGGGGTTCGTGACCGCATTGCTCCAAACCGTGGAGGAGCACGATCCCGAGTTCGATCCGGAGGTCGAGGCTGCTTGGCGCCACACCATCGCCCCCGGGATCGCGTACATGCGGGAGAGGCGCTAGCGTGCATCCGGCGGCGCGCGGCGTGCCAGGTGTGGAGCGCTGAATGGCATTTTGCACGCAGTGCGGGACGGACGTCACGGCGGGCTCGCGGTACTGTGCTACCTGCGGCTCGATCGTGGAGGACCTGAACAGCGCACCGACCCAGCGCCTGAGGCGCCCCAGCGACGAGTCCATTGCGGTCGGGGAGCGGCGCCTGCTCGACACCCTCCGGCAGCTCACGCTCGGCGAGTACGAGATACTCGGTGAGATCGGCCGAGGCGGTATGGCCGTCGTGTTCGTCGCACACGACATCGCGCTCGATCGCAAGGTGGCCATCAAGGTGATGTCACCGGCTCTCATGCTCATGGACGAAGGCATCCAGGATCGCTTCAAGCGGGAGGCGCGCACGGCCGCCTCGCTCAGTCACCCCCACATCATTCCGGTGTACAGCGTCCGCGAGGCCAAGGACCTCGTCTACTTCGTCATGAAGTTCGTGCTCGGCCGCTCGCTCGAGTCCGTCGTCAAGGATATCGGCGCGCTCCCGATCCCAATGGTACAGACGGTCCTGACCCAGGCGGGCGGCGCACTCGGCTACGCCCACCGGCACGGCGTGGTGCACCGCGATGTGAAGCCCGGCAACATCATGCTGGACGAGGAGGGTTGGGTCGTCGTTGCGGATTTTGGGATCGCGAAGGTGGCAGAGCAGCGGGGGCTCACGATGACGGGGGGAGTCGTCGGCACACCGGCCTACATGAGCCCGGAACAGTGTTCCGGTCGGGAGATCACCGGAGCTGCAGATCAGTATTCCCTGGGCGTGGTCGCGTACGAGATGATCACCGGGGGCCAGCCGTTCGAGGGACGCACGATGGTCACGCAGATGTACGACCACTGCCACACGAAACCGCGGCCGGTATCGGAGCTGCGCCCGGACTGCCCACCCGGCGTCGCCGACGCCGTCATGCGCATGCTGGAGAAAGAGCCGGAAGAGCGATGGCCCTCCATCGAGGACGCCGTGGCCGCCATTGGCTCCGTGTCCGACAGTCAGTCGGGCACCGTCCGCACCCAGCTGCTGACGCTGGTGCAGGATGCTCCGGCCGCGGAGTTCGTCAGGAAGTTCCAGACGCCGGCCAGTCCGGTGCCCCGCACTCCTCGGTCCCCGAGCCCTGCGCCTCCGATCGCCCCGCCGTCGTCCGCTCCGACACCGGGGACCCAGGCACCGTCGCCGCGGCGCCTATCCTTTCCGATGTTGGCGGTCCTCCCGGTTCTCCTGACTGCGGTGGCTGCATGGGCGCTCTTCGGGCGCAGCGAAGCCGCGACGAGCGCACCGGCCGAGAGCCCGGAACCGAACCCGCCGTCCCAGACGATCGACGAACCTCAGGTACCCTCAGTCGCCCAACTTGCGATCCGGCCCCTCTCGGCCACCCTCACAACCGGTGAGCGTCTGGCTCTGGATGTGACCGCGAGCGCGGGGGACGGCACGACCGTCCCCAGCGCAGCGGTGACGTGGGAGGTCGGAGATGGATCCGTCGCCTCCGTGTCGCCCGATGGGGTGGTGACCGGTGCGACAGCAGGAACGACGCAGGTCTCGGCCCGCAGCGGAAGTGCATCAGCAAGCGTCGTCGTCACCGTCGAGGCCCCTCCGGCAGCGACCCGAGTGGCGCAGCCCGCACCACCCCGCGCCACGACGCTGCGCATCGAGCCCGCTGCGGGATCGCTGACGCCGGGAGAGACCGTGCAGTTGGCAGCGACGGTCCTCGATCAGCGCGATCGCCGCATGACTGGACGCGCCATCACCTGGGCGACGTCCGACCCGAGCGTGCTGGCGGTGTCGGCACAGGGTCTGGTGCGTGCGACGGGTGAGGGCACCGCTCAGGTGACCGCCACGAGCGACGGCCGTACTGCCCGGGCGTCGTTCTCGGTCGCCCCCGTCCTGGTGGCCACGCTCGATCTGCGCCCCGCGGCGGGCGCACTGGAGGTAGGCGAGAGCCTCACGCTCAGCGTAACGCCGCGTGACGAGCGAGGAACATCACTGTCGGGTCGCGTGGTGGCGTGGACGTCGAGTAACCCGAACGTGGCTGCCGTCTCGTCCGACGGAACCGTGCGGGGGGTTGCGCCGGGTGCGGCGACGATCTCCGCCACTAGCGGCGCGGGCGCGGCCACGACGGCAATAACCGTTGTCGCGCCAGCTGCGCCGGCTTTCGAAGACTCACCGGACCCGCGAGCGGAGGTGGACCGACTGCTCGAACAGTATCGGGTGGCGATCGAGTCCACCGACCTCGGGGAATTGCGGCGCGCCTATCCGGAGATGACGCCGGATCAGGAGAGTGCGTGGCGTGGCTTCTTCAGCAACTCCCGTGACCTATCAGTGACGTTCAACGTGCTGGAATCGGACGTGGCCGGCGACGCGGCATCGGCACGCGTCCGTGCGACCTATGCGTTCCGCACCAACGCGCGGCAGGAGCGAACCGTGGTCTTCGCCGCGTTCTTCGAGCGCGCCTCACAGGGTTGGCGGCTCACCGCCATACAATAGCGAAGACACCACGACCAGGGGCGGACGCCCCGGAGGAACGATGACACGTTGGCTCATGTCCGCGATGATGGCGCTGATACTGACAGCCCCCGCGAGCGCGCAGGGGCTGCGCTCCAAGCTCGGCGAGCTGTTCATCTTCGCAGAGGGCGGAGACCCGCTCTTTCTCGGCGGCTCGGCGGATCCGGACAACCCCCTTTCGATTCAGGTCCACGGGACCCACTTCATTCCGTCGGCGGTACAGAGCAACGGCACGCTGATCTCCTTCCTGGAGAGCGCGATCGCCACCAACATCACGAACATCCCGATCAGCGCGACGAGCAGTGGCCGGACCTACCGCTTCGTCGGCGGGGTGCCGGAGGCGACCTCGACGTCCCCCGGTCCGATCTTCGCCGAGCGCGCGCAGACCCTGGGGCGGGGACGGGTGCTGTTCGGTGCCACGGTCAACGCCTTCGATTTCAAGACGGTGCGCGGCGTCAAGCTCTCGGACGTTCAGCTGAACTTCACGCACGAGAACGTCGACTTCGAGGGTTGTGACGCCGTAGCGGGCGCCGACTGCAGCCAGTACGGGGTCCCGAACCTCGAGAACGACTTCATTGCGCTCGACCTCGACATGAACGTCAAGGTCCGGTCCACCTTGTTCGTGCTCACGTACGGTCTATTCGACTGGGCGGACATCGGCGTGGTGCTGCCGCTCGTCTCCACGTCCCTGCGCGGCACGAGCACGGCTCAGGTCGTCCCGTTCGGCGGCCCCGACGCAACGCACTTCTTCTCCGGATCGCCTGACAACGCCGATCTGTCGGCCCAGCGCTTCGTCGATGGTTCGGCCACCGGGCTGGGTGACCTCGCCGCCAGGCTCAAGCTGCGTATCGCGCAGACCAGCACAACGGCGTTCGCCGTCCTCGCCGACGGCCGCTTCGCCACCGGGAGCGAGGAAGACCTACTGGGTTCCGGAAACACCTCGGTCCGCGGCCTGGGTATCGTGTCGGCACAATTCGGCAACTTCTCGCCTCATGCCAACGTCGGATACCACTACCGAAGCGGCGAGATCGAGAACGACGCCGTGCTGGCCACGATCGGATTCGACCACGTGCTCGCTCACTGGGTGACCCTGGCCGTGGACGTCATCTCTGATTTCCAGGTCGGTGAGAGCCAGTTGGCCGTGCCGGAGCCTGTGACGTTGGAGGTACCCTTCCGCCGCACGATCGCCGCAACGAACATCCCCAACCGCCGCGACGACATCATCAACGGATCGTTCGGGTTCAAGTTCGTGACTCCGTCCGGTCTGACGATCATCGCGAACTCGCTGTGGCCGCTCAACGACGGGGGGCTCCGGGCGTCGGTGGCCTGGACCCTCGGCCTGGAGTACAACTTCTAGACCACTCGGATCCTGGGGCTCCCTTCGACGCGCCTGGCTCACCGTGGGCGTGGCGCCGGGCGCTTCGGGCGCGAGGAGTCCTAGCGGGCCGACGGCCGCCGCAGGTATCGCCACATCGCTCGCAGCTCCTCATCCGTGTGGAGGAGAAACGTTTGCCACGGCATGGCCACGTCCAGCTGCGAGCCGTCCGGCCGGACACCCTCCCGCAACGCGCGGACGAAGTCCGCCTCGCTCCACGTGCCGAGCCCCGTCGCACCGTCGGCCCTGAGGCTGCCGGCGAGCGGTGCCGCGTCGCCGGCACCGGGCACCCGACCACCCTCCAAGTCCATTCCGTGGCAGCCGCGACACGGCCGGGTGACATACTCCCCGAACGCGATCGTGACGCCCCGCTCCATCGACGCCGGGTGTTCCGCCTCGTGGTCGATCTCGTACGCCGGAAAGAGACCGCGTGGCGCGAGTGCGCTCGCGATGCGTCCGACCGGACCGATGGTCCGCTCACTTACGACGTTATCGACCGCCGGTACCCGGAGCAGATACGCCACGAGCCGGCCGACATCATCATCGGCGAGGTGAGCATAGTCGGCCGAGGGCATGATCATGAGAGCACGGCCGTCGAGGTCCACACCGTGTCGGATCGCGCGCTCGAAGTCGGCACCGCCGTACGCCGTACTGACTCCACCGGCTCCGCGTGTGAGATTCGTGCCGGGCAGGACCGCGAAGATCGGAGCATCGATCATGGCACGGCCGGCGAGGTTGGCGGCGTGGCAGTCCGTGCACCCGAGCACGATCGACAGACGCTCACCCTCCGCCAGCGATGCAGTGTCGGATGGGAGCGCGACCGTCTCGTCCGCTACCGAGAATTGCCGGCCGATCTTCCGTCCCCCCACGATGTACAGTGCGAGTACGACGCATGCCAGGCCGGTCATGAGCCCGGCGGCGGCGAATGCGGCGATCCTGAGTCCTCGTGGCATGACGACAGTCTCGAGAGTGGCAGGCTCAGGACGACGGCCGCTTGAAGACGACCCCGCCCTTCATGACGAACACCACGTCCTCCATGGTCCGAATGCTGTCCAGCGGGTTCCCGCGCACGGCAACGAGGTCCGCCCGCAACCCCTCGGCGATACGGCCGCGGTCCGGCACGTTCAACAGATCGGCGGCGCGGATGGTCGCGGCCTGAATTGCCTGGAGCGGCGACATGCCTCGCTCCACGAGCACCGCGAACTCCTTGCCGTTGTCACCGTGCGGAAACACGCCCGCATCCGTCCCGTACGCGATACGGACGCCGGCAGCGATTGCCATCCGCAGGCTCTCGCGCGCCCTGGGCAACACATATTCCGCCTTGGCCCGGATCGGGGGCGGGAGAGCGTCCATGTCGATCACGCCGGCCAGGTACGAGGTCGGTACGAGATAGGTACCCCGCTCGATCATTAACTGGATCGCTTCTTCGTCGAGCATAGAGCCGTGATCGATCGATGCCACGCCCGCCCGCACTGCCGCTTTGATGCCGTCCGTCCCGTGTGCGTGTGCCGCCACCTTCAGCCGGTGCCGACTCGCTTCCTCGACGATCGTGCGCATCTCCTCATCGGAGAACTGCTGAGCACCGACCGGGCCCTCGAACGACAGCACGCCGGCCGTCGCGCAGATCTTGATCACCTGCGCGCCGTGCTTCACCTGGTAGCGCAGCGCCCGCAGCACCTCACCCGGCCCGTCAGCGATACCCTCCTCCGGGCCCGTTTCGGCGATGCCCGGAGCGAAGCCCGTGAGATCACAGTGCCCCCCGGTGATACCCAGGGCATGGCCGGCGGGAACCACGTGCGGGCCGTCCACGAACCCCCGTTCGATGGCGCGCATGAGGGCGACGTCGGCGAAACCACCGGAGCCGACGTCGCGGACCGTGGTGAAGCCGGCCATGAGCGTGCGGCGCGCGTTCTTCGCAGCCCGGAGCGCGATGTCGGCCGCCGTCTCCTTGACCGGGCGGTGTACCCAGTCGCCCTCGAGGTCATATCCCAGATGGGTGTGGGCGTCCATCAGTCCGGGAAGCAGCGTGACGTCGCCCAGGTCCACGAGGCGGATGTCGTCCTGGGGCACCGCTTGTCCCACCAAGACGATCCGTCCCCCTTCGATCACGACGGCGACGTCCCGGAGGATTGTACCGGTCTCGACGTCGAGCATACGGGACGCGCGCACGACCGTGGACTGGCCAACGCCGGGCGCCGGGGCCATCATTGCGAACAGGATTGTGAACCAGAGGGCGTGTCGCGCCATGTTCCTCCCGGCAGGATCTGGGTGGGCGTCGTCTGATGAGGTTGACGAGCGGGGAAACCTACGCCACCGAGATCAGGATCGCCACGCTCGACGAACCCGCAGCCTCCTTTGGGGGTACATCGGGCCGATGTCAGCGAAGGAGACGATGACCATGTTCAATTGCCAGAAGACACTGCGCGTTCTCGTCGGAGGGTTGGTCGCGGTCAGCGTGGTCGCGTGCGGTCCGCCCAGCGAGCGGATCGCCGAACTGGAAGCGGCGGCCGCCCAGCGGGATACCCTGCTGCAGGAGGTGACGGACCTGGCGCAGCTCATGAGCGACGTGAATGCCGAATTGGCGGACGTTCAGCTCGAAGGCGTCGAGTTGGCGCAGTCGGAGTCGCCCCGGCAGGCCGCGCGGGACAGCATGCTGACGAAGATCCGCGTCCTGAACGATCGGTTCGACTCTACCGCGACTCGGCTCGACAACTCGCGACGCCGCATCCGCTCGCTCACGAGCGTCTCGGACAGCATGCGCACGCAGCTCGAGGAGACGATCACCAACTACGAGCGCATGCTGGAGGCCCAACGCACCAACATCGCGGCGCTGACCGAGCAGGTGCAGAGCCTCGAGACCGAGAAGGTGCGCCTCGCAGCGACGGTCGACACGCTGTCGGCAGAGGTGGACACCCTCAGGACCGCTACCTCAACGGTGTACTACATCGTCGGGACCAAGGATCAGCTGCTCGAGGCGGGAGTGGTCGAGAAGGAGGGAGGGGCGCGCTTCCTGTTCATCTTCGGCAAGCGCGGCGAGACGCTGGTACCCGCGCGCGAAATCGATATTTCGCTCTTCACGCCGGTCAACATGTGGGAGACCACGGAGATTGCCCTGCCGTCGCCTGAGAAGCGGTATCGGATCGCGTCGCGGCAGGACCTGCTCTATCTCGCCGAGCCGCCGGACGAAAAAGGGCGCGTCATGGGTCCGACGCTCCGGATCGGCTCACCCGAGGGCTTCTGGAAAGCCTCGAAGTACCTGATCCTCGTGGAGGAGTGAGCAGGCTCGCATCCGGCACATACATACGAAGGGCCGCCCGAGGGCGGCCCTTCGTCACTCCAACCGACGCCCGCGCTAGTTCGGCGGATGCACGCCGGTGCCACCGTAATCGCGATCGCGGCCAATGCTCGGCCCACGGGGGGTCAATCCTTCGTTGTCGATCGTCGCGATTTCCTGCCGAATCGACCCCGTGAACGGCTCGGTACGGCCGTGCTTGCCATACGCGTCGGTGTACCACACGCGCGGTCCCTCGGTGTTCCGGATGCGGATGCCGTTGATGTCGACGTCGCGGCGCGCGCCGTCGAACGCCGTACGGGGATCGTCGAACGTGATACCGGCGATGGTACCCTCGGCGGTCGACTCGTCGCACAGGCCGCCCTGGGCCCGCCGTCCGTCGGCAGTAACCTCGTAGCACAGGTCGATCGGCCGCCCAACGAGATCCGGGCTGCTCGGGTCGTAGTAGCGGCTCGGGTTGAACACGTTGAAGTACGGCCCGATACTCGCGAGGCTGCGGCCGTCGTCCGAACGGATGCTCTGCGAGAACTGCCAACTCTCCCGGAGTCCCGCTCCGAAGTTCGAGCGCTCACCCTCGGGCACGAGAATGTGCCGCTCCACGCACGTGCGGTCGGGAATGAGCCGACGACCGCCGCCATCCGGTCCGTCGAGGTCGGGCGCCACGACGATTTCGACGTCGCTCGCGCACGATCGGTTGAAGCTGCCAGCGTGTCCGATCGTTGTGATGATCGCAAGATGCAGCTCCGTGCCATCACTGCATTTCGCATGGTACTGGAGCTCGTGACGCGGGTTGACGAATGACCCGCTTCCGGCGCTACCCTGATGCAGCGAGACCAGCACGTCACACGTTGCCTGAAACAGGAAGTCCCCGACGTCGCCGAATCCCATCGACATCTCGACGTCGTTCTCCCACTCGACCTTGTAGCCGACATGGGGTGCAAACAGATCCCCGGCCTCGTTGGCATAGCCGAACGGAACCGCGCCGATGGCACCGAACAGATCGGAGCCACGTGGCTCGCGCCCATGCTCGTGCCCGAACGTGCACCCAGTCTCCGGATCGGTGGGCGGATGCCAGGTGGGGTAGAGCTTGCCATCGGGCCCCACGGTGCCATAACGATCGTGGATCTCGGGCGTGCACGTGTCGTTCGCGCCCGGTGCCCAGATTCCAAAAGCCCGGCTCACCCCAGACGGAGCGTCATCGGGTGCGGCAAGGTCCGAATCACCGCACGCAACGGTGCCAAACACCAACCCGGCCAGGGCGAACCGCATGAGCCACGGGACTACCTTCCCTCCCATCATCGTCCGACCTCCAGAGATCGTGGTATCGATCGTTCGTTGCATGGTGTCCCTCACCGATACGTGATGCTGGCGCCGAGCTGTAACAGGGTCAGGCGCGTGCCGGTCAGGCTCTCGCCCTCGGCGGTGAGATCCGCGCCCATCGAGCCGACGAAGTTGAAGAACGGCGTGACGGCAAACTGCTCGGACAACGGAACGTCATAGCCGAGACCTACTCGGAGGCCCAGGCTCTGAGACGTGATGGGGGTCCCGTCGGGATCGTCGTCGGCCGCGCGGTACCACACGAGGCCCGTGCCGAAGCTGAAGTACCAGGAGGAACGCGGGTTTGGGTACCACAACAACACCCCGGTGACCGAACCCATCCTGAGGTCGACGTTTCCGGCGCTCGCAGTCCAGCCATTCGCGTCGAGCCCGAGGGCGAATGCCGGAGTCAGCACCATTCCTCCGCCGAGCGTCGCGGCAACACCAACCTCCCGACTGCCCGTGCAGACGTTGCAGCCCGCTGCCCCCAGAGCCATGCCCAGGCCGCCGTTTGCCCAGAACCCACTCCGCGGGGTTGGCTGTTCCTGCGCCATCGAGGGCGCCGTGTTTCCCACCCCAAACGACAGGGCCAGCGTGAGACAAAGCGCCGAGCGTTGCACACGCGATCGTCCCGCGGCCGTGCCACGGGTCCGTCGATGGTTGGTGAAGGGATCGTTCCCGTTCACGGTCGCCTCGCTAGTTCTCAAGTGCACCGCCGGAGATCCACACCCTGATCGTGTCGATCTGTGCGGTGGTCAACTGGCCGCCGAGAGGCATACGCGTGCCCACGCCGCCGACCGTACCGGCCCTGCCTTCGAGCTTGAGCACCAGGTAGCTCGAATCCGGCTGCCCCGGCTCAACCCGGTCCATGCTCGGGAGCTGCACCGAGCCTACCCCCACGATGTTGGCGTACGCCGCCCCGGCGCTCAGATCCATACCCATCTGCGGCGCGGCCCCCGCATGGCACCCCGCAAAGGCACAATTGCTGGTGAAGATCGGCTGGACGGCCCCGGCGAACGTGACGGACGTGGGAGGATCACCGTCTCCGGGGCCCACCGGATCCGACGCTTCATCCGTGCACCCCATCGTCACCAGGGCGAAAGCGGCGATTGCCGTGCCGCGCACGGTCGCCGCGGTGCAACTCGACAGCTCCATCCTTCACCTCCCGTCAGAGGCAAACCGGGACCGGTCCCGGCTAATCACGAGAATAGTAGTCGGGATAAGACCCCTTCAGTTGTGAGGAGGGTCACACACGGTGCACTGGCGGGCCGGGCAGCGATCAGCGCTCAAATGCGTCAACCGGCTCAGCGCGCTCCGCGGAGCACGCGGGTGGGCTACGACCGTTCGCGTGGATGCAGGCGGTCGTCGATGAACACCAGGGCGCCTTCGACCCCCGTCTTCACGAGCAGCGTGAGGGGGGGGACAGTCACGACCATGAGCAAGACGGTCATCCCCTGGCGTAGATCTACCGCACACCATGCGGCGATACCGACGACCATCGTTGCCAGGACGACCATTCGCACAGTCTGGAGCACTCGATCGAGCATACTGCCTCCCGGGAGACCGAGAACGAGCCAACGTCGCAAACCCTCTCGGGCGGCGGGCCCCGGTCAAAGGATCTGAAAGACGAATGAATCTATCGTAATTAACCGTCTTGGCCAACCGGGCC
>JBDGYA010000032.1:0-64764 GCA_039584325.1 Gemmatimonadota bacterium
ATGCATAGCGGAGGAGGGACTCGAACCCCCGACACGCGGATTATGATTCCGCTGCTCTAACCAGCTGAGCTACTCCGCCACAAATGAGGGCCCCTTCCCCTTTCCCCCTTCCCTTTTCCCCTCGAGCCCACGCCCAAAATTACCTAGATCCCTGCTCCCTCTCCAGTCACCGCACCGGCTCGATCGTGTACAGCATCTCACCGTCCCGAATCATGCCCAGCCGCTCGCGCGCCCGCTTCTCCTGCACGAACGGATCCGTCTCGAGTGCGGTCGCCAGCGCCTCCAAACTGTCCACCTCAGCGGTGAGCCGCTCGATCGCCCGCTGCTCCACACGGATCTGCCGGCGGATCGACCGCGAGTCCAGTGCGGAGTACTCGCCGCCCATGAGCCCAAAGGAGAGCCCGCCCACCAGAGCGGCCGCCGCGATCCAGCGACCCCAGCTCACCGGCCGTAGATCGAGGTGCCGGGGTACACGCCGAAGTCGTCCAGGTCCTCGGCGATCCGCAGCAGCTGGTTGTACTTGGCCATCCGATCGCTGCGCGAGGCGCTGCCGGTCTTGATCTGCCCGGCATCGGTCGCGACCGCGAGATCGGCAATGAACGGGTCTTCCGTCTCGCCCGAGCGGTGCGAGATCACCGTGCTGTAGCTCGCCCCCTTGGCCAGCTCGATGCACTGCAGCGTCTCGGTGAGCGTGCCGATCTGATTCACCTTAATGAGGATAGCGTTGGCGATGTCGTCCTCGATCCCCCGGGCCAACCGCTCGGTGTTGGTCACAAACAGGTCGTCACCCACGAGCTGGACCCGCTCGCCCAGCGCATCAGTGAGCGCCCGCCAGCCGTCCCAGTCGTCTTCCGCCAGCCCGTCCTCGATCGACACGATGGGGTACCGCTCGAGCCAGCCTTCGTACAGCCGGATCATCTCCTCCGCCGAGCGCCGCGACCCGTCGCCCTTCTTGAACACGTACGCCCCGTCCTCGAAGAACTCGCTGGCCGCGACGTCGAGCGCGATGGCCGCGTCGTCGCCCGGCTGATAGCCCGCCTGCTCGATCGCCTCGAGGATCGCGTCCATCGCCGACTCGTTGCTCGGCAGCATGGGCGCGAATCCGCCCTCGTCACCGACGGCCGTCGACAGCCCCTGCCCGCTCAGTACCTTCTTGAGCGCGTGGAACACCTCGACGCCCATCCGGAGCGCGTCCTCGAACTCCTCCGCCCCCACCGGCACCACCATGAACTCCTGCGCGTCGACATTGTTGGACGCGTGGGCGCCGCCGTTCACGATGTTCATCATGGGAACGGGCAGCACGCTCGACATCGGCCCGCCGAGGTAGCGGTACAGCGGCAGCCCGAGGTCCTCGGCTGCCGCGCGGGCCACCGCAAGCGAGACGGCAAGCATCGCGTTGGCACCCAGGTTGCTCTTGTTCGGCGTGCCGTCCATGTCGAGCATCTCGTAGTCGATGCCCATCTGGTCGACCGCCTCCATCCCCTCGAGCCTGGGGCCGATCACTTCGGTGACGTGCTGCACCGCCTGCAGGACACCCTTGCCCATGTACCGGTCGGCGTCGCCATCCCGCAACTCGACCGCCTCGTGCTCGCCGGTGGAGGCGCCGCTCGGTACCGCCGCGCGCCCCATCGCGCCGCTTGCCAACCGCACCTCCGCCTCGATCGTGGGATTCCCGCGGGAATCCAGGATCTCCCGTGCCGTGATATCGATAATGGTGCTCATAGGGCCGCGGAACCTACCTTTCGTCTTCCCCAGCGTCAATGCGAAATCCCACGATGACCCCACGGGTCCGCTCCAGCAGCGCCTCGCGGTCGTCGTAGGTCAGCCCCTCGGTGGGTATCAACTCTCCAAAGTACAGCGTAATCGGGTGGGGCCGCACCCAGATGCTCCCCTTCCTCAGAATATCGAACGTGCCCGCGCAGTACACCGGCACCACCGGTACCTGGGAGGCGATTGCGAACACGAACGGTCCCTTCTTGAACGGCTGCAGTGCACCGGTTCGGCTGCGCGTGCCCTCAGCAAACACGACGGCATTCATCCCGGCGTGCACCGCCTGCGCCGCCTCCTCGTACGCCTCGAACGCCTTCGCGCGGTTGTGCCGGTCGATGAAGATCTGACCGGCCGCCTTCATGGCCGGGCCTAGGATCGGGATCTTCTCCATCTCGCGCTTGGCCACGAACCGCATCATGCCCGGGACCGTCGCCGCGAGTGCCAAGATATCGAAGAACGACTGATGGTTGGAGACGTACACGACGGGCCGGTCGTCCGGCACGTGCTCGAGTCCCACGGTGTGGACCTTCACCCCCGCACCCCACAACAGCCCGCGGCCCCACCGCCGTCCCGCCTGATCGTACACGCCGCCGGGCCGGTTCGGCACGCGCAGGTACGCGGCAATGATGCATTTCATCCCGTAGTACACGGTGACCACGAACAGCACGATGAGATAGCGGATCGGGCGCACGATCAGTCCTCGAAGTGCAGGTAACCGCGCGGCGGTGGCACGGGTCGTTCACCGTCGAACACCCGCACACCCGACCCGGCCTCCACCAGCCCCACGCGGGTGAGCGCGATGCCGAACCGCTCGCGGAACGCCGCCGCGCCGCTCTCGTCGAACGCCGCGGGCAGTGCGCACAACAGCTCGTACTCTTCGCCCCCGACGAGCGCATCGTCGCGGCCGTCCGCACCAGCGTGGATCGGGACCCGTTCCGCCTCGATGCGGCAGGCCACCGCCGACGCCGCGGCCAGGTGCCCCGCGTCGGGGAGCAGTCCGTCGCTCAGGTCGATCAGTGCCGCAGCGCCGGCCTCCTGCAGCCACCGGGCCTCTACGACGCGGGGCACCGGCCGCGCGAACCGCGTGCGAGCCTCGCTCGAAGGGTTACGACCGTCGAGCCACGCGCGCACCGCCGTCGCGGGTGCACCGAGGGCACCGGTCACCCACAGCCCGTCGCCCGGGGCCGCACCGGAGCGGAACAACGGACGCTCCGCCACCCCGAACACCACCGCGTCCACCACCAGGCGCTCGCTGCGCACGATGTCGCCGCCGCGGACCGTGGCACCCACCGAATCGCACGCGGACGCCATGCCGTCCATGAGTGCGGCGAGGTGGTCACCGCGCCACTCGGGGGGCGCCCCGAGACTGGCGAGGAGCCCCTCGGGCTCTGCGGCGACGGCCGCGAGATCCGAGAGGGCGGCGGCGGCGATCCGCCAGCCCAGCTCCTCCGGCGCGAGCCAGTGGGCGTGGAAGTGCACGCCCTCGACGGCCATGTCCGTGGAGAGCGCGAGCTGTCGGCCGTGGACGGCGACGAAGCTGCAGTCGTCGCCCGAGGGTGCCGCCCGGTCACCGAGGCGCCGCCAGATAGCCCGGATCCGATCGAACTCCCCTCCCTCGCCGAGTGCGGTGTGCACGTCACTCATCGGGGCAACACCCGCGTCTCGAAGCGCACCACCCCACGATCGGTGGCGATCCACAGAAACCGCTCGTCGACCGCCACATCCCACGGCTCGCCCGGCAGGTCGTCACGGCGCAGGGCCAGCGGGAACGTGCCCCGACCGGGCTGGAACCGGACGACGCCGCTCGTACCGGCGATCCAGACCCCCTCGGCATCCGACGCCAGGGCGATGATCCGCCCGACCTCCCCACCAAGGGAGCGCTCCACCGTCCACACGCCGCCGGCATCCCGCCAGCCGACGCGATCCCGCGTTGCGGCCACCAACATCCCGTCGCTCTCGGCGAGGGCGATCACGGCGTCGCGCAGCCACGGATCGTCCACCACGGCTCCCGGCACCAGGATCTCGTCAGCACCGGGTGCCACGAACGCCAGTCCGCGCACGCCGCCGAGCCACACCGTGTCGGCGAGTGCCAGCACCGCGTAGATCGGCTCGCGCACCCGGGCATCCACGAGCATGCCGTCCCCCGCGTCGTCCACGAACAGGAGACCGCGCTCCGTGCCGGCCCAGATGCCGGCGGGGTTGCGGGCAACCGTGAACACGCCCACGGCGTCACCCACCAGCTCCGGCGCGAGCCGCGCCGCACGCCCGTCCGGGCCGATGCGCCAGGCACCGCGCTCGGTGGCTGCCAGCACGGCCTCGCCGTCGGCGGCCAGGTCGAGCACGCGCCGGAACCGATAGCCGGTGGCCGCCGGACCCTCCTCGTACCGGAAGCGCTGGAGATCCCGACTCATGAGCGTGAGTCCCCAGCGACGTCCCCGGCCGCTGGCACCCACGACGACCACATCGTCCACGACGACCAGCGATGCGGCGTTCCGGTCGAGCAGGCCGAAGGCGAGGCGCTCGAACGCCCGCGTGACGGGGTCCACGAACAGCACGCCCATGCCGTCGGTGCCGAGGAACAGCTCCTCGGTGAGCTGCAACTCGGCCGCCGCCGTGTAGCGATAGTCGCGCAGTCGCTCGTCGGTCAGCGCGAGCGGCGAGCGCGCCACGAGCCCCGGATCGCGGTGCATGACCGCCTCCAGGCTGGTCGACCGGATCTGTTGCTCGGGCGGAGGTAGACTCGCGACATCCATGAGGATCCCGCTGCCGCGCTGCACCATATACCAGCGGTAAGGGCTGCGCGCGTACAGTCCGACGAACGTGTCGTCCCGATCGAACATGATGTCGACGACGCCGCCCGGCACCGCAACCGACTCCACCAGCTCGAGTCGCGGGTCGTAGTGCAGCAGGCCCGACTGCGTTCCCAGCCATACGGAGCGATCCATCGGATCGACGATGGCGGGGCTGCCGATGGGCGGTGCGAAGCCCGGTGGGAGCGGGAGCGGCAGCTCCCAACGGTCGAGCCGCGTGTCGTACACGCCGATGCCGTCGGGAGTGAAGACGTAGAGCAGATCGCGCCCGCCCGCGAGTGCCAGCACGACGCTGTAGTCACCCACCACGACGCGCTCCTCGGGACGCCAGCGGGACGAGGGATGCTGGGCGGCTGCGTTGCCGGCCCCGAGTACCGCGGCGGCCGCAAGGAGGATCCCGGCGGCGCGGGGCATCAGACGAGTGCGGGCGCGGGGAACTCGTACAACACGGGCGGCTCGACGGTGGGCGGTGCGGCGAGCCGGTGCCACAGTTCCGGAACCGCCGCAAGCACGTCGGCGGGCCGGGTGGCCCGCACGGTGAGCTGCTCGGAGGCCAACTCCGCCGCACGGCCGAGCGTGTAGGACCCGAGTCCCGCGGCGTCGTGGGGCGCGAGCCCGCGTGCGAGGAAGCTCGCAATGAAGCCGCACAGCAGATCGCCGCTGCCACCGGTAGCCAGTGCGGGGTTGCCCGTGGCCACGACCCGGAGCGCCTCCGTGGGAGTGGCGATCACCGTAGGCACGCCCTTGAGCAGCACGGTCGCCGAAGACGCCAGGGCATCGGGCGCCCCGGCCGCGGCACCGAAGCGGTCCTGGTCGAGCAGCCCGGCCAGCTCGGGGATCGCCGCTCGGAACTCGCCCGGGTGGGGGGTGAACACGCGCGGCGCGGCGCCGGCACCAAGGGCTTCCTTGCCGGTGTGCAGCGCGTCGGCATCGATGACCGCGGGGCACGCGAGCCGGTCGAGCACCGCCTCGACGAAGGCGGTGCGCTCCTCCCCCCGACCGAGCCCCGGTCCGAGCACGACCGCGTCGGCCCAGCCGAGCGCTTCCTCGAGGGCCGGCTCCAGCGTGGGGCCCAAGGTGCTCGTCACCGTCAGCGCGTCGGGCAGCGTGGCCTGCGCGGCCTGTACCGTGGGGGCCTGCGCGGCCAGCTTGACGAGACCCGCTCCCACCGCGAAGGCCGCCGATGCGGCGTGCAGCGCCGCGCCGGCCATGCCCTCCGCACCACCCACCACCACGATCCGGCCCCGGTCACCCTTGTGCATGTCGGCCGCGAACGGGGGCAGCAGCCGGCGGGCGTCGTCGTGGGTGAACAGCGCCGGCCAGTCGGGGTGCGGCGGTGGGAATCCGATGTCGGCGACGACGATGGTGCCGCACCAGTCGCGTTGGAGCAGGTGCCCACGGCGCGCGCCGCCGAAGGTGACGGTCAGCGTCGCCCGCACGGGGCCGTGCGCTTCGCCGGTGGTGAGATCGAGACCGGTCGGGCCGTCCACCGCCACCACCGGACCGTCGTGCCGGGCCACCTTCGCCGCCAGCGCCCCGATGTCACCGCGGGGCGCACCGGATGCACCCGTGCCCAGCAGCGCATCGACCACGATACCGGCGCGCGGCCAGTCGTCGTCGGCCGCGATCGTCTCGACCCCGTCGGCGAGGGCCAGGGTGCGGTTGGCGGCGCAGTCGGGCGATCGATCGTGATTCAGCTCGGCCACGCGCACGCGCACGCCCAGCGCATGCAACGCCCGTGCGGCGACCCATCCGTCCCCACCGTTGTTGCCGTGCCCGGCCACCACGAGCACGCCCTCATGCAGCGCGTCGGCATGAGTGCGCGCCAGAACGGCGGCGACCGCCCGGCCCGCCGCTTCCATGAGCACGCGACTCGGCACGCCGTGCTCCTCTCGGGCACGCGCGTCCCACTCGGCGGCCTGCGTAGCGTTCAGAACGGGTAGGAACATGGTTCCGGACGGCTCAGGCCTCGGCGACCGGAGGGTCGATGGTCGCGCGGCGGTCGGGGATCGACGCGCCGGGCGGCGAGTGCCTGAGGTGGGCGATGGCGGCGAGTCGGGGCGCGTCGGCTACTTGAAGCTCTGGCCGATGACGCGGCCGAAGGAAATCTCACCGTTGTCGATCCGCAGGTTGAAGCCGCACTCCGGACTCGTGCACGCCCAAGCCTTGTACTGGATCGGCGCACCGTCGCGCCCGTAATCCGAAAGCGGAATCAACACCCCCTTCTCGCATTTGAGGCACGCGGGGAACTGTCTCTCCTCCATGCGACTCCTCCCTCCCCAATTCGCCGACCTCGGCGGTTCTCAGCACACACACACACACAGTACCCGCGCCGCGCGGGCTGCGTTCACCGTCCTCCACCCGTATCCGCGCGCACGATCCCCGCCCAGGGGTACTCCCCCTCGAAGGCCTGCGCGAAATCGAACACATCCTCGAAATGTTCCACCCGATCGGTCGGGTGCTGCGTCAGGAGCCCCACGTCGATGAGGACGAACACGATCCGACCGAAGTCCTCCGTCGACTCGACGCCCCAATGCGACAGCACCGTTCGGGCCGTGAGCCCGAACTGCTCCAGCGCGAACTCCCGGCACGCGTGGGCCAGCTCTCCTCCGGAGATGTGCCCGCGCACCTTGCGTCGCCGCTGGCAGAACTCGAGCGCCGCCAGCACGAACAGGTACGCCCGCTCGTGGTAGCGACCGTCCCGCTCCCGGATCCGGTCGACGATCTCGCCTGCTAGCTGTAGCTCGTGCACACCGAATAGTTGGTGACCGAACTCCCCTGAGGCAAGGGGATCAGGTCACTCCCGCCGGGACGCCGTACAGTGGGAACCCCTGCGCGAGCTCGAGCACCTCCCGGTGCACCCGCTCGATCGTCGCGTCCGTGGGATCCTGCAGCACGTCGTCGATCCATGCGGCGACATGCCGCATCTCCTCCGCACCCATGCCCCGCGTGGTGAGGGCCGACGTCCCGATCCGGATGCCGCTCGTCACGAACGGCGAGCGCGGGTCGCCGGGCACGGTGTTCTTGTTCACGTGCAGGCCGGCACGCCCGAGCGCCTCCTCGGCCTCCTTGCCGGTGCACTCCCGATCCCGCAGATCCACCAGCAGGAGATGGGTGTCGGTCCCACCCGAGACCAGGCGATACCCCCGCTCGACCAGCACCTCGCCCAGGGTCCGGGCGTTGGCCACGACCTGGGCCGCGTAGGTCCGGAACTCGGGCGTCAGGGCCTCGGCGAACGCGACGGCCTTTGCGGCAATCACGTGCTCCAATGGCCCGCCCTGCGTGCCGGGAAACACCTGCTTGTCGACGGCCTTGCCCAGCGCTTCGCGGCAGAGCGTGAACCCGCCGCGCGGGCCGCGCAGTGTCTTGTGCGTGGTGCTGGTGACGACGTCCGCGTGCGGGACAGGGGACGGACAGACGCCGGCGGCCACGAGGCCCGCGAAATGCGCCATGTCCACCATGAACGTCGCCTCGACCTCGCGGGCGATGTCCGCGAAGCCGGCGAAGTCGATGTGGCGCGGATAGGCGCTGCCGCCCGCAATGATGAGCTGGGGTCGCTCCTCCCGTGCCAGCGCTCGCACGCCGTCGAGATCGAAGAGCCCCGTCGCCTCGTCCACGCCGTACTGCACTGCGCGGAAGAGACGCCCACTGGCGTTCACCTTCGCCCCGTGGGTGAGGTGCCCGCCGTGCGGCAGCATCAGGCCCATCAGCGTGTCGCCCGGCTCCATCACCGCCAGGTACGCGGCCATGTTGGCCTGGGCCCCGCTGTGCGGCTGGACGTTCGCATGTTCGGCCCCGAACAGCTCGAGCGCCCGGTCGATCGCGAGCTGCTCGATTTCATCCACGACTTCACAGCCGCCGTAGTAGCGCCGGCGGGGATACCCCTCGGCGTATTTGTTCGTGAGCACGGACCCCATGGCCTCGAGCACCGCTCGCGAGACGAAGTTCTCGCTGGCAATCAGCTCGAGCCCGGTCTCCTGCCGAGCCGTCTCTTGCTGGATCAACTCGTAGACGGTCGGATCGGCCGCCTTGAGCGCCCGCATCCGTGTTGCGTGGTCAGCCATGCGAACCCCGCTTCGAAAGGTCAGGCCTTGGCGGCCATGGCCTCGGTGATCCTCTGATCCGCCAGCCGGTCAGCCGCTCGGTACGTCGGTATCCCCTGCTCGCTTGCCAGCTGCAGGACGCGGAGAATCGTGTCGTAGATCTCGCCCGCTTTCGTATGCGAGCGTTCGAGCGACCACCCCTCAACTTCCGCGTTCACGTTGATCAGGCCCCCGGCATTGATCGCGTAATCGGGCGCGTAAATGACGCCGCGCTCGTGGAGGATGTCCCCATGCCGCTCCTCCTCGAGCTGGTTGTTCGCCGCACCGGCGACGATGTCGACCTTGAGGGCGGGGATCGTGTCGTCGTTGATCACCGCTCCCAGCGCACACGGCGCGAAGATGTCGGCATTGGCCCCGTAGATGTCGCGCGGCGCGACCGCGACCGCACCGAACTCCTCCATCACCGCCTTGAGCTTGTCATTGTCGATGTCGCTGACGATCAGCTTCGCGCCTTCCTCGTGCAGGTGCTTGCACAGATAGTATCCCACATGGCCCGTGCCCTGCACCGTCACGGTCTTCCCGGACAGGTCATCGCTGCCGTACGCGACCTGGGCACAGGCCTTCATACCGCGGTACACGCCCAGGGCCGTGACCGGAGAGGGGTCGCCGGAGCGGCCGGCCAGGCCGACCACATGCGGTGTCTCCTCTCGGATGAACTCCATGTCGGCAGTGCTGGTGCCGACGTCCTCCGCGGTGATGTAGCGCCCCCCGAGGGACTGGACGTGGCGCCCGTGCGCGCGGAAGATCGGCGCCCGCTCCTTGTGGTTCGGGTCGCCGACGATGACGCTCTTGCCGCCGCCGAGATTCAGGCCGGCGAGGGCCGCCTTGTAGGTCATGCCGCGGGACAGCCGCAGCACGTCGATCAGGGTCTCGAGATCGTTCTCGTAGCTCCACATGCGCGTCCCGCCCAGCGCGGGTCCGAGCATGGTGCTGTGGATCGCAATGATGCCCTTGTAGCCGGCATCGCGATCGTACCAGATGCTCACCTGCTCGTGGCGGTGCTCGCCGATCAGTTCAAACAAGCCGTCGTCCAAGGATTTGGTGATTTCCGCTCTACCTGGGGTAGAGCCCCCGTGCAATGACGATTCGCTGGACTTCGCTCGTGCCTTCATAGATTTCCGTCACCTTTGCGTCGCGAAACAGCCGTTCAACAGGATAGTCGCGCATGTAGCCATAGCCTCCGTAGATCTGTACCGCCTGGTTCGTCACCCACATGGCGCTCTCGGTGGCAAACAACTTGGCCATGCTCGCGCGCTCGGTTACCGATCGCTCCGCCTCCACCGCTCGGGCCGTTTCGAACAGCAGGGCCCGTGCCGCCGAGAGGCGGGTCGTCATATCCGCCAGCTTGAAGCTGATCGCCTGGAAGTCCTTGAGCGGCTTCCCGAACTGCTGGCGCTCCTCAGCGTAGCGGATGGCGTGCTCCAGCGCTCCACGGCCGACACCGATCGCCTGAGCGGCGACGCCCATGCGGCCGTTGTCCAGGGCCCGGAGCGCATAGAGATACCCCTCGCCCTCCTTCCCAAGCAAGTATTCGTCCGACAACCGCACGTCGCGCAGCATCACCGTGGTGGTGCGCGACGATCGCAGGCCCATCTTGTCCTCCGGCTTGCCCGGCTCCACCCCCTCGGCATCCGCCGGCACCAGAAAGACGGAAATCCCCCGGCGGCCACGACGGTCGTCGGGGGTGTCGGTGCGGACCACGGTGACCACGAGCTGTGCCGTGTCCCCATTGGTCACCCACGCCTTCTCGCCGCTCAGCACCCACGTGTCACCGTCGCGCCGGGCCTGGGCGCGGATGCTCGCCGCATCGGAACCCGAGTCGGCCTCCGAGAGCGAGAACGCGGCGAGCACCTCCCCGCTCGCCATCGGCGGAAGCCAGCGCCGACGCTGCTCCTCCGAGGCGCAGGCGAGCAGCATCGAGACCGGCAGGGAGTTGTGGACCGAGAGCGCGATCGACGTACCGGCATCGGCCGCCGCCAGCTCCTCGAGCACGGTGAGGTACGTGAACGTATCCAGCCCGAGGCCCCCGTACTCCTCCGGAATGCGCAGCCCATAGAATCCCAGCTCGGCGAGCTTCCCCATCACGTCGGCGGGATAGTGCTTCTCCCGGTCCCACTCCGGGGCGTAGGGCGCAATCTCCTGCCGGGCGAACTCACGAGCGAGGCCGACGATCTCGCGGCACTCCTCGCTCGCGTCCAGCAGCAGCGGTTCAACGATAGTCATGGAACCCCTGGCCGCTCTTCCGGCCCAGCCGGCCGGAGGCGACCATCTTCCGGAGCAGCGGGCATGGCCGGTACTTCGGATCACCCAGGCCCTCGTGCATCACCTCCAGAATGAACAGGCACACGTCGAGCCCGATCAGGTCGGCCAGCGCCAGCGGCCCCATCGGATGGTTCATGCCCAGCTTCATGACGGTGTCCACGTCCTCCGGGGTGGCGACCCCTTCCATCACGCAGTACACCGCCTCGTTGATCATCGGCATCAGGATCCGGTTGGCCACGAAGCCCGGGTAGTCGTTCACCTCGACCGGCGTCTTGCCGAGCCCCGACGCCGTCTCCATGACTGTGGCCGTCGTCTCGCCGCTGGTGCCGAGTCCGCGAATGATCTCGACCAGCTGCATCATCGGGACCGGGTTCATGAAGTGCATCCCGATCACCTTGTCGGGCCGCTCGGTGTGGGCCGCGATCTCGGTGATGGAGATCGACGAGGTATTCGTGGCGAGGATCGCCCCCGCCGGGGCGATGCGATCGAGCTGCCGGAAGACGTCGAACTTGAGGTCAGCCTGCTCGCTCGCCGCCTCGATGACCAGCTCCGCCGAGGACGCACCGTCCAGTGAGGTGGCGGTCGTGATCCGATCGAGCGCCGCCTGCTTGTCGTCCTCCGAGAGTTTCCCCTTCTTGATCTGGCGATCCATGTTCTTGCCGATGGTCGCCAGTGCTTTCTCCAGTTGCTGCTCGACGACGTCGATCAGCGTGACATTCCACCCGTTGCCAGCGAAGACGTGCGCAATCCCGTTGCCCATCGTCCCTGCCCCGATCACTGCTACGTTCTTCATGTCGGCTCTCCCTTCCCGACCGCGGCCGCCCGTCGGCCGAGCCAGATCAACGCGAGCGCCATGGCCCCCGAAGCCGCGAGCCCTCCCTCGGGCCCGAACGCACCTCCGGTCAGCCACGGCGTCCGTCCGGTGTAGAACTCCAACGCGGGCACATCGAAGGTGAGACCACTCACCGGAGCGTCTGCCCCCAGAGCCAGCCCGCCGTTCCACCCCCAGTGCACGCCCCACGCCAGCGGCAGGCCGCCGGGCGTGAAGAACGCCGCACTCAACACCAGCGACGCGAGGACGATGTTTGCCAGTCCCAGCGTCGACACATCCGGGTTGGCGAGATGCACCGCCGCGAACGCGAACGCGAGCAGCACACTCGCACCCACCCGGCCGAGTGGCTCCGCCAGCCGTGCCAGCGGAAAGCCACGAAACAGCAACTCCTCAGCCAGCGCCGCTACGGCCAGGCCGAGCGCGAGCGCGGCCGCTGCCCCGACGTAGGCACCCACCGGCTCACCCGTGAGGAGCAGCCGCGCTCCTCCGCCCACCACTGCCAGTGCCAGGGCGAGTGCCGCCATCGCGAGGCCGATCCCGAACCCGCCGACGAGCGCCGCCGCCGCGGGGCGAGCCGACGGCCACCGCACTTGGCGCATCGACGACCAGCCGCGCGCGACGAACGCGCCATTCACGAGCAGCGCCGCCACGAGAACCGGCAGCGTTGCCGCCGCGACACCGAGGCGGCCGTCGTTCCAGGCATTGGGCTGCACCGCCCCGATGCCGATGGCGATCACCGCTATCAGCCCGTAGTAGGCCAGGACGGCGCCGACCGCCGAAACGACGACGCGCGCTCTCAAACGAGAGCGCGCGTCGTCTTTGCGAAGCGCCGGATAATCAGTCCGGCGAACAACAGCTTGACCACATCCAGTAGCAGGAACGGCACCGATCCCAGAGCAACGGCCGTCCGGACATCACCACTCAGAATCGCGAGTTGGGCAATGCCGCCCGCATGGATCACCGCCAGCCCACCGATGAGCCCAAGCGCGATAGCTCCCCAGGAGCGACCACGTCCCGCGAGGACGCCGACGACCGCAGCCGCCAGCGGATACGCCAGCAGGTATCCCCCCGTGGGGCCGAACAGCCGCGCGAGCCCGGGCACGCCGGTCGGGGCGAACACCGGCAATCCGGCCGCGCCGATGGCGAGGTACAGGCCCATGCTCAGCGCACCGAGACGAGGACCGAGCAGCCCGCCGACGATCAGCACCGCCGGGACCTGCAGGGTGACAGGCACCGGCGTACCGGGCAACGGCACGGCGAACTGGGCGCTCACGGCGACCAGCGCCGCGCCGAGCGCGACCGCGAGGGCACGGCGCGCGACGGCGCCTGGGGTCATGACGAGCCGGGCAGTCTTGATCTGCTCCATCTACGCACGCTCCACGCTGAGGGCGACGGCATTGCCGCCACCGAGGCACAGGGTTGCCAACCCCGTCGACGCATCCCGGTCCTGCATACCGTACAGCAGCGTCGTGAGGATTCTCGCGCCGCTCGCGCCGATGGGATGTCCGAGGGCAACCGCCCCGCCGTGCACGTTCACCCGGTCCCAGTCCCAGCCCAGCCCCCGCCCATCGGCGAGCGCCTGCACGGCAAATGCCTCGTTGGCTTCGATCAGATCGTACGAGTCGATCTTCGTTCCGGTCTTGGACATGAGCTGCTCCACCGCCCTGATGGGAGCGAAGAAGAGCTCCTTCGGCGGACCGCCCGCGCTGGTGTAGCCGGTAATGCGTGCGACGATCGTCAGTCCATTGGCCTCGGCAAACGCCTCGGACGTCACCACGATCGCGCTGCCACCGTCGTTCAGGCCCGGTGCGTTGCCGGCCGTCACGCTCCCGTCCTTCTGGAACGCCGGCCTCAGCTTGCCCAGCGCCTCGACCGACGTGTCCTTGCGCGGACCCTCGTCCGTGTCAACGATCGTGACCTTGCCCTTGCGACCGGGTACCTCCACGGGCACGATCTCTTCGGTGAACTTGCCGCCGTCGATTGCCGCCACGGCCTTTTGATGGCTGTCGAACGCGAACTGGTCCTGCTCCTCACGCGTGATGCCGGCCTTGTCGGCCGTGTACTCCGCGTAGGAGCCCATCACGTTGTCACCGAACGAGCACCACAGGCCGTCGAACTGCAGTCCGTCCACGATCTTGTGGTCGCCGTACTTCACGCCCGTGCGCAGCCCGTACAGGTAGTGCGGGGCATTCGACATAGACTCCATCCCGCCGGCCACCATGCAGTGCGCATCGCCCGCCTTGATCGCCTGGGCGCCGAGCATCACGGCCTTCAGACCGGAACCGCACACTTTGTTCACCGTCAACGCCGGCGTGTCGTCGGGAATCCCACCATGGATGGCGGCCTGGCGCGCCGGCGCCTGGCCCGCGCCGCCTTGGACGACCATTCCCATGATGACTTCCTCGACGGCCCCGCCGTCGATTCCGGATCGCTTTACCGCCTCTTGTACCGCGATGGCGCCGAGCCGCGTAGCTGGCAGCGGCGACAGGCCACCGAGAAACCTCCCGACGGGGGTCCTGGCGGCGCTGATGATGACAGGGGTCGTATCCTTACTCACGGTTGGCTCCTCCCCTCGTTCCCCTCGCTCCCGAGGAATGTCAGACCTCCGGCCCTGCATTCCGACTCAAGTTAACGGTCTGGTAGGGGGGGCTCAAGAACGATCGCGGGGGCGGCGGCGCGTTGGCCGCCCCCGACGATCGGGGTGATGCGTGGCCGCTACGCCAGCTCCAGCGCGCGGGTCTGGATGAGGTCGGTCACCCGCTGCTCGAAGGTCTCGACCGCCACGACGTCCTGCTTCTTGCCGGCACCGCGCACGCGAACGGCCACGGTACCGTTCTCCACTTCGCGCTTCCCGACGACGGCCATGAACGGCACCTTCGCCATCTCCGCGTCCCGGATCCGGTAGTTGAGCGTCTCGCTGCGGTCGTCGACGTGCACGCGGATCCCGCTGGCCCGATACCGATCGGCGATCTCCCACGCCGCGGCGGCCTGCTCGTCGGTGATGGGGACCACCCGGACTTGCTCCGGCGCGATCCACACCGGAAAGGCGCCGGTGAAGTGCTCGATCAGGCACCCGACGAACCGCTCGATGGTGCCGAGGATGGCTCGGTGGATCATGACGGGCTGATGCGGGCGATTGTCGGCGCCCGTATACTCGAGCTGGAAGCGCTCCGGCAGCTGGTAGTCGAGCTGGATGGTCGTGCCCTGCCACTCGCGCCCGATCGCGTCGCGCAGCTTGATGTCGATCTTCGGACCGTAGAACGCACCGCCGCCCTCATCGACGCCGAACGTGACCTTGCGCCTCTCGAGCGCCCGTCTGAGCGCCCGCTCCGCGTGCTCCCACTGCGCGTCGTCGCCGATCTTCTTCTCGGGCCGGGTCGCGAGGTCGATGCGATACTCGAAGCCGAACGTCCGGGACAACACCAGGTCGGTGAGATCGAGCATGCGGTAGATCTCGTCCTCGATCTGGTCTTCCCGGCAGAAGACGTGCGCGTCGTCCATGGTGAGGCCCCGGACCCGCAGCAGGCCGTGCAGCGTACCCGACAGCTCGTTGCGGTACACGCTCGCGATCTCGGCCAGCCGGACCGGCAGGTCGCGGTACGACCGCTGGCGGGCCGCATAGATCAGCGTGTGCATCGGGCAGTTCATCGGCTTCACGCGGTAGCGCACATCCTCCGCGTCACCGGTGGCCGGCGCCATGGGCGGGAATTGCTGCTCGCCGTACATCGGCAGGTGGCCCGAGCGCACGAAGAGGTCTTCCCGGGTGATATGCGGCGTGTAGACGAACTCGTAGCCCTGCTTGAGCAGCTCGTCCTCGATGAAGCGGCGCAGCTCGAACTGCAGCGTCGCCCCCTTGGGATGCCACAGAATCATGCCGGGGCCGACGTCCTCCTGGACGGAGAACAGGTCCAGCTGCTTCCCCAGCGTGCGGTGATCCCGGCGCTCAGCCTCCTCGAGCCGGCGGAGGTAGTCCTCCAGCTCCTGCTTCGAGAACCACGCCGTCCCGTAGATGCGCTGGAGCATCTGGCGCCGCGAATCGCCGCGCCAGTACGCACCGGCCGCGTGCAACAGCTTGAAGTGCCTGATCCGTCCCGTGCTCGGCAGGTGCGGGCCGCGGCACAGGTCGACGAACGGGCCGTCGGAATACACTGAGATGACCTCGTCGTCGCCGAACTCCTCGAGACGCTCGAGCTTGAGCGGGTCGTCCGTGAAGCGCGTCCGTCCCTCCTCCTGCGCGACCTCTTCCCGCACGAACGGGTAGTCCGCCGCGGTCACTTCATGCATCTTCTCTTCGATCGCGGCGAGGTCGTCGGGGGTGAAGGGACGCGGCACCTCGAAGTCGTAGTAGAACCCGTCCTCAATCGGCGGCCCGAACCCGATGTTCGCCTCGGGGAATAGCGCCCGCACCGCGGTCGCGAGCACGTGGGCCGTCGAGTGGCGCAGCACGTCGAGGGCCTCGGGGTCGCGGTCGGTGAGCAACTGGAAGGCGGCGTCGCCCGCCAGCGGCCGGTCGAGATCCCGGATCTCCCCGTCCACACGCGCCGCGACGGCGGCGCGGGCCAGACGCGGACCGATGGATTCGGCCACCGCACGCGGGGTCGTCCCGGCGGGCTCCGAGCGGACGGAGCCGTCGGGAAGCGTGAGCTGTATCTGGTCAGGCATGCGCGACAGTTGGGTGGGCGAGCCGCAAATTGTGGTAGATTCTGCGTACGTGTCCGTATACCAGAGAATTCCATTCAATCTTATAATTGTACTATGGACAGAGTACGGGTGCTACGGGGCGGGCGCTTCGTCGACGCAGATCGGGAGGACCACGACGTGCTGGGTGTCGTGGTCTCGGCCGTCGCCGGCGTGGCGCTCGGGCTGCTCGCGGGTCTCGCCACCAGCCAGTTCTTCTCGGAGGTGAGCCCCCGCCACGTCAGCGGCGCCGTGAAGCGGATCGGACGGCGCTCGTCGTCGCGTGACGCCAAGCCCTCGGACACCCTCGAGCGAGCGGTGAACGGGGCGCTCGACGAGAACCCCAAGACGCGGCAACTCAATGTCCGGGCCCATGCGCTCTCCGACGGCATCGTCGAGCTGGTCGGCACCGCCCCCGACCGCGACGCCCGCGCGGTCGCCGGCATCGTGGCCCGCGGCGCCCTCGACGACGCGGTCATCGTGAACCGCATCCTCGTCGAAGGCGAGGACGTCCCTCGGCGCCCGTCCGCCCCACGGGCAGGGTGACCGTCCTGCGAGCGCCAGGCGTCGCCGCCCCGCTCGAGACCGCTTCGCCGCCGACACCGCCCCTATGACCAAGACGACGGAACTCGCGCCGAAATACGATCCCGCTGCCAT
Organism: Gemmatimonadota bacterium; assembly: GCA_039584325.1. Lineage (GTDB taxonomy): Bacteria > Gemmatimonadota > Gemmatimonadetes > Gemmatimonadales > GWC2-71-9 > JAOTVV01. Next base: position 17,112 of record JBDGYA010000032.1, read on the forward strand.
CGAGCACGGGATCTACGGCCGCTGGGTCGATGGCGACATCTTCGCGGCCGACGTCGCGTCCGAGCGCGATCCGTACGTGATCGTCATCCCCCCACCCAACGTCACGTCGGTCCTACACATGGGGCACGGCCTGAACAACACGATCCAGGACGTGCTGATCCGGTACGAGCGGATGCGCGGTCGGGAGGCCCTGTGGCTGCCCGGCACCGACCATGCCGGCATCGCGACGCAGAACGTGGTCGAGCGCAAGCTGGCCGCCGAAGGCAAACGACGGCAGGATCTCGGGCGGCAGGCATTCGTGGAGCGCGTCTGGGAGCACGTCCGGGAGACCGGCGGGACGATCCTCGACCAGCTCAAGGCCATCGGGTGCTCGTGTGACTGGAGCCGCACCCGGTTCACGCTGGACGACGGGTACAGCACCGCCGTGCGCCGCGTGTTCGTGCAGCTGTACGAGGACGGACTGATCTACCGCGGCCACCGCGTGATCCACTGGTGCCCCCGCTGCCTGACATCACTGTCTGACGAGGAGGCGGAGTTCCGGGAACGGGATGATCACTTGTACTACATCCGGTATCCCTGGGCGGATGCGGGCGGCGGAACGGCGGACGGCGTCGTCGTCGCGACCACCCGGCCCGAAACGATGTTCGGTGACGTGTGCCTGGTCAGCCATCCCGAGGATGAGCGGTTCACCGACCTCACGGGCCGCATCGTGGCCATCCCGCTCTCCGGGGTCGCGATCCCGATCGAGCACAGCACGGCGGTCGAGCGCGATTTCGGTACGGGCATGCTGAAGGTGACACCCGCGCACGACCCGAACGACTTCGACATCGCCGCGGCGCTACAAACGGAATACGACACGCCCGACACGATGACGCCGGACGCCCGCATGGCGGACGTACCGCGTGTTCCGGAAGCGCTGCGCGGGATGGACCGCGGGGACGCCCGCATGCGCATCGTCGAGCTGCTGGAAGCCGAGGGTCTCTTGGTGAAGGTCGAGCCGTACCGCCATGCGGTGCGCCACTGCTATCGCTGCCACACCATCGTCGAGCCGCGTCTCTCGGATCAGTGGTTCGTGCGCATGCGTCCCTTGGCGCAGCCTGCACTCGAGGCGTACCGCAACGGATCCCTCACGTTCGTGCCGGACCGATGGGGCAAGGTGTACGAGAACTGGCTGGTGGAGATCCGCGACTGGAACATTTCGCGGCAGTTGTGGTGGGGTCACCGCATTCCCGCGTGGTACTGCGACGAGGACGGCTGCGACCACATCACGGTGGCAGAGGAAACGCCCCAGTCGTGCGGCGCGTGCGGCGGTGCGGTGCGCCAGGACGAGGACGTGCTGGACACGTGGTTCTCGTCGTGGCTGTGGCCGTTCGCGACGATGGGCTGGCCCGAGCACACGCCTGACCTCGAGCGGTTCTATCCCGGGCACACGCTGGTGACGGGGCCGGACATCATCTTCTTCTGGGTCGCGCGAATGGTGATGGCCGGCTACCACTTCATCGCCGACCGGCCGTTCGAGACGGTGTACATGAACGGCATCGTCCGCGATCCGCAGTACCGCGCATTCTCGAAGTCGCTGGGCAACGGCATCGACCCGCTGGACGTGGTGGAGCTGTATGGAGCGGACGCGCTGCGATTCACTATCGTCGCCGGTGCCGCCGCCGGCACGGACGTGATCATGGATCGCACTGATCTCGACGCGACGTTCGCCGCGGGGCGCAACTTCGCGAACAAGCTGTGGAACGTCGGCCGGCTGATCCTATCGAACTTGTCCGAGGCGCCGGTCCCCGTCGAATCGCTCGACCGGTCCGGCCTCGAGCTCGCGGATCGGTGGATCCTGGCCCGCTGTCAGCGCGTGATTCGCGAGGCGACGACCGCGCTGGACCGCATGCGGCTCAACGACGCCGCGAACCTCGTGTACCACTTCTTGTGGGACGAGCTGGCGGACTGGTATCTCGAGCAGGTCAAGCCGAGGCTGTATGGCAACATGCCCGGCGGCGACGCGGCCCGGAGTATCCTGGTACACGTGTTCGGCACCGCCCTGCAGCTCCTGCATCCGGTGATGCCGTTCATTACCGAGGAGTTGTGGGGACACCTGCCGTTGGAGCATGGCCGGCTCCTGGCCGGCACCCGGTGGCCCGTGCCCGACCCGTCGTTCGACGACGAGGCGGCCGAGGCCGAATTCGGTCTGGTGCAGGGCGTGGTGAGCGCAGTGCGGACGATCCGCGCGGAGTACCACGTGCCGCCCTCGGCGACGCTCACGGCGGTGGTGGCGCCGGCGGGCGACACGGCGGCGCGGGCGCTCGCGGCCGAGCGGGACACGATCCACCGATTGGCGAAGCTGGACGCGCTCGAGACGGAGCGAGAGGCCGAGGGGATCGGCGGACATGCGGTGCTGACAGATGGAACGGCCGTGTTCGTGCCGCTGGGCGACGCGATCGATGTTGCCCGGGAATGCGCCCGGCTCCGGGAGGAGCTGGTGCGGATCGAGGGCCAGCTCGCCGGGGTGCGCGGCAAGCTCGCGAACGACAACTTCGTGACCCGCGCGCCGGCCGACGTGGTCGAGCGGGAGCGGGAGAAGGAACGGTCATGGGGCGAGCAGCAGGAGACGCTGGCCGCCAAGCTGCGCGCCTTGGGCTGCTGATCGGCCTGGCCGCCTGCGCGGTCATCGAGCAGCCGCCTGGCGGCCCGCCCGACTTCGCTCCACCGTTCGTCGCGTCGGTGCGTCCCGACTCCGGTGCCGTCGTGCCCGAGTTCGACGAAGCCGTGCGCATCCAGTTCGATGAAGTGATCAGCGAGCAGTCGGGTGGCGGACTCGACAAGCTGGTCGCGTTTTCGCCCCGGTCGGAGCGCCTCAAGGTCTCCTGGAAGCGCGACGCCATTGAAGTGGAGCCGGACGAGGGCTGGCGCGAGGGCGTGGTCTACCACGTCGTGCTCCTGCCCGGGATCCAGGACCTGCGGCAGAACCGGATGGAGGAGGGCACGACGATCGTGTTCACGACCGGTGCCGAGATTCCGGACTCCCGGATCTCCGGCACGGTGCTGAATTGGGAGGAGGGGCGCGTGGGGCAGAACGCGCTCGTCGAGGCCATCCTGCTGCCCGACTCCCTCGTGTACACGACCAGGGCTGACTCGTCGGCCGAGTTCGAGCTGACGCACGTCCCCCGCGGCGAGTACCTGCTGGTCGCCACCATCGACGGCAACAACAACCGGGTGCGTGACGCCCGGGAGGCGTTCGACTCCGTCTCCGTCACCCTCGACTCACTCGCGTCACAGGTGTTCTGGACCTTCGTGAAGGACACCACCGGACCACAGCTCCGCGACGTGGCCCAGGCCGACAGCAGCACGATCCGGCTGGACTTCAACCAGAAGCTGGCCCTCGACGCACCGCAGCAGGCCGCCGTCTCGGTGTGGGAGCTGCCGGACACCGTGCTCGTCCCGATAGACACCGTGTGGGACGCCGCCACGTACGACTCCGTCCGGACCGTGGAGCAGGCCGCCCGGGATTCGGCCGCGGCGGACTCGGCGGCCGCCGTCGCAGACACGGCCCAGGCAGCGGAACCCGCCGAGATCGCCCCGCCGCGCCCAGCCGAGCCGCCGCCTGAAGCGGGAGTGGCGCGGGAAGAGCAGGCCGAGCCGTCCCGCGCAGCCGTGCTGCTGGAGGAGCGCCCCGCGTTGTCGTCGACGTGGTACATCAGAATGCCGACACCGCTCGGCCCCGGGAGGTACCTCATCGGTGTCACGGCGGCGAACCTCTCGGATGCCATCGCAGAATCCCAGCGACTGCTGATCGTCGAAGCACCGGCAGACTCCACATGACCGATCCGCGCCGCCGCCTGCCGTCGGTCAACGCGCTGCTCGACGCGGCGCGCGAGGCCGGGCTCGATGCGCCGCACGGGGTCATCCTCGCGGCCGTGCGCACCACGCTCGAGCGCGCCCGCGCCTCGGGGTCCGGAGCACCGGTGGGGGGCTGGAGCGAGGCCATCCGACGGGAACTCCACCTGCTGACGCAGCCCTCCCTACGCCGCGTCGTGAACGGCACGGGCGTCGTGCTGCACACCAACCTGGGGCGGGCGCCGCTCGCCCAGGAGGCTCGGGTGGCCGTCGAGCAGGCCCTCGGGTACAGCACGCTGGAACTCGATCTCGAGGAGGGCCGCCGCGGCTCGCGTCAACACCACGTGCGTGAGCTGCTGACCGAACTCACGGGTGCCGAGGACGCGCTGGTCGTGAACAACGCCGCCTCCGCCTTGCTGCTCACGCTGAACGGCCTGGCCGCCGGGGGTGAAACGATCGTGTCCCGCGGTGAGCTGGTCGAGATCGGCGGGTCGTTCCGCATCCCCGAGATCCTCGCGCGGAGCGGCACCGTGCTCGTCGAGGTGGGCACGACCAATCGCACGCGGCTCCGTGACTACGAGCTGGCCATCTCCCCGCGCACGCGCGCGCTGCTCAAGGTCCACCGGTCCAACTTCCAGGTGTCCGGGTTCACGGAGGAACCCGGGCTCGATCGGCTCGTGGAGTTCGGCCACGCGCGAGACATTCCGACGGTGCACGACGCGGGGAGTGGCTTGCTCGTCTCGCTCGAGGCGTTTGGGCTGAGCGGCGAGCCCCTCGTGCGCGACAGCGCCGCCACAGGGGCAATCGTCGTGTTCTCGGCGGACAAGTTGCTGGGCGGCCCTCAGGCCGGACTGATCGTCGGGCCGCGTGGGATCGTCCGCGCGCTCGCCGACAACCCGTTGGCCCGCGCCTTCCGACCGGACAAGACCGCCTTCGCCGCGCTGGAGGCGACGCTGCAGCTCTATCGCGACCCGGATGAGGCGTTCCGTCGCGTCCCGGTGCTCGCCATGCTCACCGCATCGGCTGACGAACTGCGGCGACGAGCGCGGCGGCTGGCCCGACGCCTGCGCGGCGCCCGTCTCGCGCAGGGATCCTCCGCGGTCGGCGGCGGGGCGTTCCCGGAGAGCGACCTGCCGACCACGCTGGTCACGCTCGAGGTGCCCTCCTGCGAGGCATTCGTGGAGCGGCTGCGCCGGCACGATCCGCCGATCCTCGCCCGGACCATCGACGATCGCGTGGCGTTCGACGTGCGCACGCTGTCCGATGACGAGCTGAGCATCGTCGCCGACGCGGCGGAGCAGGCCGGATGGAAGGCCTGAGGGCGGAGGGTCGTCACCCGGTGTATGTTCCATTTGGATGGGGTTCCGGACATCGCGTGCGCGCCACGATCGAGCGGTCGCGCCCGGACCCGCCAACCCGCCTGTGTGGCGGGCGACGTTGACGGAGATCGCCATGCGTGTTGCCGTTCTCGCCTCCGGTGGCGGCACCAACCTCCAGGCCCTGCTCGATACCTGTACCGGCTCCGCACCGGCACGGGTCGCAGTCGTGATCAGCAACAACGCCGAGGCCGGCGCCCTCGAGCGGGCGCGCCGGGCGGGGGTGCCCACGGTGGTGCTCGTCGATCACCGCAACGCGAGCGAGCTGCTGGGTGCGCTCGCCGCATACCAGGCGGAACTCGTGGTGCTGGCCGGGTACCTCAAGCTCGTGCCGCCGGAGGTGGTCGACGCGTACCGCGATCGGATGATCAACATCCACCCGGCCCTGCTCCCGTCGTTCGGCGGCGCGGGCATGTATGGCCGCAGGGTGCACGAGGCCGTGCTGGCGTCCGGGGCGACGCTGTCCGGGCCCACGGTGCACATCGTGACCGCAGAATACGATCGGGGTCCGATCGTCGCCCAGTGGCCCATTCCGGTGCACGCGGACGATACTCCCAAGACGCTCGCCGCGCGCGTCCTGGCCGTCGAGCACCAACTCTTGCCGGCGGTGGTTCTCGCGGCAGCGGCAGCGGGAGGGGTCGTGCGCCTGTTGGCGGACGGCGAAGGGTACCTGATGGAACGTGAACCGGCACGCATCGGCAGCGCGCTCGTGCCGGCCGGAACGACTCGGTCTGATTGAGGAGGAAGGGATGCCGCGTGCGCTGATCTCGGTTTCGGACAAGCGGGGTGTCGCCCAGTTCGCCAAGGGACTTGCTGCGCTCGGATGGGAGATCGTCTCCACGGGCGGGACCGCCCACGTCATCACCCAGGCCGGCGTGAGCGTGACCCCCGTCGACGCCGTGACCGGATTCCCGGAGATCATGGACGGGCGGGTGAAAACCCTGCATCCGGCGGTGCACGCCAGCCTCCTGGCGCGACGTGACTATCCGGAGCACATGCAGGAGCTGGAATCGCGGGGGTTCGTGCCGATCGACCTAGTGGCGGTCAACCTCTATCCGTTCCAGGAGACCGTGGGCCGACCCAACATCAAGCTCGAAGACGCCATCGAGCAGATCGACATCGGGGGGCCGTCGATGTTGCGCTCGGCCGCCAAGAACCACAGCCACGTCCTCGTTGTCGTCGAGCCCAACGACTACGAACGCGTCCTCAGCGCGCTGTCGGAGAACGCGGTGACCGACGAGTTGCGGCTCGAGTTGGCGACGAGGGTGTTCTCGCATACGGCGTCGTATGACGCGGCGATCGCGCAATACTTCGGCAAGGGCGAGGACGCGTTCCCATCGACGGTGGGGCTCGCGCTCGAGCGGGTGCAGATCCTGCGCTATGGCGAGAATCCGTTCCAGCGGGCCGCGCTGTACACGGCGGGCGAGGGGCGCGGATTCGACGAGCTGCGTCAGCTCCACGGCAAGGAGCTCTCCTTCAACAATCTGCTGGATGTGGAGGCAGCCACCGCCGCGGTCGTGCCGTGGCCCGACCGGCCCGTATGCGCCATCATCAAGCACACGACGCCGTGCGGCATCGCGCTCGGCACCAGCGCGGAGGAGGCCTACCAGCGCGCGCTGGCGACGGACTCGAAGTCCGCGTTCGGCTCGGTCATCGCATTCAACACCCTGGTGGACGTCCGCGTCGCGGAGGCGATGCGGGACCTGTTCGTCGAAGTCGTCGTCGCGCCAAGATTCCACGACGCCGCAATCGAGGTCTTTCAGAAGAAGAAGAATCTCCGGGTCGTCGAGTTGCCCCTGCCCGACGGACGCCCGGCGCTCGACTTCAAGCGGGTCCGCGGCGGTTTTCTGGTGCAGGATCGGTTCGCGGTCGCCACGGACGAGTCGGAGTGGAGCGTGGTGACCTCTCGCGAGCCAACGAGCGCCGAGTGGCGCGACCTGCGGTTTAGCTGGTCGGCGGTGGCGTCGGTCAAGTCCAATGCGATCCTGCTCGCTCGTGAGGAGGCCGCGATCGGGATCGGAGCCGGACAGATGAGCCGGGTGGATGCAGCATTCCTCGCCGTGCACAAAGCCCGCGACATGGGCCACGATCCCACCGGCAGCGTCATGGCGTCCGACGCGTTCTTCCCGTTCGCCGACGGCGTCGAGCAGGCGGCCGCTGCGGGCGTCACGGCGATCATCCAGCCTGGCGGCTCGATCCGCGACGACGACGTGCGGGCCGCCGCGGATGCCCACGACATCGCGATGGTGATGACGGGACGCCGCCAGTTCCGTCACTGAGCCCTTCGGGTGCCGGGTACCGGGGAGCTGCATTATGGTTCCCGGTACCCGACACCCCGGTTCCGATGCCTCACATTTGCCACCCGACACCCGGATGACCCCAACCTCCTCCGACACGGCGGTCGCGCGCCGGCCCGGCGAACGCCCGCCCTACGGCCTGGCGGCCGTCGTGTTCCTCGCCGTCCTCGGTGTCTACCTCGTCACGATCGCGCCGACCACGCAGTTCTGGGACACGTCCGAGTACATCGCCGCCGCCAAGGTATTGGGCATCCCGCATCCGCCGGGGAATCCATTGTTCGTCCTGCTCGCGCATGTCTGGGGCCTGCTCCCGATCGTCGAGCACTACGCGCTCCGCATCAACCTCTTTGCGGCGCTCACGTCGGCGCTCGCATCGGGGTTCCTCTTCCTGGTCGCCGACCGGTTCCTGCGGACCATCGTCACGGAAGTACGGTGGGCCCGCCTCGGGGCGGCCCTGGGCGGCGTGCTCGTCGGTGCCACCTCGTTCACGGTCTGGCATCAGTCAGTGGTGAACGAGAAGGTCTACACGCTGAGCCTGCTGTCGATCGCGCTCGTGCTCTGGCTCGTGGTGCACTGGGGCGACGAGCCCGCGGGGCAACGGCGGGACCACTGGCTCATCCTCATCGTCTATCTGCTGGCCCTCAGCTCGACGAACCACCTGATGGGCGTGCTCGCCGCGCCGGCGCTCGTGGTCTACGTGCTGTTCACCGAGCCGGGGGCGGTGCTGCGATGGCGGCTGTGGGTAGTTTCGCTACTGGTGGCCGCTGTCGGGCTCAGCGTGTCGCTGGTCCTCCCGATCCGGGCCGGGTTCTTCCCGCCGATCAACGAAGGCGAGCCGGTGTGCGCGTCGATCATCGGCGTGGTGGAGAGTGTCTACACGATGGGACGCGCGGGCTGTGAGCCGCTGTCCGACGTCCTCGGCCGTGAGCAGTACCAGAAAGGCCCTCTGTTCCCCCGCCAGGCGGACATCCTGTGGCAGTACGGCACCTGGTTGCAGTATTTCACGTGGCAGTTCGCGCACGACTGGAGCCAACCGATTCGCAACGCACTGGCGTTCGTCTTCGGCCTGCTCGGGCTCGCTGGCGCGGTACGGCACTGGCAGAGGGACCGGCGGGGCGCCGTCGCGATGATGGCCCTGATGCTCACCGTGGTCGTGGCGCTCGTGTTCTACCTCGACTTCAAGTACGGCTACTCCTGGCCGTCACGGCAGGCCGCCCCCGACGTGCTGCGCGAGGTGCGCGAGCGGGACTACTTCTTCATCGCGTCATTCCAGCTGTGGGGCATATGGGTCGCCCTCGGGTTCGGGACGGTGATGCACGCAATTGCGAGCGCACTGCGCGACCGCATGCCGACCGACCGACGGTGGGCGGTAGCGGCCCTCATCCTGGTGCTGGCGCTCGTCCCGCTCGTGGGCAACCGGCTCACGGCGTCGCGCTCCGGGGAAACCCTCGCGCGCGAATCGGCGCGGGACCTCCTGCAGTCGGTACCGCCCTATAGCATCCTCATCACCGCCGGGGACAACGACACGTTCCCCCTGTGGTACATGCAGGAAGTCGAGAATGTGCGGCGTGACGTGCTGCTGGCCAACATCTCCCTGATGAACACCGAGTGGCACATCAAGCAGCTCAAGCGGCGTGGGATCATTCCGTTTGACACGGCACGTGCGGATCCGATTTACCGTGACACGACGTGGACGCCGCCGACCAACGAAGCCATCGCGCTCAGTTACGATGCCATCGAAGCGCTGCCGCCGTTCCAGCAGCTGGACGAACGGATGGTGTTCCGCGCGCAGGATCTGCGGGTGGTGCTCCCGCCGCGCGTGCTCGGTCGAGCGGACATCGTCGGACTGCACCTGATCCAGCAGAATCTCGGTAAGCGGCCGGTCTATTTCTCGCGGACCACCGGCTCCTACGCCGACCAGTTTGGACTCACACCCTATCTGCTCGGTGAGGGACTCGTGCGCCGGGTGATGCCAGATTCCATCGTCGCGGACAGCACCACGATGCGCATGGGCGCGCTCGGCTGGGTCGACCTCACTCGGACCGACACACTCCTCTTCGAGGTGTACAATCCCGAGTCCGCTGCGCGCGCCCGACCGCGCGGGTGGATCGATCCGCCGTCAGAGGGGATTCTGTGGCTCTACGCCCTGGTGTACGCCAATCACGCCCAGTACCTCGCGTCGCTCGCCGCGGACTCGGCGGCGGCCGCAGCGGATCCCACCCTGCTGACGCGGCTCGAGCTGGCGGCGGACCTCGCCGAACGCGCCTTCGCTCAGACCCAGCAGTACCGGACCGGCGTCTTCGGCTTCTAGAAGCCGACGGTCAGGCCCGCCAGGAGTTGGCGGCCCGGTGCGGGCTCGAAGTAGCGCCCTCCCCGCGCGTTGACGACCACGGACGAGACGTATCGCTCGTCGAGTCCGTTCAATAGGGCGATGAACGGTGACAGGGACACGCGTCCCGTGCCACCTTCCCAGCCTGCCCGGACGTTCCCGATCGCATACGAGGGCGCATACGCGGTGTTGGCATCGTCCACAGGCACCGCGGACACCACCTCACCCTCGATGGTGAGCCACACAGCCCGCCCGGGCCACAGCGTCATCGTACCGAAGACCTGGTGGCGCGGCGCCCCCGGCACGCGGTTGCCACTCACGTCACCCTCAGGCTTCACGAACTCCCGATACGTGAAGTCGCCGAACGTGTAGGCGGCCTGGACCGATGCCCACGCCGCGAGCGCGAGGCTCCCGGCGACCTCCACCCCGCGGTGCCTGATGCGACCGGCATTACGGAAGAATCTCCGGCCGGCCTCGGCGGGGTCCTCGAACGGGACCAGCGCATCGCGCACGTCCGCATGAAATCCCACCACCTCGTATTCCACCGGTCCCACACGCCCTCGAACACCCACCTCGAGTTGCAGCATACGTTGCGGCTCGAGCTCGGGGTTCAGGCCCCCACTTCCATCCGGGCGGTTGACCAGCTCCGTCGTGGTCGGCGTCTCGAAGCCCGTTCCGGCGTTGGCGAACGGCGCGAGCCACGGCGCGACGTGCGCCAATGCGCCCACCGACCACGTGATCGCGTCCATCACCCGCGAGCCCGTATCGTCGCCGTCTGTCGTGAGGCGATCGTCAACCGCGAAGGAGGAGCGGTCGTAGCGCGCCCCCGCCCGCAGCGCGAGTCCCGATCCCGGTTCCGCAATGACCTGCAGGAACGGACCGACGCCGGACACCCGCTCGCTCTGGTCGCGGGTGATGGTGGTGCCGTCGAGCGTGCGGTTCTCGCGATCGTCCCGCTGCCACTCGGCATCGAGGCCGGCCGTCACGCGCGCGACGTGAGCGAGGCCCGGGAGCGGCACCGCCACCGTGCCGCGCAGACCGTAGGCCCAGCGCTCGAGCCCGATGGTGCCGAACGTGAGGGTGTTGTCCAGACTGCGTCGTATTCCGAATACCGCGAGGTCAGCGAGACCTCCGGCTCCGAAACCGTGCCGCAGGGCCAGTCCACCTTGCGCCTGCCATACCGCCTTGTCCGCGCCCGCCGCGACGTTGGCAGGGGCGGCCAAGGTCGGATCACGCCGCCACTCCTCGTCGGTGAGCGCACCCGGGTTGAGCGCCTCGGGCATGGTGGCGTACCAGCCGACGGCCGTCAGATCCGTGCGGGCACCGAGGGGCGTGCGCAGGCGCGCTCGTGCGCGGCCGATGCGGGCCGCGCTGTGCTCGCGAAAGCCCGACACGTCGGTCCACGACCCGGACAGGTCGGCCCCACCACTGCCCACCGGGATCCCAGCCTCCACCGCGCCCTTCCAGAAACCATCCCCCAAGCCGGTGGCGCGCACCGCGGCGCCGGGAGCATCGACGACGGGTGGCCCGGACACGAGGTTGATGACTCCGCCGGAGGCGTTGCCATAGAGGCTCGAGCCGATACCGCGCCACACCTCGACGCGGGAGAGATCGCCGGGCTCCAGATTGGTCAGTTGGGTCTGCCCGTCCGCCGTGCTCAGCGGGATGCCGTCGAGCAGCACCTTGATACCCCGCACACCGAATGCCGAGCGCGCGCCGAAGCCCCGAATGGCAATGCGCTGATCGAGGGAGTAGTTGTACCGGTTGGAGACACGGACGCCGGGAGCGGACCGCAGCACGTCATCGAGACCGTCCGTCGTGCGACCGCGAACGAGCGCGGCGGCTCCTTGAACGACGACGTGCGCATGCGGCAGGCGCGCGGAGGCCGTCCCTCCTCGGTCCACCGACACGATGAGGGTGTCGAGCACGGGCGGTCGTAGCGTGTCCTGCGCCAGGGGCACCGCGAGCACCGGCCGCGCCACGGCGAGGCAGGCCACGAGACCGACACCGCAGCCGACCGTCCGGATCATCCTCTCCCCCGTCGATGCCCGCGAATCCGCGTCAGCCTCGATCCGGAAGCGCCCCGCCGGCCGCAAGGTACGCGCGGAGCGCGGCAAGGTTGTCGAGGTGCACGGCTCCCTCCTGCTCCAGTGCCTTCGCTAGCCGTCCGACGCCGCGCCCACCCACGAGGAGCGTGGTGTCAGGCGGGAGCGCGCCGCGCAGCCGTCGGAGCTCCCCGCCAAGCTGCGCGGCCGCGTCAGGTGATACAACCGAGAGAGCAACCAGCCGCGGCCGGTGGCTGCTCGCCGCTCGGGCGAGGTCCTCGGCGGGGAGGTCGGCTCCGACGTAGAGCACGCGCCACCCCATCGTGGCCGCGATCACCGCCGCCATGAGCGCGCCGAATTCGTGCCGCTCCCCCGCCGGAGTGGCGCACAGGATTAGCGGACGGTCGGGATCGGAGCTCGAGGTACGCAGCAGGTCCCCCACAACCTGCCGGATCACCCCTGACACCAGATGCTCGTGCGCAATCGATAGCTCACCTGCCGCCCAGCGCTCGCCGATCTCGGTGAGGACAGGAGCCGCCACCGCCTCCAGCATGCGCTCGGCACCGAGCAGACCCACGGCCCGAGCGAGCAGGTGCTCCAGCCGGGACGCATCCATGTCCTCGGCCGCGTCCAGCGCTTCGTCGATCAGATCCGCAGCGCCGTCCGTCGATCGAGGCTCGGCTTCGGGGACCCGCGCTTCCTCCGCCTCATCGTCCCGGATGAGCCGCGTCAACTCATCGGTCGAGTGACCACTGATCTGACCAATACTACGCCCCGAGCTGGTTGCCCGCCGGAGCAGCCGCAGTCGCTCGATGTCCTCGTCCGAGTAGAGCCGGCGTCCCGTCGGGGACCGCGCCGGCTCGACGACTCCGTATCGCCGCTCCCACGCCCTGAGCACATCGGCCGACAGGCCGGTGCGTCGAACGACGACCTGAATTGGATGCTGTTTCTGCACCACTCCGAGTCTCCTCTCCTGCTAGAGCCACTTCGATGCAACCGGACTGTCGACAACTTGTCGTGGCGCTGCTCCTCAGTCAAGCACTTATCTAGCAATGATTTGAGACGATATATGGACATACACTTGACAAGGCGGAGATTCTCGTTTAGCTTCTTGGACACGAATTGGACAGCGGGCTGGCCGCTGAGAACGCAATAGATACATTTTCCCTTCTTGAGGAGTTGAATTCGATGAAAGTCATTCCCACCCTTTCGCTCGCGGCAATCGCACTTTCGTTTGCCGTCCCGGCGTCCGCGCAGTATGCGGCGAAGGACGGCAGTCCGAAGGCCGACAAGACCATCGTCGAGACCGCGATCGCGGCTGGATCCTTTAAGACTCTGGTCACCGCCGTTAAGGCAGCCGGTTTGGTTGAAACGCTGTCCGGCGACGGTCCGTTCACGGTTTTCGCCCCGACCGACGAGGCATTCGCGAAGCTTCCCGCGGGCACGCTCGAGTCCCTGCTGGCTGATAAGGACAAGCTCACCGCCGTGTCGACGATGCGAAGGTGATCAAGGCTGACGTCATGGCGTCCAACGGTGTGATCCACGTGATCGACACCGTGCTGATTCCCTAAGCTTCCTGCTACCCTCCCCCGCGGGCTGTGGGGCTTCGGCCCCCGGCCCGCGTTTTCTATGTGGGATACTCCCCTTTCCATGCGTTCGGCTGCCCGTCAAGCCGTTGCCTCTTGACGACTTCCCACGTCGGACCGCAATGTGGATAGCACTGCCCGGTGTCCGGGCAGCACCGGGCCGACAGCCGATGCCAACTTTCTTCGAGCGGCTCCGAGACGACCTGCGTCCGGAGGGGTACGAGATCGAGCGGGAGATCGCGAGCGGGGGGATGGGCACCGTCTTTCTCGCTCGCGAAGTTGCGCTCGACCGTCAGGTCGCCATCAAGATCATCCGGCCCGAGATGGCCACCGCCAAGGCCGGCGAACGCTTCCTGGCCGAGGCGCGCATTCTCGCCGACATTCGGCACTCCCACATCGTCAAAGTGTTCCGCGCGGGACAGACGAAGAACGGCATACCGTATTACGCGATGGAGTACCTGGGCGACGGGGAGACGCTCGCGGAGCGCATGCGCCGAGAACCACTGAGCCGTGCGGAGATCGTCAAGATCGGACGCGATCTGCTCGACGCCCTGGAGACCGTGCATCGTCGAGGCGTCATCCATCGGGACATCAAGCCGCAGAACATCTTCCTCGTCGAGGGCGACGCCACACTCGTCGATTTCGGCATCGCCACTCCGTCGGGTCCGCAGACGGTCTCGCGCGAGGGAGCGGAGGTGGTGCCCGGCACGCCTTCATACATGCCGCCCGAGCACCGCTACGGGTGGGACGTCGGGCCGCAGACCGATATCTACGCGGTGGGCATGGTGCTGTACGAGGCGCTCACCGGACGCCGGTGGAAGTGGTTCCTGCCCGACGACGTCCCCAGCTGGTCGGGCATACCCTTGCTGCTCAGGCGTCCGTTGCGCCGCGCGCTCGCCTTTGAGGTCGACGATCGGTGGGAGGATGCGTCGGCGTTCCGCCGCCCCTGGTGGCGCTCGCGCGTGCGCAAGTACCAGATGCGCACGCTGTTGCTCACGGTTGGGGCCCTGGTGGCAGGCTTGATCGCCGTGCTGATCGTGCGAGGACCACCCCGGCCTCCTGTGGATATGGCCATCGTCCCGTTCGACGTCGCGCCAGGGACCCCCGATTCGCTCGGATGGGAAGTGGCCCTGCTCACCGAACGCACTGTGGGGGCGCAGCTCGACGCGACCGCGGCGGTGCCGACGACCGCGCTCGTTCGCTCGCGGGATGTAGCCGCCGGCACGCCGGCCGAGATGCTGGAGCACCTGCACGCGGGGTCGTTGATACGGGGTACGGTGACCGAGGGAGGTCAGGGGCTGCGCGCCTCCGTCGAAGTGATGAATGCGCGCGGTGAAACGAGCTTCGAGGAGACCGCCCCCGACCGCCGTGGCCTGGCCTGCAAGCTCGCGCCGATGATCCTGCGGAGTCTCGGACTGGCCTATGAGGACTACCAGTGCCTGTTCCAAAACACGGCGGCGGAGGCAGTCGACTCCGTGCTCCGGGGCGAGGCGGCCTTTCGACGCCAGGCCTGGCATCGGGCTGACACGCTCTACAGCGCCGCCCTGGAAGCAGACTCCTCCCTCGCGTGGGCGCTGTACAGACGGGCTCACGCCCGTCGATGGCTCCGGGTGAAGTTCAAGGCCGATCTCGAAGCATTGCAGGAGCGCCGCAGTGCACTGCTCGAAGTCGACCGCATGCTGCTCGATGCCTGGCTGATGCCCTTCGGCACGGAGCGGCTCGCACAGTACGCGGAGATCGTCGACCGCTTCCCGCTGGACCCGTACCCGTGGCTCGTGTTCGGCGACGATCTGCGGGCGCGCGGAGCGTTGCTGGGCCTGCCACGCGACAGTGCCTTGCAGGTGCTGCGGCAGGCCGTCAGTCGCGACTCGACGATGGGGCCCGCTCTGCTCGACCTGACACTCGCCGGGATCGAGTCCGGCGATTCGGTCGTGGCGCGCGAGTGGCTTGGTCGGCTCGCTGGAGTCACCGTGCCCGAGGCGTCGATCCCGATGCAGTACGTCCATACGGCGTTCGTGTTCCGGTTCGGTTCGGAGCGAGAGCGATTGGCCGCGATGTCCGAGCTCATGACCGGAGTTGGCGGCGATCCGACCGCCCTTCCGACGTTCCTGCAAAACGTCCGGTGGGCCCTCTCACTCGACCTCGCTGAGGGACAGCTCATCATCGCGGACCTCGTGCGTCAGACGCCGCCGGACCTGCCTCCGGAGGTGCAGGCACATCTGCTGACGGCGCGGGGCGTGGCGCTCGTCGGTCTGGGCCGCTGGGCTGAGGCGGTCGAGACCTTCGACGCCGTCGACGCGGTGATCGGGACCCCAGCCTCCGCAGTGCTCACGGCGCAGTGGCGCACGGTCCCCCATGCGATCGGACTCGATGCAGTACCGGCTGCGTCCGTTGCCGAAGGGCGGCGCAGGCTCGAGGCGCTCGCCGACGACTCGCTGGTGGGGCCCCGCGCCGCGTGGAGCCTGGCGGTGAGCTACTACGCCGAGGGCGACGTGGCGGCCGCGCAGCGGTGGGTGCAGCACACGCGGCTGAGCGATTCCGAGCACGCCAGACTGTTCCAGTTTCTCCAGGCGCTCCAGCGCGAGGCCATCGGCGACGTGGCCGGTGCTCTCGCCATGACCGACACGATGATCCCGAGCGATCTGGTTCTGGCCGATATTCCGGTCCACCTTCCCGTGTTCGATCCCTTCCTCCGCGCCGTCACCTACCTCGCCCGCGGCCGGTGGGAGCGTACCCTCTACGGGGACACGATACCGGTGGCGTGGCGCTGGCATGAGAACTCCGATTTCCGCGGTCAGTTCGAGGCCCTGCCGCAGGCGGCGGAGATCGACTGGGCGCTGCGACCCTACGCCCATCTCCTGACGGCGCGCGCCCGCCTCGCGCGGGGCCCGAGCGAGCCCGCCTGTCGGGACCTCGAGCGGATCGCCCACGTCTGGCAAGGTGCCGACGCGGTGTTCCAGCCGCTGCTGGAGGAGACTCGGACCCTGCTCTCGGAGCGCTGCCATTGATTACGTGCCGCGTGTTGGGCCCGCCGGACATCCTGGTCGACGGAGCACCGGGGCCCGCGGAGCTGCAGTGGCGCAAGAACCTCGCATTGCTGGTGTATCTCGCGCGATCCCCGCGGCGCACGCGCACCCGGGAGCACCTCATGGGTCTGTTGTGGGCGGACAAGCCGGACACCGCCGCCCGGCACTCGCTGCGGGAGGCCATCCGCATCCTCCGCAAGGCACTGGGTGAGGAGGGGCTGCGCACCGAGCACGATAGCGTCACGCTCGGCGACGGGGTCGTGCGCCTCGACGCCGAGGAATTCGCGCAGCACGAGCAGAAGGGAGACTGGGAAGCCGCCGCGGCCGTAGTCGGCGGGGAGTTCCTGGAAGGCTTCGGGGTGCCGGGCGCGTCCGGCTTCGAGGACTGGCTCATCGCCGAACGCGAGGAGTGGCGCAGGCGCACGGTGAGCGTGCTGACGGAGCGGGCGGATCGGCAACTCGACGCCGGACGGCTCGGTCCGGCCGCGCAGACGGCGCTGCGCGCCTTGGGACTCGACGCCGGATCCGACGCACCGGCCCGCGTGGCCATGCGCGCCCTGGCCCTCGCGGGTGACCGCGCGGGCGCGCTGGCGTGCTACGAGCGACTGAGGCACCGACTGGCCGAGCTTGGTGGCACGCCGGAGGCCGAGACCGAAGCCCTGGCGAAGCGCGTGCAGCTCGAGCGGACGTGGCGGCTGTCCGACGAGGTGCCGATCGACGCCGCGCTGGGGGCGGAGCTGCGCCGCGCACCGCTGGTGGGTCGTGAGCGGCACTTGAAGGCACTCATGGACGTGTTCGAGACGAGCGCGCGCGAGCGGCAGGCGGCGGTGTGCGTGATCCACGCCGTACCGGGACTCGGCAAGTCGCGGCTCGCCGAGGAGTTGCTCATTCGCGCGCGACTCGCGGGGGCGGCCGTGTCCGCGGTTCGCGCAGTCGAGGGTGACCTGGACGTCCCGGGCAGTGGCATGCTGGGCCTCGCCCGTGGCGGGTTGCTCAACGCCTCCGGGCTCGCGGCCGCCGCACCGTCCGCCCTTGCCTCCTTCGCGCACGAGCTGCCCGACTGGGCAGAGCGGTTCGGCACGCAGGCGGAGCCCGGACCGCTGCGCACGGCGTTCGTGGAGGTCGTGCGGGCGCTGTGTGAGGAGCAACCCGTCGTCCTGCTGGCCGACGATGCCCACTGGCTCGACACGGATAGCATGCGCGGGCTGGTGCAGACTGTGCGCGACTTGCAGACATCCCCTTGCCTCGTGGTGTTCGCGACGCAGGAGGAGCCGTCCCGTACCGAGCTCGATGACGTCCGCGCGCGGCTGGGGCGCGACCTCACCGGCACCGCCGTCCATCTCGCCCCGCTCGATCAGGAGGCCATTCGGGAGCTGGTGGCGTGGGCCGTGCCGGACTACGCGGACGACGAGGCCGACCGGCTCGCGCGCCGCATCGCCATCGACTCGGCCGGTCTCCCTCTGCTTGCGGTAGAGTTGCTCCACGCCGTGGCACTCGGGCTCGACGTCGGGAAGATCACGGGCGCATGGCCTGAGCCGTACAAGACGCTGGATCAGACGCTGCCGAGCGACCTCCCGGACACCATCGTGGCGGCGATTCGCGTCGGGTTCCGGCGACTCAGCAGCGATGCCCAGGCACTGCTCGCGGCTGCGGCAGTGCTCGGTGGCCGACAGCCGGCGGCGATGCTCGGCCGCGCCACCGACCTGAGCGGCGACCGCCTTGATGCTGCGCTCGACGAATTGGAATGGCAGCGCTGGCTGGCCGCCGACGCCCGCGGCTACGCCTGCGTCGCACGCATTGCCCGGGAGGTCATCGACCGCGACATGATCACGGAGGGTCAACGGCAACGGATTCAGCACGCCGTGTAGACGTTCCGGCAGGAGCGTCAGTCGGGGGGCACGCTATGTCCACGATCCATCGTTCCGGGCTCCACGTGAGCCGTTGGTGGTACGTCGTTCCCATGCTCCTGCTCGCGGCGGTCCCGGCCACCGCGCAGCAACCGACCCTGGCGGGAACGGTCGTCGATTCGCTCACCGGCCGGGCGCTCGACGGCGTGCGCATCGAGTTACGCCGAGACACTGCCGTGACCGCGAGTGGCGTGACCGATGCCGGCGGCGCCTTCTCGCTCGCGGCTCCGGCGGGAGCCTATCGCCTCGTCGTGGCCCGCCTCGACTACCGCCCGCGCATCGTCGATCCGTTCCAGTTGCCGGCGGATGGCACAACCCTCACAATCGCGCTGACGCCCCAGGCCATCGTGTTCAACCCGATCGTCGTGACGGCCTCGCGGGCGGAGGAGAAGGCGCTCGACGCCCCGGCATCCGTGAGCGTCATCAACCACCAGGACGTGGAGGCACGTCCCGCGCTCACGCCGGTCGACCACGCGTACGCAACGACCGGCATGCAGGTCGCCACCACCGGCCTCACCCAGCACGAGATGGTGGCGCGGGGATTCGGCAATGCCGCCTCGGGCGCCCTCCTCCTGCTGAGTGACAACCGCTACGCGCAGGTGCCGTCGCTCAGGATCAACGTCTACAACTTCATCCCCGTCACCGACGAGGACATCGATCGCGTCGAGGTCGTGCGCGGTCCGGGGTCCGCCCTGTACGGGCCCAATTCGGCGGACGGCGTGTTCCATATCATCTCTCGGTCACCGTTCGACTATCCGGGTACCGCCCTGACAGTGAGCGGGGGGCAGCGGGAGCTGCTGCACGCGCAGTTGCGTCACGCGAGCGCGTTCGGCGAGCGATTCGCCCTCAAGCTGTCCGGTCAGTACATGCGCGGACGCGACTGGCCCTACGATGACCCGGCGGAGATCCTCCCGCGTGACAGCATCGTAGAGCGCGTGAGCGGCGACGTTCGATTGGATTGGCGGCCCGGCACCGAGGCCTCGGTCACCGCCTCCGTCGGGGTCAACCAGGCACTCTCCAGCCTCGAGTTGACACCACTCGGCGCCGCACAGGCACGGGATTGGCGCTCGTCCTACGCGCAGGTCAGGGTCCGGCTCGGCCGCTTCTTCGGTCAGGCGTTCGTCAACCTGAGCGACGCCGGGGGAACCCAACTGCTCCGCAGCGGCGACAGCATCGTGGACCGGTCGCAGCTGTGGGTAGCACAACTACAGCACGGCGTGCTCCTCGGATCGCGCGTGAACCTGACCTACGGGATCGATCTTCAGCGGACGGCCCCGCGCACGGACGGCACGGTCAACGGCCGCAACGAGGACGACGACAACATCGACGAGGCCGGCGCCTACGTGCAGGCGGAAGCAGAGCTGTCGCGCGCCGTGCGCCTCGTGGTGGCATTCCGGGGAGACTATCACAGCCGGCTCGATGACCCGATCCTGTCACCCCGGGCCGCCCTCGTCCTGCAGCCGGCCAGCGACCAGTCCGTCCGCCTCACGTACAACAGAGCGTTCAGTACGCCGACCACCAACCAGCTGTTCCTGGACATCGTAGGCGGTACGCTGCCGACCCCCGTTCCGACGATCATCAGGCTGGTGGGCGTGCCGAAGACGGGCTTCACGTTCCGGCGCGACTGCGACGGCGACCTCTGCATGCGCTCGCCGTACACGCCGGCCGACCTGGGCGGTGGCGAGGCGTACCTCCCGCTCGACGTCACTCTGCTCTGGCCCGCGGTGGTGCAGCTTGCCGCGAGCCAGGGCGTCGACATCTCGCCGATTCCCCCACCCACCGCGAGCGACGTCGGCACGGTGCTGCGGAAGCTCAATCTCGGCACAGGTGGCTTTGACCCGGTGACGGGAGCGAGTGATCTGCCGCCGCTCAAGCCACCGATCCACAACTCGATCGAGCTGGGCTACCGCGGCGTGCTGTGGGACCGGCTGTCCGTTGGGTTCGACGTCTATCGCGGGTGGAGAACCGATTTCGTGGGAGCCGAACGGGTGGAGACGCCGAGTGCCTTCTTCGACGAGGCCGATCTCCGCTCCTATTTCATCGCCGTCGGTGTGCAAGCCGACACGGCCGCACAGCTTGCCGGTCTCATCGCCGCGGTCCCGGCCGCGACCGTGACGCCGCAGGAAGCACGCGATCCGTGGGACATCCTGGTCACCTACCGGAACTTCGGGAACGTCGGGTACTGGGGCAGCGACATCGAAGTCGGGGCAGTCGTGACGCCGTGGCTCGCACTGCGGGGCACCTACTCCTGGGTGAGCAAGAACCAGTTCGAGGCAGTGGACGCGGCCGGCCGGCCCGATACGGTACCTCTCAATGCCTCGGCGAACCGGGCGGCCTTCAGCGTCGTCGCGCGGCACGACGGCGTCGGTCTCAACGCCGAGGTGCGCGGGCGGTGGGTCGACGGCTTTCCGGTCAGCTCGGGCGTGTACGTGGGGACCGTCGACGCGTACGCGGTGCTCGATGCGCTCGCTGGCTACCGCCTGCCCTTCGCTCGCCAGGTGACGGTGACGGTAAGCGCTCTCAACCTGCTCGACAACGACCACATCGAGTTCGTGGGGGCACCGCCGATCGGGCTGCTGGTGATGGGGAGTGTCAGAGCGGAGTTTTAGGACGCGCGGTGCGCAGTGCGCGGGTCGCAGCGCACGCGTGGCAGCTGAGAATCAGACCTCCTCGTAGGCCGCGAAGTCGATGGTGTCGGGATCGCGGTCGAGGAATCGCGCGAGGACGTTGTCTTCCCACTCCCGCCAGGCGTCGGAGTAGGCCTCCGTGGGCGTCGCATCACCGGGCGCACCCCACAGTGCCTCCCACGCCTCACGGCTCTCGTAGATCCAGATCGCGGCGTACGCATGCCCGCGCGTGCCGCGCAGGGTGCGCAGGAATTGCACGTCGCGCAGCCCCGGCAGGTCGAACAGCCCGCGTAGCCGCGCCGCCCTCAGGGCGCGCTCGAACTCTTCCGGATCCACATCGGGGCGCAGCACGTACTCGTGGACCGACACGACCGGCGGCATCAGCTTAGCCCTTCCTCTGCACCTTGGCCCAAGTATCCCGCAGCGTCACGGTCCGGTTGAACACCAGGTGACCCGGCTTCGCGTCCACGACGTCGCTCACGAAGTACCCCTGGCGCTCGAACTGGTAGCGTGAGCCCGGCGGGTCATCGGCCACGCTCGGCTCGATGCGGCTGTCGGTAAGCGTTACCAGAGAACCGGGGTTTAGGTTCGCCGTGAAGTCCTGCCCCTCCTCGACATCATCCGGATCGGGGGCGGTGAACAGGCGGTCGTACAGCCTCACCTCACAGGTCAGCGCGTGCTCTGCCGAGACCCAGTGAATAGTGCCTTTCACCTTGCGGCCGTCCGGCGCATCCCCACCGCGCGTCGCCGGATCGTACGTGCAGAGCAACTCCACGACCTCACCGGCATCGTTCTTCACCACCTCGGTACAGGTGATGAAGTAGCCGTAGCGCAGCCGTACCTCGCGTCCCGGGGCCAGCCGGAAGAATCTCTTCGGCGGGTCCTCCATGAAATCGTCCCGCTCGATGTAGAGCGTGCGCGAGAACGGGACCTTGCGCGAACCTTGCTTCGGGATGTCGTGCGGCCAATGCGGCGCGTCCAGCTCCTCGACCTGCCCGTCTGGATAGTTCGTGAGCGTCACTTTGAGTGGCCGCAGCACGCACAGCACCCGGGGCGCCCGGCTGTTGAGATCGTCGCGCACGCAGTACTCGAGCTTCTCGATATCCACCCGGCTGTCGGTCTTCGCCACGCCCACGAGGTCGCAGAACTTACGGATCGCCTCGGGGGTCACCCCGCGCCGCCTGAGCCCGGCGATCGTGGGCACGCGTGGATCGTCCCAGCCGCTCACGTGTCCCTGGTCTACCAGCTGGATCAGCTTCCGCTTGGAGAGAATCGTATAGTCGAGGTTCAACCGCGCGAACTCGGTCTGCTCGGTGCGCGGTCTCGGAATCTCCGCGGCGTCGAGCACCCACTCGTACAGCTCGTTGTTGTCCTTGAACTCGAGCGTGCACAGGGAATGGGTGATGTCCTCAACGGCATCCGAGAGGCAGTGCGTGAAGTCGTAGAGCGGGTAGACACACCACGCATCCCCGCGCCGGTAGTGCGACGCGTGGCGGATGCGGTAGAGAATTGGGTCGCGCATAAGCATGTTGGGATGCGCCATGTCGATCTTGCCCCGTAGCACGTGCGCACCGTTCGGGAACTCGCCCTGCTTCATCCGCTCGAATAGATCGAGATTCTCCTCCACACCGCGTTCGCGGTACCGGCTCGGCGTGCCCGGCTCCGTCACCGTGCCGCGTCCGGCGCGGATCTCCTCTTCTGTCGATGAGTCGACATAGGCCTTCCCCGCCCGGATGAGTCGAACCGCGTAGTCGTGCAGCCGTTCGAAATAGTCCGAGGCGAAGTACAAGTGCTCACCCCAGTCGAAGCCGAGCCAGCGCACGTCCTCCCGGAAGGCCTCGACGTACTTCATGTCCTCGGTCTCGGGATTGGTGTCGTCGAAGCGGAGGTGGCAGACCCCGCCGTGTTCCTTGGCCAGGCCGAAGTTCAGGCAGCACGACTTGGCGTGACCGATGTGCATGTAGCCGTTGGGCTCCGGCGGGAAGCGGGTTTCGACCCGACCGCCGTACTTGCCGCTGTCCTGGTCGCGGTCGACCATGGCGCGGATGAAGTCACGGCCCCGGGGCCGGGCGCCGTCTGGAGTCGCCTGCAGGTTGGACGTACCCACTACCGTGCTCCGTGCATGATCTGGGGTGGCGTGCCGCGCCCACCTCTGTTGGCTGGGGCGCATGGTGCGACTGAATAGTAGCAGGCGGGGCCGGGGCGTGAGGCGGCCTCCTGCTGCGTCGCGGAGGCGGCATTCCAGTCGCTCCGGATCGAGGACGGCAAGGTCGCCGAGCTCCGGGTGGCGTGGGACAACCTGGCCATGTTTGCTCGGCACGGTCTCGTTGCCCCGCCTGCGCTTCGAACGACAGCGGGGGCCGACCAGGCCCCCGCCGTGCTCCTCGTGACGCTCTCTCGACTACGGCTGTCGCACCCGAACGGGGAACGGCGGCCGCTGGGGCGTGGGCTGCGGGTTCGCTTCCAGTTGCCGCAGGATTTCCTCGATCCCACGCTCCAGTTGCGGGTCGCGGCCGGCGATCACGTCCGCCGGCCACTGCTCGACTTCGATGTCGGGTGGAACGCCGACATTCTCGACCACGAAGCCGCCGTCCTCGACCCAAATGCCAACGTTGGGCGCGGTGATGCCACCCCCGTCGAGCAGCACCGGGAACCCCAGGATACCGACCAAGCCTCCCCAGGTCCGCTTCCCGATGAGCGTACCCAGCCCGAACTTGCGGAACATCCAGGGGAATAGGTCGCCGCCCGAGCCCGCCGTCTCGTCGATGAGCACGACTTTGGGCCCGTGGATCGCGGTCGGCATCTTGAGGTCCTCGCCGTAGCGCATCGCCCAGTGCGCAGTGTATGGCCGCCGCATGACGTCGATGTAGTAGTCCGCAGCCTGCCCGCCGCCGTTGAACCGCTCGTCGACGATCAGCGCCTCCTTGTCCGCCTGCGGGAAGAAGTAGCGCTTGAAGTAGGTGTGGCCCAGCGTCGTGGTGTTGGGCACGTAGACGTAGGCCACGCGGCCGTCGGTAGCCTCGTGCACCTTGCGGATGTTGCCCTCGACCCAGTCCCGGTTCCGCAGCGCGAACTCGCTCCGCACCGGCACAACGGTCACGGTCCGGGAGTTCGATCCACTCCGATCGGGCCCGACCGTGATCTCGACCGCCTTGCCGGCCGTGGTCTCGAAGCGGCTGTAGAGGTTTTCCGGATACCGCAGGTCAACGCCGTTCACGGCCAGCAGGTACTCACCGGCAGCCAGGTCCACGCCCGGCTCCGTGAGTGGAGCGCGCAGCTCAGGATTCCAGTTGAGGCCGCCGTACACCTTCGCGACCCGATACCGATCGCCGTCCACCTCGTAATCAGCACCGAGCAGTCCACCCGGAATGGGCTGCGGCCGGTTCAGGAAGTCGCCGCCGCCCACGCCGTGGTGCCCGACAGCCAACTCGGAGTGCATCCACTGCAAGAGACGGTTCAAGTCCGACCGGGTGGCGAGGTGCGGCAGGAAGGGTTCGTACTTCTCCCGCATCGCCGGCCAATCGGCACCGTGCATATCGGGGTCGTAGAAGTAGTCCCGGTTGATCCGCCAGGCTTCATGGAAGATCTGCGTCCACTCCTGCCGGGGGTCGATCTTCACCTGCAGGTCGCCGGTCGAGAGCCGCCCTTTGGACGGGTCGATCTTGCCGCCGGCATCGGCGATGTGCCACGCCGAGCCGCTCCGCACCAACACCTTCTTGCCGTCGGCAGACACCGCGAACGCGTCGGCGTCGTCGAGGAGCGTTTCCTCTTTTCGCTCCCCGAGATCGTACTTGCGGAGACTCGCGTCGCTACCGCCGGCAAAGGGGCTCCAGCTGTCGCCCCGCAGGTAGTAGAGCGTGCCCTCAGGGCCCGGCTGCAGGTTGGTGAAATACCCGTTGCCCACGGGGATCGTCACCACGCGCTGACTGATGCCGTCGAGATCGATGCGGACACTCTCGTCGTCCTCCTCCTCCTCCTCCCCCTCACTCCCCTCACTTTCGCCCTCCTCCGACTCGGCAGCGACCTCTTCGTCGCTCTCCTTCTTGAGCGGTGACTCGACCCCGGCGGCAAGCACCGCGAGGTAGAGCGTGCCCGAGACCTCCATGTCGTTGTTCGACATGGCGAACCAGTCACGGAGCGGGCCCGCGTCGGTGGATGCGAAGAAGTAGAGGTACTTGCCGCTCGCATCGAAGACGGGCTCGTTCACGTCACCCAACCCTTCGGTGATCGCGTGCGAACGCTCGTCCTCCACCGAGTAGATGTAGACCTGTCGAAACCCGGTGCCGGTCCCGAGCGTGTAGGCGAGCCACCGCGAGTCGGGCGACCATGCCCCGCGGATCAGTTTGAACGGGCCGTACAGCGGCTCGCTGGCGACGGTGGTGCTCTGGCCGGACGCGACGTCCAGTACGTAGAGGCTCCATGCGTTGTCCGTGTAGGCGATCTTCGCGCCATCCGGAGACCAGACGGGATCCTCATAGAATCCATGGCCCTCGACCGGAATCTGCCGTACCTCGCCCTTGCCGTCGGCTGGAGCAATGTGCAGTCGGTACTCGCCACCGGCGTCGGAGAAATACGCAATCGTCTTCCCGTCCGGTGACCAGGCCGGCGAGCGCTCGTGCGAGTCGGAGCTGTGGGTGAGCTGTCGGTGGTCGCCCTTCTCGGCCGGCGCGGTGACGATCTCGCCTCGGAACTCGAAGACCGCCCGCGCCCCTGACGGCGAGATGTGGGCGTTGCGGATGAAGCGGTCGCCGGTGGCGTACCGCGGTCGCGTTTCGAGGAGATCTGCGGCCACCCCGATGGTGAGTCGTGCGGTCGTGCCGGCCGCAGGCGACAGGACGTGGAGGTATCCCGCCTGCTCGAAGGCGATGTCCGTCCCGTCCGTCGACGCGTTGATGATCGGGAAGTCGCCGAAGTCGGTGTGCTGCTCCACGCGGCCGGTCGCGGGATCGAACGAGAAGAGGTTGAACTCGCCCGCCCGGTCGGAGCGGAAGAAGACGGTGCCGCCAACCCACATCGGATCCGTGTCATTGCTCCCATCGTCGGGCTTGGGGATCTCGACCACGGAGTGATCGTTCACGTCGTAGACCCAGATGCGCGTCTGGGTCCCGCCGCGGTAATTCTTCCACTGGTTGAACGGCTCGTACAGCGGCGTATAGGCAATATGCTGCCCGTCGGGCGCATAGCTCGCCTTGAACGCGTTTGGGATCGGCAGTTGCGTGGGGTGCCCGCCCTCCACGGAGATCGTGTAGAGCTGAGCGTACCGGTTGGAGAACGAGTTGCGCTGGGAATAGAACAGCACCGCGGTGCCATCCGGAGTGAAGTCCTGGACGACGTCCGGCGCCGGGTGCCAGGTGAGGCGCTGCGGAGCTCCACCGGCCGCCGGCACGAGGAAGACGTCGGTGTTGCCATCGTACTGCCCACTGAACGCAATCCACCGACCATCCGGCGAGAACCGGGGATTGGTCTCGGTCCCCGGGTGGGTGGTGAGGCGCCGTGCATCGGAGCCGTCGCGATTGGTGATCCAGAGATCGCCGGCATAGGTGAACGCCACGTGCGAGGCGCTCACCGCTGGCTGACTGAGCATTCGGGTGTCACGAATGTCCTGCGCGAGCGTGGGCGCGGAAACGAATGCCAGAAGGCCGGTCACGAGTGCAAGCCGCTTCAACATGAGAATCCCCCTGCCCTGGAATGCCGAGGACGTGTCACTGGTTGGGTGTTGGCTAAGTTTGCGCGTACGCCGGAGACTTCGCCAGGAACCGCCAAGCGCCATCCCGACCGGGACCGTCGGTTGACGCCAGCGGTGGCTCGCGTGCGGTCTGCGCGCCTGTCGCGCGGCCTTTGCGAACGGCGTCCGTACCGATACTGTACGGCTGACGCAGTGCCACAGCCTTCAACCAACCCTGACGCGCCGTGCCCTCGACTACTGCTCACTCTTCCTGTCGCGCCACCGTCCGGATCTGCGGCCTGTTGCTCGCATCGAGTAGCCTGGCCTGTCAGACCGGCAGCGGTCCGCGGGCCTACGACGTGATCCGCCGCCTGCCGCACGACACAGGCGCGTTCACCCAGGGTCTGGTGTATTCGGACGGCCGGCTGTTCGAGAGCACGGGCCGGCTGGGACGCTCGCAGGTCCGCGAGGTCGCGCTGGAGACGGGCCGCGTGCTCGCGGCGACCTCGCTGGCGCCGGACCGATTCGGCGAAGGCCTGGCACTGCTCGACGGGCGCCTGTACCAGCTCACCTGGAAGACCGAGGTTGCCTACATCTACGACGCGGAGACGCTGGCGCCCCTCGATTCGTTCCGGTACGACGGCGAAGGGTGGGGCCTCGCCACCGACGGAACGTCACTCATCATGAGCAACGGCACGGCGACCCTGCGGTTCCGCGATCCCGCGACCTTCGAGGTGGTCCGCGAGCTCACGGTGCGGGATGGCAGCTCCCCGTTGACGATGGTCAACGAGCTCGAGTACGTCCGGGGTGAGCTGTTCGCCAATGTCTATCCCAGTGACTGGCTTGTACGGATCGACCCCGCCAGCGGCGAGGTCCGGGAGTGGATCGACCTGTCGGATCTCCTGCCCTCCAGCGACCGAACGCGCGACACCGACGTGCTGAACGGTATCGCGTTCGACGAGAGTACCGGGCACCTCTTCGTCACGGGCAAGCTCTGGCCGGCGCTGTTCGAGATCCGCCTGCATTCCCCGGCATCCGACGACATCGCCGGGACGCCGTAGGCCCCGCACGCGGCGGTCGACCTGCTCCGCTAGCCCCACCGTTCCGCCACCCCCTTCCGTGGCTGCGCTCCGCGGTTCATATTGCCGTTTTCCGGGCCCTTGAACTCACCCCCGGGACTCGTTGACCGGACCGACGGCCCCCGCCCTCTCTGACCGACGGTGCGACAGCGCGGCAGGACAGATGCGAGACCGCTGGATGCAGATGTACCACGGAACTCGGCGCAGCATTCGCGACCCGGCCGCACCACCAGGCTGTGCCACCATCCCCCCGCCCTCTACCACAGGAGTGCCCATGCGGAACCTCCTTCGTAGGATCTTGCCGATCGCGTTCGCCGCGGGCGTGCTCACTCTCGCAACTGGACCGCTGCATGCGCAGGGCGTCACGAATGCGGCCATCAGTGGGTCCGTATCCGACGTGCAGGGTGCCGCGCTGCCCAACGCCGAGATCGTGGCGGTACACCAGCCCAGCGGCACGCGCTACCAGGCCGTCGCACGCTCAGGCGGTGCCTACAACATCCCCAACATGCGGGTCGGCGGGCCGTACACGGTGACCGTCCGCCTGCTTGGCTACACGGTGCAGGAAGAGACCAACATCTTTCTGAGTCTTGGCCAGAATCTCCGGCTGGACTTTGAGATGCCCGAACAGGCAGTACAGCTCACGGCCCTGGTGGTAACGGCGGAAGAGGACGAGATCTTGAATGCCGACCGGACCGGAGCCGCGACATTCATCGATGCCCAGCAGGTCGCGCTGCTGCCGTCCATCAAGCGCAGCACCCGCGATCTGATCCGGACCGACCCGCGGAACGACGGGAACTACGCGTTCGCGGGTCGAAACTGGTTGTTCAACAACATCTCCCTGGACGGGTCCTACTTCAACAACTCGTTCGGATTGGATGACCCAGCTCCGGGTGGGCAGAGCAGTGCGGAGCCCGTCCCCTTCGACGCCGTCGCGCAGGTGCAGGTGTCCGTGGCACCGTTTGACGTCCGCCAGAGCGGGTTTACCGGGGCAAACGTCAACACGGTGACGAAGAGCGGCACGAACCAGTTCCGGGGCTCCGCCTACACCTTCTTCCGCAACCAGAGCCTGCAGGGCAACTCGGTGAGCGGCGAGCGCGTCACTGCAAACCCGGACCTGTCGTTCATCCAGAGCGGCCTGAGTTTCAGCGGCCCGCTGATTCAGAATAAGCTCTTCTTCTTTGTCAACGGCGAGATCGAGCGGACGGACAATCCCGGCACGGATTTCGTTGCAGCGACTCCGGCGAACCCCTCCGGCCTCGGCATTTCCCGGGTAGACTCCACCACGATGGAGGCGATCCGGCAGCGCATGATCAGCGAGTACGACTTCGATCCCGGTGCCTTCCAAGGGTTTGTGCACGAAACCGACAATGACAAGCTGCTGGCCAAGCTGGACTGGAACATCAGCGACAACCATACGTTCTGGATCCGCTACAACTACCTGAACGCGGCTCGCGATCTTCCCCCCCACCCGTTCGTGCTGAGCTTCAACAACAGCGGGCGGGGTCCCAACTCGAGCAGCTTGCCGTTTGGGGGCTCGGGCTACGCCATCAACAACCGGATCCACTCGGTGGCGCTGGAGCTGAACAGCCGGTCGACGTCGTTCGCCAACCGGTTTTTTGCCAGCTACAACCGGTTCCGGGATTTCCGCTTGCCCTTTGCTGCATCCGGCGGCGGAGACGACGGGCTATTCCCGACGGTCGAGATCGGGGAGAACGGCGTCACCTACACCACCGTCGGTCAGGAACCGTTCTCCGTCCACAACATCCTCGACAGTGACGTCTGGCAGTTCACCAACAACTTCACCTACTTCGCCGGCAAGCATGCGGTGACGGTCGGCGCCAACTTCGAGTACTTCGCGTTCTTCAACTCGTTCAACATCTTCCGGCATGGCGTGTTCTTCCTCGGGTACAACCCCACGGGCTTCGGCGGCACGACGTTCTCGTCACTCCAGGAGTTCTTCGACGCCACCGACCCGAACAACCCGGATCAGGTCGACTTCAGTTCCTTCGTGACGCCCTCGTCCTCTCCCTACAAGGGCGAGTTGATCGATATCGGCCAGATCGGCCTGTACGTCCAGGACGAGTTTTCCGTGACGGACCGCCTGAATCTCACGGCGGGCATCAGGGTCGACTTCCCGATCTACTTCACGAACCCTGTCGACAACCCGTTCTCGCGATCGCAGATCGCGCTCGACCAGAACGGTCAGCCCGAGACGGTCGACCAGTCGTCCCTGCCCGGTGCGAAGCCCCTGTTCTCACCCCGCCTCGGGTTCAACTGGGATGTCACGGGCACGCGTAGCACGCAGGTACGCGGCGGGACCGGGATCTTCACCGGCCGCGTCCCATTCGTCTGGGCCGGCAACGTGATCTCCAATCCAGGCGCCAATCCCAACCTGTGGGCACCGTTCACCAACGAGGACGTGGAGCAGATCCCGACGAGGAAGGGATCGATCCTGCAGCAGTCATTCGACCTCAATGGGATGATCTCGGACTTCAAGTGGCCGCAGATCTGGACCACGGACATCGCGATCGACCAGCAGCTGCCGGGGGGGTTTTTGGGGACGATCGAGTTCCTGTACGGGAAGGACCTCCACGCGATCTTCATGCGGAACGCGGACCTGGTACCACCGGAGCGGACGCTCCCCGATGGCAGACCGTTCTACGGCGGGTTCGGCAACAACGAGCTCAATCCGGACGGCGGTGCCGGCATCTACGTCATCGACAACACGTCCGAGGGATACAACTACAATATCACCGCCCAGCTGCGCAAGCTGTTCGCCTTCGGGCTGAATATGCAGCTCTCGTACAGCTTCACCGAAGCCAAGAACAACCTGAAGTCGACCGAGATCGCAAGCGTGCTGTGGCAGAACCAGCCGGTCCAGGGCGATCCCAACAACCCGCTGCTCGCCCGTTCGGAGTTCGGGCAGCGCCACCGGATCGTGGGCAGTGCCACCTATGCCAAGGACTGGTCGCCAAGCCTGCGCACCCAGATCGGCGTGTTTCTCGAGATCGGCCAGGGCAATCGGTTCTCCGGCGCCGGTGGCAACCGCTACTCGTTCATTTATGCCGGCGACGTCAATGGCGATGGGCAGGGCGGCAATGACCTGATCTACATCCCGGCCAGCCAGAGCGAGATCATCCTCGACGACATCGAGGATGGAAGCGGGAACGTGGTGAAGACGGCCGACCAACAGTGGAACGAGCTGAATGCGTTCATCGAGCAGGACAAGTACCTCAGCGCCAACCGTGGGAGGATCGCGGAGCGGTTCGGTGCCCTGAACCCGACGTACCACACGCTCGACCTGCGCCTGCTGCAGGATTTCGCGTTCTACGCCGGGGGAGCGCGCCAGACGTTCCAGCTGAGCATCGACGTGCTCAACTTCACGAACCTGCTCAGCTCGAGTTGGGGCGTGCGCAAGGTCGCGAGCCCCGCGGCCACGTCGCCGCTGACGCTGACGCAGTTTGACGCTAGCGGCGCACCACATTTCAACTTTACGGGTCCGGCAGAGACCTACGTCGACGATCCGGGCCTGCTGTCCCGCTGGCAGATCCAGTTGGGCCTGCGGTACATGTTCAACTAGCTCAACCCAACGCCACGAGGGCCGAGGAGCAGTCGCTCCTCGGCCCAGTTCGTTGTGGCGCGGCCGGCTGGTTCTCGCCGCAATGCGTCGCCTACAATGCGCCGTCTCCACGACTCCGATCGTGACAAGGCCATGGCTGCACAGCCCTTAACCGCAATCATCTGGGATTTCGACGGTACCCTGGTCGACACTCGCCGGCGGAACTACAGCGTGGTTCGGCGGCTCATGGCAGACGTCACCGGGGCACCTGCCGACCGGATCCCCGCCCTGCAATCCCTCGAGCACTACGACCGAGTCAATCGGCGGTACGTGAACTGGCGTGACTTGTACCGGCGCGAGTTCGGCTTCTCCGAAGGCGAGACGGATCGCGTTGGCCTGCTGTGGAGTGACTACCAGCTGAGTGACGACACGCCGGCCGAGCCGTTCGACGGCATCCTCCAGGTCCTCGGCGCGCTCGGGGAGATCCCGCACGGGATCGTCTCCCAGAACGCCCGCGGGCAGATCGAGCGGGCGCTCAACCAGGCGGCGATCACCCAATACTTTGGGTTTGTCATTGGGTATGACGGGGTGCCGTTAGACCGCCAGAAACCGGCACCTGACGGCCTGCTCGTGTGTATCGAGGAACTCACGGGCATGCAACAAGGGCGTGTGCTCTATATCGGCGACCATGAGACCGACGTTCGGTGCGCGCACAATGCGCACCGCGCGCTGGAGAACCACAACGTGCCAATTGCCGTGGAGAGCGTGGCGGCGTCCTTCGTGGATCCGGATGAGCCCCTTCACTGGACCGCACAGCCCGACCACATCGCCCGCACACCGCACGACCTGATCGCCATCGCTCTGACCGCCGGCAAGGGGAACGACGCAGGCTAGTGCTCGATGCGCGCGCCTCGGCTCGACGGCACGCCGTTCCCGCCTCATGAATCGCGTTCGCCCAAATTCGGGGGCTTGTCAGCACAGCGGCCGAGACCGTATCCTCGGCTATGGCCGTGCCCCTTTCGTCCCCTTCCGGTCCGGAAAGCGTCGGTCGGTCGGTCCCGCGCCGTGACGGTCGAGCAAAGGTCACGGGATGCGCCCGTTACACGGACGATCTCGTCATCCCGGGCGCATGGTACGGCAGGACTGTGCGCTCGACGGTGCCACGCGGACGACTGGCACGCCTCACGCAGGACCCCGCCTTCGACTGGAGCCAGGTTGTCGTCGTCACCGCGGAGGACATCCCCGGAGACAACGTCGTCCAGCTGATCAGAGACGACCAACCGGTCCTCGTCGAACGCGACATCCGCCACCGGGAGGAGCCCATTGCGCTGCTCGCCGCCGCAGACCGCGAAACCCTCGAGGCGGCAGTCGCCCATGTGTCCATCGAGTACGAGCGCCATCCGCCCGTGCTCGATCTCGCTGACGCGACCGGCGAGCACGCCCGACTCTCGATCGACAAGGGAGACGTCGACACCGCCCTGGCCGCGGCAGACATCGTCGTGGAGCGCACCTTCCGCGTCGGTCATCAGGAGCAACTCTACATCGAACCGCAGGGTGCCATCGCGGTGCCGCGCGACGACGGCGGCGTCACAATTCACGGTTCGTTGCAGTGCCCCTACTACGTGCACCGAGCGGTGGTGCGCGCGCTCGCTCTGTCGGAGGCGCAGGTAGTCGTGATTCCCGCCGAGGTCGGCGGCGCGTTCGGGGGCAAGGAAGAGTATCCGTCGCTCGTCGCAATTCATGCGGCCCTCCTGGCAATCAAGGCGCAGCGTCCGGTCCGGCTGATCTACGATCGGCATGAGGACATCGCCGCGACGACGAAACGCCATCCCGGAATCATCCGTCACCGCACCGGCGTCCGGCGGGACGGCACCCTGCTCGCGCAGGACATCGAGTTCACGCTCGATGGCGGCGCCTACTGTACGCTGAGCCCCGTGGTGTTGTCGCGCGGTGCGATTCACGCCGCCGGACCGTACGCCTGCCCCAACGTGCGAATCACCGGCCGGGCGCTCGCCACGAACACGCCACCCAACGGCGCGTTCCGTGGCTTCGGCGCGCCCCAGTCCCAGTTCGCTTCCGAGTTGATGGTGGAGCACGTCGCCGAGGCCCTCGGCCTCTCCAGCGTGGATCTCCGCAGGAAGTGGATGCTGCAGGTGGGTGACACGACGGCGACGGGCCAGCGGCTCACCGAGAGTGTCGGCACCGGACTGGTCCTTGACGCCGCGCTCGCCAATACCCCACCCGGTACCGACCCGACGAGCCCATCACTCCGGCACGGGCGAGGCATGGCCCTCGTCTACCACGGCTCCGGCTTCACCGGAAGTGGAGAGAACGACCTGTCCAGCCGGGTCGCCCTCGAGTGTACTTCCGAGGGCACGTTCCGCGTCCTGACCGCGCAAACGGAAATCGGCCAGGGCACGAATACGATTCTCGCGCAGATTGCGGCGGACGAACTCGGCGTATCATGGGAAGACGTCACCGTCGTCGTACCCGACACGTCAGTCGTGCCGAACAGCGGGCCGACTGTGGCATCGCGCACGGTGATGATCGTCGGCGGCCTCGTGGCGCAGGCGGCGGCGGAGCTGCGGACCCGTCTCGCAACCGAACGCCCCCCGCTCCGCGCGGAGAAGGTGTACCGGCAACCGAGCTGGATCCACTGGGACGACGCCAGCTACCGCGGCGACGCCTACCCGGCGTACGCGTTCGCCTGCGTCGTGGCCGACGTCGCGGTCGACATGGATACGGGCGAGGCCCGCATCACCAATCTGATCGCGGCACTCGACCCCGGATACGCCATCCACCCCACGATGGCGGAGGGGCAGGTGGAAGGCGGCGTGTTGCAGGGTATCGGGTGGGCCACGTTGGAAGAGGTCAAGATGGACGACGGCGCATACCTGAACGACCGCCTCGCGACGTACATCATCCCAACCGCACTCGACGCCCCACCCATCACCACCGTGCTCGTGGACAACCCGTACTCCGGTGGGCCCTTCGGCGCCAAGGGCATCGGCGAGATCCCGATGGACTGCCCCGCCCCGGCCATTGTCGCCGCCATCCACGACGCCACCGGCGTGTGGCTCGACGAGTTGCCGGCGACCCCGGAGAAGATCCTCGAGGCCCTCGGCGCATGATCACCTTCACGGTCAACGGCAACGCTGTCACGGTCGACGCGTCCGGCGCCCGCCGGCTACTCGACGTGCTGCGCGAAGATCTGGGCATGACCGGTACGAAGGAGGGATGTGGCGAAGGCGAGTGCGGGGCCTGCTCGGTCCTGATCGACAGCGCGGTCGTGAACGCCTGTCTGGTCGCGGTCGGTCAGGTCGAAGGAGCCGAGGTGCTGACGGTGGAGGGACTCGAGCGCGACGGCGAGCTCGCACCACTCCAACGGGCATTCATCGATCACGGCGCAGCCCAGTGCGGCATCTGCACGCCGGGCATGCTCCTGGCGGCACACGCCCTGCTCGCACGGACACCCAACCCGACTGCCCACGACGTCCGCATCGCGATTGCCGGCAACCTGTGCCGGTGCACCGGCTACACCAAGATCATCGAGGCGATCCTCGCGTGCCGTATCCGCGCTACCTGAAACCCAGCTCGATCGGCGAGGCGCGCGCGCTCCTGGCACAGACGCCCAACTGTCACGTCCTCGCCGGCGGCACCGACCTCATGGTGCAGCTCCACACTGGCCAGGTGCGTCCCAATGCGCTGCTCGACGTGTGGGGCCTCGAGGAACTCAAGGGCATCACCGGTCCGGACGGCACGCTCGAGATCGGGGCGGCCGAGCCATACTCGGCCATCATCCATTCACCTCTCGTCGCGCGCGACCTTCCGGTGCTGGCTGACGCCGCGCGCACGATCGGCACAACACAGATTCAGAACCGGGGCACAATCGGGGGGAACCTCGCGACCGCATCGCCGGCCGGCGATACGATCCCCATCCTGCTCGCCGCCGACGCGATCGTCATCACCGACCGCCGCGCGATTCCGATCGGAGGTTTCTACACGGGCTATCGCACGACGGTCCTGCAGTCGGACGAGCTGATCGTCCGCATCCGCTTCCCTCTGGACGGCCGACGCATCGCGTTCCGCAAGATCGGTACTCGGCAGGCACAAGCGATCTCGAAGGTCGTGCTCGCGGTGTGCCGTGAACCGGCGCGCATCGCGATCGGATCGGTAGCGGAGATTCCGTTGCGGGCCACGACGGCAGAGGGCGCCCTGGCGCAGGGAGACGTGGCCGGCGCGGTGGAGGCCGTGGCCGGCGACATTCGACCGATCGACGATGTGCGGTCGACAGCGGCGTACCGGCGAGCCGTGACCAGAAACGTGCTGCGGCGACTGTTGACCGACTAGACCGCTCCGCCCGCCCGCTCCAGTGATTCCACGACCGCCGCAAGACTCGGCGCGATGGGGTCAGGTGGCGGCACCGCCCGTGCGGCTGCCGCTACATCCTTGAGCCCCGTGCCGGTCACGAGCAGCACGACCCGCTCATCTCGCTCGACCACCCCGGCAGCCAAGGCGGCTTCCAGGCCGGCCAGCGCCGCGGCCCCGGCCGGTTCCGCAAACACGCCGGTCCGTCGCGCCAGTGCCGGGATCGCCGCGAGGATCGCATCGTCGGTGACCGTCACCCCATCACCACCCGATGCCCGGATCTCGCGCAGGCAGCACCGCGCGTTGCGCGGCACCTGCACGACCAGACTGTCGGCGACGCTCTTGGCGCCGTGAACCGCCCAAACGTCCTCCGCGTCCGTCCGCAACGCGTGCACCATCGCTGCCGAGCCTTCCGGCTGTACGGCGACCAGGCGTGGCACGCGAGTCAGGAGACCGGCCCGCATGAGATCGGTGAACCCCTTCGCGACACCGGAGAGAATCACACCGTCCCCCGTCGGTACGAGGATCACGTCCGGCACTTCCGGCGCCAGGTCCGCCGCTATCTCCAGTCCTGCCGTCTTCTTGCCTTCGATGGTGAACGGATTGATGCCGGTGTTCCGGTTGTACCAACCGAACGCACGGCACGCATCGACGCAGAGTTCGAATGCGTCGTCGTAACTGCCGTCCACACGGAAGACCGTCGCACCGTAGCTCAACATCTGGATCAACTTGGCCTGTGGCGCCGCAGCAGGCACGAACACCACGGCACGCTTCGCGGCCGCAGCGGCGACGGCCGCGAGTGCCGTCGCCGCGTTACCGGTCGACGCCGTCGCTATCGTTTGCAGTCCGTAGTCCCGCGCCTTTGCCGTCACGAGGTACGACGCCCGATCCTTGGTCGAGCCACTCGGGTTTCGCGTGTCGTCCTTGATCCAGAGCCGGGGCATGTCGAGATGCGCACGAAGCGCGGGAGCGTCCAGCAAAGGTGTCGCGCCCACCGGGAAAGGTGGACAGGATGCCGGCGTCGAGATCGGAAGCCAATCGGCGTTGAAGCGCTGCCCGGGATCTTCCGCCGGCCACACCTGCGGCAGCGATTCCACCACAACCTCCAGTACGCCACGTAGGCTTCCGCCGGGCTCCTGGTGCTCCGCACACACGGAGCACACCAGGCGCGTCGGATCTTCGGCGTACGTCGTACCGCACTCGCCGCATCGGAGGTGAAAAGAGGCCATTCGGAGTCCCTTCGCGCGGCATCGCGACAGCGAACCGTCGTTACATCGTGAGCGCCATCAACGCCTTCTGCACGTGAAGCCGATTCTCGGCCTCGTCATACACCACCGACTGCGGCCCGTCGATGACCTCGTCGGTGACTTCGCAACCACGGTCTGCCGGCAGGGGGTGCATGTAAATCATGTGCGTCTTGCCGAGCGCCATGTGTTTCGTGTCGCAGCGCCACTCGGGATATTGCTCGATCAGCCCGAGTCCGTCCTGGGCCTCCTGCGTCGTGACGAGCGGGCCCCAGGATTTGGGCACCACGGCGTCAGCATCACGGAACGCGTTTTCGAAATCGTGACTGATCTCGAATCGCGAGCCCGCGGCCTCCGCGTTCGCCCGGGCCTGCGCCTCGATCTCCGGCATGAGCGCGAACTCGGGCGGGTAGGCCAGCGTGACGTCGATGCCCATCCGGGGCATCAGCAGGATCAGGCTCTGTGGCACGGACAGCGGCCGTACGTAGTTCGGCGCGGACGTCCACGCGACGCCGAGCTTCAGCCCCTTGGTGGAGCCGAAACGCTCACGAATCGTCAGGTAGTCGGCCAGGATCTGGCACGGGTGGTAGACGTCGCATTGCATGTTCAGGACGGGGACGTCTGCATGGCGCGCGACCTCGGCAAGGTAGGCGTTCCCTTCCCCGTATGCGCAGTGCCGGATCGCGATCCCCTCCCCGTACCGTGAGAGTACGTTGGCGGTGTCCCGCGCGTTCTCACCGTGGCTGATCTGCATCTTATCGGGGGAGAGATAGATCGCGTGCCCCCCGAGTTGCGTCATGCCCGTCTCGAAGGAGTTCCTCGTCCGGGTAGACGCGTCGAAGAAGATCATGTACAGCGTCTTCGTCGCGAGCAGCGGTGTCGGGCGTCCCTCGCGTTTGGCCACCTTCAGCTCCGCGGCCAAGGAGAAGAGCGCCTCGAGCTCGTCCGCCGTCCAATCCTGCGTCGTGATGAGATCGCGACCCTTGAGATCGGTACGCATGGCTCGTTCCGGATGGCTACGGAGCGGCGGCGAGCTGCTTCCGACGCTCGACCAGGAAGCGCGGGATAGCCGCGTACACGGCGACAGCACGGACCAGGTCTTCGACCGCCACCCACTCCTTAGTCGTGTGGGCCAGCTCCTCGAGGCCCGGGGCAAACCCGACGGTTGGAATGCCGTGCCTCCCCATGCTGGCCACGCCGTTCGTGGAAAACCCCCACCGCGAGATCTTCGGCGATCGGCCGAGCACGTGCCGCACGGCATCGGCGACGCCCTGGACCAAGCCGTGCTC
The DNA here is from genome assembly GCA_039584325.1 of Gemmatimonadota bacterium. Lineage (GTDB taxonomy): Bacteria > Gemmatimonadota > Gemmatimonadetes > Gemmatimonadales > GWC2-71-9 > JAOTVV01. The sequence goes on from JBDGYA010000032.1 coordinate 55,343, forward strand.
TTCAGGGAGCACCCACGCGGGATAGACCTCTTCCTGGCGCACTCTGGTCCCGCGCCAGCTGGTTGCCTCATACTCGAGGACCTCGACTGTCGCATCGCCCAGGTGCGGTAGGGCCCGTAGCTCACGGAGCACGCTGTCGACGGTCTCGCCGGACGTTGTGCGTCGGTCGATGACGATACGCGCACTATCCGGGACGGCGTTGAGTGAGGGCGTCGTGCACTCAATCGAGGAAACCACGATCGAGCCCTTGCCGAGAAACGCATCCGCAGGGAGCTGCCCGTTGAGCCGCTCGATGTCGCTGATGATTGGCGCCATCTTGTAGACCGCGTTGACACCGTGCTCGGCGTGGGCGGCATGGGCCGACACACCCCTGGTCGTGATCGCCAGTTCGACCCGTCCCCGCTGTCCCCGATAGACGTTGAGGTCCGTGGGTTCGCCCAACACGACGACGTCGGGCCTCAGCCCCTCGTTCTCGATCAGGTGTAGGAGGCAGTATCCATCGCAGACCTCCTCCATGATGCTCGCCGTGAGATACAGGGTCACCCCGTCGAGCAGCCCATGTTCCTTCATGATCCTCGCGGCATACGCCATGCACACCACAGCGGGCAGCTCGTCGACCGCACCGCGCCCGAACACCTTGCCGTCTTCGAGCCTGCCCGCAAACGGGTCGTAGCTCCACGCCGCGGTGTCGCCGACACCGACGCAGTCGATGTGTCCATCCATCAGCACGGTGAGCGGCCCCGTACCCACCGCACCGACGACGCTGCCGAGCCCGTCAAAGCGCACCTCGTCGAAGCCGAGCGCTTCGTACTCGCGGTGTACCCGCTCGCAGCGTAGGCCCTCGTGCAGGCTCTCGGCGGGTATGGCGATGAGGTCGCGCAGAAAGGTGACGAGCTGTGCCTCGTATCTGCGGGCCTCGGCCAGAAGATCGATCTGGAGAGAAGTCATCGACTCAGCCGCACGCTCACTCCGGCGTCACGACGCGCGTTCCGCACCGTCACGTTGCAGGGCGCCCAACACGCCGGTTTCGTCATTGAATGCCGCAATCCACTCGTCCCACAGCGGGAGCTGCTCGGGCAATTCCTCCCAGAACAGCGGACTCCATAGCGCGTCCAGCTCCTGTACCGTCTTACCCTGCTGCTCGACCCAGGTGAAGTACTTCAGATTGTGAATCGCCTTCCGGTCCACATACCGCAGTTCCTTCACATGATCCGTCGTCGCCCCGAGCAGGAACCGCTCGACATGCACTACCGCGGCTGTCGAGCTGTACGCCCCGTCCCGCTGTGCCGCTTCCGCGAGACGGGTGCGATAGAGATTCACGGAGTCGGTGAACGACGTGAGCACGACATCGTGTGCGTCGAACTCGAAGTACTTCGCCGTCTTGATCGCCGCCAGCACGTTGCACACGCTCGAGAGCCCCAGTAGCGGGAGCCCGGCAACCACCGCCTCCGGGATCCCCCGCTCCACCAGTGCCGCGTGGCCGTCCGGTTCGTTGAACAGCCGGAACAGTCGCATCACGGCCTCGTCGTCAATCGCGGTGACGAGATCGGTATTCCGCACATTGTGGATCCACGGCACATGCTTGTCGCCGATACCCTCGATCCGGTGCGCACCGTATCCGTTCTGCAGCAGCGTCGGGCACTGGAGGGCTTCTGCAACCGTGATACACACCGACGGATCCCTGCGCTTGAGGTAGTCACCCACCGCCAGCGTTCCGGCCGAACCGGAAGCGGCTACCCAGGCGGCAACGCGGTCGTCAGGACCCGCGGTCTGCGCGAACGCTTCCGCCGCCGCCGGGCCGGTCACACCATAATGCCAGAGATAATTGCCGAACTCCTCGAATTGGTTGAAGATCACGCACTCGGGCCGCGTGCGCCGGATATCCCAGCACACGTCGTAGATCTCCTTGACGTTGCTCTCCGACCCCGGCGTGCGGATGATCTCGGCGCCGATCCGCTCCAGCCACTCGAACCGCTCCTGACTCATCTCTTCCGGCAAGATCGCCACAGCGTGGCAGCCGAGGAGGGCACTGTCGAACGCGCCGCCACGGCAGTAGTTGCCGGTGGACGGCCAGACGGCGCGATGTTCGGTCGGATCGAAGCCACCCGTCACGAGCGGTGGCGCAAGACACCCGAACGCCGCACCGACCTTGTGCGCACCCGTGGGGAAGTAGTCGCCGATCAGCCCGACGATCGTCGCCGGCACCCCCGTGAGTGCGGGTGGAAGCACGACCGCATTCACCGGTCCGAACCCACCCCTTACAGGATCGTTGTGCCAGGTGATCCGGAAGAGATTGAGCGGGTGCACGGCCTGCATATCGATCGCGGGTAGCGCCTCGACGACCGCAGGGTCGATGACGGACGGATCGCGCAGCTCGGCAAAGGTCGGGATCAGCACCCGCCGCTCTCGGCAGGTGTCGATGGCGTGCCGGCGCGCAGCGTCGCTCGATCCGCTCATGTCCGCCACCCCCAGTGTAGGACGACCCGCTCCGAGGACTTCAGGGTCCGAGAAAGCTAGTGCCCCACCGAAGGGTGTGAAAGCGCTCCCACACCTTCGGCGCAATGCGCCGTGCGCGACCGGCGAGGTTCTCAATGTCCATCGTGCGGTGCCGGAAATCCTCCAACAGCACGCGTCCTCGCGCGACGGTGTGCCGCACTGGCGCTTCGCTCACACCATACACGAGATGCGCAAAGGCGTTGTCGGCGTCGAGGGGCGTGGGCGCCGGCACATCGACCACGATCAAATCGGCCGGCGCGTCCGGGGTGATCTCACCGAGCTGCGGCTCGTCGAAGAAACGCCGTGCAGCGAGGGCGCTGTTGGGAACGAGCTGTGGCACGGTGTGGAACCCGCGCGTCGGATCCTGCCGCACCCCACGCTGCATCAGAAACGCGAATCGCAGCGCCCGTAGCATCGATCCGGACATGCCGTCCGTCCCCAGCCCCACGGCACATCCATGCCCCGCCGCACGCGCGACATCGAGTGTCCCCACGCCGTTGTTGGCGTTCGATTCGGGGTTGTGGATCAGGACGGCGCCGTGCGCCGCCACGGTTGCATACTCCGTGTCGTCCAGATGGACGCCGTGCGCCAGCAGACTGCGCGCGTCGAGAAGGCCGTGCGCCTGAAGTCGCTCGATCGGGCCCGCACCGAAATGCTCGCGAGAGAACCGCCCGTCCATGGGATCTTCGGCGACATGGATGTGACATCCCATGTTCGGCGTCCGACGCTGTGCCACCTTTGCCAGTGTCTCCTCGCGCACCGTGAAGCTCGCGTGCAGGCCAAACACGCCCCGAACGCGAGGGTGATCCACCCGGTCGGCGGTGAACTGCAGATTTTCCTCGATGCCAGCATCCCTGCCGGCCGGGCCGTTGCGATCCGTCACCTCATAGCAGAGGACCGCGGAGAGGCCACTCGCTTCCACCGCACCCGCAATCGTCTCGAGACTGCCACTGATCGCTTCCGGTGATGCATGATGATCGAAGACGGTCGTGCATCCGGCTCGAATACAGTCCGCGAGTGCCAACTCGGCCGATACGCGAATGGCCTCCATGTCGAGTGCCCGGTCGAGCCGCCACCACAGACGATCGAGCACCTCAGCGAAGTTGGCCATCGGAGCTCCTGGATCAAGCCCTCGGGCCAGCGCCGCGTAGAAGTGGTGGTGCAGATTGACTAGGCCGGGCATGATGAGGCCGCCGTGTGCGTCGAGCACTCGCGCCAGGGGAAACTGCGCGGTGACGTCCCGCGTCGGACCCACGGCGACGATCCGTTCACCCGCCCACGCAACCGCTCCGTCAACGATCACGTTTGGCCGGAACCCGTCCGCGCCGATCGCGCCTCCGAGTACCGTCCCGTTCCGCAGGATCACCGCATCCGTCATGACTCGCCTGCCGCGTTGACACTATTGGGTCGGCTCGCGTTGAAGATGCCTTGCCACACCGTCCGCATGCGCCAGAGCAGTGCGGTGTCGAACCCGGTGTCCGGCACGGTCAGCCCACCCTTCACCACCGCGATCGCGGGCCACGTGCAGTGCATCTCGAGCCCGTCGCCCCTGATCGTGGCTTGCGATCCATCCTTCGGCAGCGCCAGCCGCACGGTCCGGCCGTCGAGCCGGGCATGCAGCACGCCACCGTCCCGGCAGAAGCCGTCGAGCCAGTGACACCGCTCGAAGTCGCCGAGTGTCCCGAACACCCGTTCCTTGACCTCGAACGGAGCACCGTGCTCGGGGCAGTACACCTCACAATTTGAGCATTCGTTGCAGGCACCCTCGAAGACCGCCAACTGGTGCGCCTCTCGCACGACGAATCCGCCGCCCCGCTCCCACACGACACGCTCGCCCTCCGCACGCGCCAGCTCCGTGACGACGTCCACCGGTTCCACGTCATAGGCGAAGATGGCGTCGTTGGGGCACGCCGCAATGCAGAGATCACAGTTGATGCAGTCGTACAGAGCCAGCGTGCTCTCGATACGCCGGGGTGCCTTCGCGTTCGCCGAGGCACGATAGCGCGGCTGATCCCGCAGGGCCGCGACGATCGCACGGCCGTTGAGACGCCCGGCCTGCCACGTTGCCCTGCGCACCAGAGCGTCGGGATCGAATCCTCCCGCCCGGCCGAGCGCTCGCAGCACGTCCGGCAGCTCGTCTGGCCTCTCGCGGGCGCAAACGTCGAGTCGATCCTGCTCGCGCTCCCAGATGGCAGTACCGCCATCCGCAAACGCCAGCGCCGCCTGCACGGCATCCACCCCGTGCCCCCCGAAGGCAAGGACGTACGCTTCCCGACTGGTGACACCGAGGCGCTCCATGTCCCGCGCCAGTGAGCGGACATACGGCGGCAGCCTCCCGAACCCGCCCTGCCGCAGGAGGTCGGTGCACGTGGTGACGGGCACCATGCCGCAGGCGACGGCGTTCGCGAAGTTCTTTGCGTCGATGCCGGCGGAGAAGGACACCGGAAACTCGAACCCGAGGTCCTCTCGCAGGTGCTGCATCAGCGTCATCGAGATCACGTGCAATGGTGGCCCCGAGAGGTACATGTACGGATCGGTCTGAGTCGGAAAGACGTCGGGCGCGTTCCGCACGACGAGGGTGTTGGTGAATTTCGCTCCCAACGTCTTGCCGCACGCGTCGGCAACGTCCCGCAGGCGCCGCAAGATCTCCAGGCACGCGTCATAGCGCAGGTCCTGCTCGAACGCGTCCCGCTCGAGAGCGAACTGGTGGTACCCCAGCTCCTCGTGGAGCAGGTGCCGGACGCGATCGAACCCCAGCAGCGTCGGGTTCAGCTTGATGATCGTGTGCAGCCCCCGGTGTTCCAGTAGGTAGCGGCCGATCGCTTCGATCTGCTCGGCCGGGCAGCCGTGGAACGTCGAGAGGGTTACGGAGTCGGCAAGCGGCGTTCGCGGCTGTAGCTCTCGGTACTCCGCCAAATCGCCGACGAGCTCGCGTCGCAAGTCCTCGTACAGCGGCCCGGGATCGCGCAGCGTATCGAGGAATCCAGTGATCTTGGCCGATCGTATGCCCTCGAGGTCGTAGCCAACGCTGATGTCGAACACAGTGTCGAACTGGACCGGATCGACATCCTCCATCACGCCAAACACACCCGTCGCCTTGAGGATCTCGATGAGGAACGCGGCCTTCGCGTACTCCCTCGCGGATTCCTCGACCAGCAGCTCCTGCGACCACTCCACATTGAGGCCGACGTTGGGTACGTGAATGCAGGGACGCGGAATGGTGAGCCGATCATTGACCTGCACGGTCTTGAGCTCGACGATGCGGCCGCCCGCGAGCCACGCCAGCACGATGTTCTGTGCCAGCTGGGTGTGCGGGCCGGCTGCCGGCCCCACCGGCGTGGCGGCGCGACGGCCTCCGTGCACCGCTCCGAGGTCCAGGCGGTTGTCGGGAACGAACCACTTCCGGACGGGGAGATCGAAGATCGCCTGGTTCGCGCCGACTTCCCGCCGCATGCGTCGCACCAGGCTGGCGAACGGAATAGGAATCAGCTCGGCGATGGCCCTGCCTCCACAATCGTCCGGAACGCCCGGCACATCAGGCAGACCGTCGGCTCTTGGGAAGCGACGAGGCGGCCGCCGCAGCGTCGCTCATGGGTAGGCTGAAGCGGCGCACGCCGTCATACGCGTGCAATGCAGCCGCAACGGCACCGGCGGTAGGCACCAGCCCAATCTCGCCGACACCCTTCGCCCCGTACCCGCCGATCTCGTCGGGCACCTCGACGAGGATGACGTCGATCTGCGGCGTGTCCTTAGCCCGCAGAATGCCGAGGTCGCGGAGCAGGAGGGAATCGGGAACACCGTCCGTGCAAGGGAGCTCCTCCGACAGCGCATACCCCAGCCCCATGTGTACCGACCCCTCGATCTGCCCGGCGCACAGCAGCGGATTGATGGCGCGACCCACGTCGTGCGCCGCGACCACCCGCTCGATCCGGCCGTCCTCACCCACGATCACGACCTGCGTCGCGTAGCCGAAGGTAAGATGCGTCTTCGGATCGTCGGTGTCGGCACCCGGCTTTGTCGTGAAATCGCATACGTACTCGCCGTGGTACTCCCGACCGACGAGATCCGCGAGCGGTGCCGTTTTGAGGTCTGCCGCGAGCTTGCGGGCGGCGATCTGCGCGGCCGCCGTGCCGAGCGCCGTCGCGCGCGACGCCGTCGTCATGCCGCAGAGGACGTCGTCGTGACTGACGGTGCGCACCCGCATGCGTTCGGGATCGATGCCGCTCTCTTCACTCACGGTTTGCCGCAGCACCGTAAACAGACCCTGCCCCATTTCGGTGTAGCCGGTTCGAATGTCCAGGGAACCGCCGTCCACAATACGGATCGCGACGCGACCCGAGTCGTCCTGGCCGTTCCCGATGCCGGTGTTCTTGATCCCGCACGCGATGCCGGCGCGGGTCGCGCTCTTGTAGACGTCCTTCACAGCCTCCAGGGTCTGCCGGATCCCACAGCTCTCCGTCATGCGCTGGCCCGTGGCGAACCGATCTCCCGGACCCAGGATGTTCCGCTCCCGGATGTCGTAGCCGTCCACGCCAACGCGCTGCGCCAGCACGTCCATCATGCCCTCGATCGCGAATGCGGCCTGGTTCGCGCCAAAGCCGCGCATCGCACCGCACGGGGGGTTATTCGTGTACACGGTGCGCGCCTCGACGTCCACGGTGGGCACGCGATACGGCCCGCAGGAATGACCGGCAGCTCGCTCGAGGACCTTCATCCCCACCGAGGCGTACGCACCGGTATCGCCGATGATGCGCGCCCGCACGGCGGTCAGCCGCCCGTCGGCGTCGGCCCCGACGGTGTAGTGCAGCGTAATCGGATGGCGCTTGGGGTGCAGGCGGATCGACTGCTCACGCGTCAGCACGGTCCGCACCGGACAGCCGAGCACGTGGGCGGCCAGGGCCGTATGCCCCTGGACCGAAAGATCTTCCTTGCCGCCGAACGCACCACCGTTGGTGACCAACTCCACTTCGATCCGCTCAAGTGCGAGGTTCAGGATGCTCGCAACTTGCTGCCGGTCGTCGTGCACGCCTTGCCCCTGCGAGTACACCTTCAGCCCCCCGTCTTGGGGCACCGCGAGGCAGGCCTCAGGCTCGAGGAAGGCGTGTTCGACCCGCTGGGTCGTGAAGGTCTGCTCGATGACATGGGTGGACCCCGCCAGCGCTGCGTCGACGTCTCCCCGGTGAAATGCGCACACGTCGAGCAGGTTGCCAGACTCGTGGACCTGCGGGGCATTCGGTTCGAGTCCCCGTTCCGGATCGGTCACCGCTGCCATCACGTCGTACTCCACGCGCACCGCTGCCGCGGCCTGCCGCGCGTGGAACTGGGTGTCCGCCACGACGAGGGCGAGCACATCGCCGACGCAGCGGGTCGTCTCCCCGACGGCGACGAAGACCGGCCAGTCAGGTACGATGAGTCCGACGAAGCGCTGGCCGGGTACGTCCTCTGCGGTCAACACGCGCCGCACGCCGAGCAAACCGCTGGCAGCCCGAGTGTCGATCCCAAGGACACGGGCCCGTGGATGCGCGCTCAATACGACTGCCGCGTGCAACATCCCATCCACACGCATGTCGCCGATGTACGGCTTGGAGCCCATCGCGTGGTCCGCTCCCCGAAACCGCGCGCTCGAGCTGCCAATGCCGGTCACGGTACCCTCGGTCGTACGGCAGAGGCCGAACCGCTCACCGAAGAAGTCGTCGTGCGTCGGGTTTGTCGGGACCTCCGCTCCGGTGCGCCACGCGCGGGCCGCCGTCTGGACCGCATCGACGATACGGCCGTAGCCGGTACAGCGGCACAAATGGCCGTTGAGTGCCTTCCGCACCGCAACAGGGTCGGCGGCTCTCTCACTGTCGAGCAGTGCGGCGGCGCGCGCGACGATCCCCGGAATGCAGAACCCGCACTGGATACCACCCTCGGCAACGAAAGCCTGCGCGAGCGCGCGCCGCTTTGCTTCGGGCAGGCCCTCGAGGGTGATGACCTCCTGCCCCTCCATCTGCTCCGGCTTCTTGAGGCAGGCGAGGACCGGCCGCCCGTTCATCAGGATCGTGCAGCACCCGCAGTATCCCTGCGGCGCGCACCCATCCTTGGGCGTTACCACGCCGCACGACTCGCGAAGCACTTCGAGGAAGTGCATACCCTCCTCGAAGGGCGCGGTGGTGTCCACGCCGTTGAGTGCGAAGGAAACGCTACGCATTATAGATGCGCCCGCCCCGGCGCCGGTAATCCTCGAGCACCTCGGCCGCCTGATGCTGCAGCACACCGCGCATGACCTCGACCATTCGAGACTCGAGATACCGATAGGACTCCTCGAACACCGGACCTTCGTCGAACCCCAGTCGGACCGCGTTGTCACGGTGGGCTCCGCAGATGACACGCGTGACCCCGGACCAGAGAATGGCCCCGAGACACATGGCGCAGGGATCGCAGGAGGTAGCCAGCTCGTGTGCGGGAAGCCCCTCGGCAGCCAGCGAGTACTTGCCGACATGCACCTCCGCCATCATGAGTGCCACCATCTCCGCGTGGAGCGCGGAGTTCTGATGCGCCACGACAAGATTCATGCCGACGGATACCAGACGTCCCGACTCGCGCTCGAACACGGCTGCGCCGAACGGACCACCCGTTCCGTGCTCCACGTTCTGTCGCGCCAAGTCGATCGCCACGCGCATGCGATCCTCCCCAGTCGACGAAGGGCGCGACCCAGCTCGGGTAGTGGACGTGCGCTTCAGGAAGCTCTCTCATCCGCGTCTCGGGTTAGAGCGACGGTTGCCAGGCTGGTGCACCCTTCCAACTCTGCCGGAACGGGCGCACTTGTCAATTCGCTCGGGCTCCACCCATACGGCCTCAGGGGGAAGATGCGCCGTCGTTTGACAACGCTATGGGCTTTCATAAGTTAGCGCGAGTCCGTGTCGCACGATCATGCGACGTGCTCC
>JBDGYA010000080.1:0-12181 GCA_039584325.1 Gemmatimonadota bacterium
CGGCGAGCCAGCCCAACGCACGGCGCCGTGAGGCCGCACCCGCGGCGAGCACACCCTCACCCGATCCCGTCACCAGCGCGTCGGCAAACATCAAGGCGGTGGCGAACCGATCGTCCGGCGACTTGGCCAACGCTCTCGAGACGGCCCGATCCACCTGGAGCGGCACCTCGTCGCGCAATCGCCTCGCAGACGGGATCGGATCGAACATGCGCTTGGCCGCGATGTCCTCGAACGTCACACCGTCGTATGGCGGCTCGCCAGTCAGCATCTCGTAGAGCACCGCGCCCAAAGCGTACACGTCCGCCCGCTGGTCGACCTCCTGTGCGGCCGCCTGCTCGGGACTCATGTACGCCGGCGTCCCGACGGCCATCCCCGCACGCGTGACTTTGGCGTCTCCCGAGACCGTGACAGCGCGCGCGATGCCGAAGTCGGCGACGATCGGCTCGCCGGCGCTGAGCAGGATGTTCTCGGGCTTGATGTCGCGGTGCACGATGCCCTCCCGATGGGCGGCATCGAGCGCCGCGGCGATCTTGCGCGTGAGCGCGATCGCTTCGTCGACGGGAAGCCGTCTCTCACGATCCAGACGGTCGCGCAGCGACTCGCCTTTCACGTAGGGCATGACGTAGTAGAGGAGGCCGGCGGCCTCGCCCGAGTCGTGCAGCGGCAGGATGTGCGGATGGTGAAGGTTGGCCGTGACCCGGATCTCGTTCAGGAACCGCGCCGCCCCAATCACGACGGCGAGCTCCGGGTCGAGCACCTTGATCGCGACCTTGTCGCCATGCCACCCGCACCCAACTCCCGCTCGATGCGGTAGCGGTCCGCCAGCGCGGACGTCAGCCGTGCAAGAGAATCGGTCATACCCGCCTACCGCCTTACCGTCCTACCGCCCGTCGGGGCGGATAGACGGATGGGCGGATGGACGGATGGACGGATAGCGGGTAGACGGCCAAGCGGTTCAGCGGCTTGCACGCCGGGTGCCTCGCGCTCCTCACTGTCCCACCTTGGCCGTCAGCTCCTCGAACCAGTGCTGCACGATGACGAGATCTCCGGAAACGTCCGGGGTGCCGGTACGTTGGATCATGGCGAACCGTCCGTCCGGAGCGATCTCGAACAGCCGGTTGCGCTCGGGCAGCAGCACGAACCTGCTGCTGACCGCCGAGCTCGGCCCCCCCGAAATGTCGGCCACCAGGATCGCCTGTCCATCGAGACTGCGGAAATACAGCTGGCGTGAGTTCCGATCCCACACGGGCTCGATGCCGCCCTCGGTCGAGACCTGCCACTTGCCCGCGGACGCCGCCGGGAACGTGCGGACATAGACCTCGTTCTGCCCGGATTCGTCGGAGACATAGGCCAGCCAGCGGCCGTCGGGCGAGAGCGTGGGTTGGAACTCGTCGAACGCATCGGCGACGATCGGCACGGGGATGCTGTCGATACCGGGACGGAGCGCGAGAATGTCGTCGGAGCCCGGCGGCCCGTCCACCGACACGATCAGCCACGTGCCGTCCCGCGACCACGTGACGCCCCAGATGTCGCGGTCCAGATCGAGCAACAACTCTTCGGGTCCGCTGCCGTCGGCGGGCTTGATCCAGGTATTCCACTCGCCGTCCCGCAGCGACTGGTACGCGATGAACCGCCCGTCGGGCGACCACGAGGGATAGCCGTTGTACTCGCCCTCGAAGGTGAGGCGGGACAGTGGGCCGCGATCGAGCTGCTTGACCCACACGTCACCGCGATCCTCGACTTCGATGACGACCGCCGCCCGATCGCCGTCCGGCGACAGCGCGAGACCCTCGAACTCGACGTCCCGCACCCACGCCGTGTCCACCTTCCCCGTGATCCCCTGCCGCGTGACCCACGCCACCTCCTCCGGTGCGTTGAAGCTCGTCAAGGTATAGGCGAGCACGCCGTTCTGGGACAGGGTGAGATCGGTGGCGCCGTCGACCCGGACATCGAGACCCTCGAGCAGCGCGGTCGGACGGCCCGTGAGCGCCAGCGCTTTCACGTCGAACGGCACCGCCATCAGGCTCCCCTGTTGCGTGACATACACGAGGTGGCCCGAGCTCGCGTAGATGCCATACGCCCCTGCGAGCGTCGCACGGGTCTCACCGGACTCGACGTCGAAGACGTGGACTTGCAGCGTCCGTGTCGTGACGTTGCCCTGCGTCGCCTGCGCCTGGTTCGCGGGGATCGCCGTCGCAATGATACCCTTCCCCCCCGGCAACACGAATGGCCATCCATAGCCGACCCCGGCCGGCGCCTCCAGGGTTGCCACGTCCTCGACCGGCCCTCCGGATGCCGGCATCCGCCGCAGCCTTCGATTGGATTCGTCGAAGAAGTACAGGTAGTCATCCGGCCCCCACGACACCGTGCTCCCGATGCCCGAGTCGAGCACGCTCACGGGTGGGCCGCCGGCGAGCGACAGCACCTTGATGCTGCGCGCGTTGGCCTCCGCCAGGAAGGCGACCCGGTCGCCGTCCGGCGCGAACGTGGGTGCCCAGGCGCCCTCCGTTTCCGGCAGTGGACGCGCCCGCAGCTGATCGAACGACCGGTGCCACAGCTGCCTCCCCCCGGCGGAGTACGCCCGCAACCCGGACGGGTACGATCCGGACGCCGGGGCGTCCCCAACCACCCCCACGTACACCAGCTCCCTCCCGTCGGGCGAAATACCCAGTCGCGCCGGGTTCCCCTGGCCACTGAAGAAGAGCGCCTGGTCGTCATCCAGCACGACGGCGAACCGCGTGACGGGCGCGGCGGACGACGTCCGGAGCAGTGCCCACCCGGTGACGAGGGCCAGTCCCGCGGCCACGGCCGTCATGGCGATGCTCACCGCATTCCACGTCGAGTGGCGTGAGGGCGGGGCCACCATCTCTTGGGCGGCCGTATCGGCGAAACCGGGCGTGGCGAGGGCGTCCGCGAACTGGGCCGCGGTGGCGAACCGGTCGGCGGGCAGCTTATTCAGGGCCTTCGCAATCGCCGCCGCCACATTTGGCGGGACCGTGTCGCGTGCCGTCGTCACCGGCGGCGCCTTTTCCGTGATCACCTTGGCCACGATCGCCTGCGCCGTGCTCCCGGTGTACGGCGGGTCCCCCGACAGCATCTCGTACAGCATCGCACCCAGCGAATACACATCGGAGCGGGCGTCCAACTCCCGGTCTCCCATCGCCTGCTCGGGACTCATGTAGTGCGGTGTCCCGATCGAGAGCCCCGTCTCGGTCAGCCGCGTCCCTCCGGCGTGGCTCAGCGCCAGCGCGATCCCAAAGTCCGCGATCAACGGCTGCCCGTCGTGCAACAGGATGTTCTCGGGCTTGATGTCGCGGTGGATCACCCCGTGCCGGTGCGCGTAGTCCAGGGCACTTGCCACCCCCCGCGCGATCGCCACCGCCTCCTCGATCGCCAGCTGCTTGTCGTGGTCCAGCTTGTCGCGCAGCGTCTGACCCTCGACGTACGGCATCACGTAGTAGAGGAACGAGTCCGCCTCGCCGGAGTCGTGCAGGGGCAAAATGTGGGGGTGCTGGAGGTTGGCGGTCACCTTGATCTCCGCCAAGAACCGCTCGGCGCCGATCACGGCGGCCAGTTCGGGTCGCAAGACCTTGAGCGCGACCTTGCGCTCGTGCTTCACGTCGTGCGCCAGGTACACGGTGGCCATGCCACCAGCACCGAGCTCACGCTCGATCACGTACCGGTCGGCGAGGGCCGTCGTGAGGTGATTCGGTGGCTCAGTCATGCACGGTGCTCGGGTTCAGTGAGGGTACTCGGACCGACGGATAGGCGGACCGGCGGACGGATGGACGGATAGACGGATGGACGGATAGAGATTGCGGATCGGCGATTGGCGATTGGCGAACGCACAGCCAGTGGATCGCACCGACAATCGCCGCTCTGCAATCTGCATTCTGCACTCTGCAATCGGTCATTGTCCGTTCACGCCACGCTTCGCCTGCTCGACCCAGTTCAGCACCACCACCGGCCGCACGGTCGAGTCGCCCAGCTTGATGAAGACGAACTGCTCGCCGTCCGGGGTGATGTCGTACTCGGGCCACCGCACGTTCTCGAAGTACTGACCGGAGAACAGCGAGTCGCGCCGCACCACGGTGAGCGCCGCTTCCGACATCGCGAGTGTCGCGGCAATCACGCTCGGCGTCCGGCGGAAATAGAGCGTCCGCCCGTCCGGATCCCACACCGGCTCGGTACCGCCGTCCGTCGAGATCTGCCACTCCGCCCCACCATCCGGCCAGCGGCGCACGTAGACCTCGTTGCGGCCAGATTGATCCGAGACGTACGCGAGCCACTTCCCGTCGGGTGAGATCTCCGGCGAACTCTCGTTGAACGATGTGACGAGCACCGGCTCCCGTGTCCGGTCGCCGGTGAGGCTCACGCTGTGGATGTCGAAGCCCGTGGCACCCGCCGTCTCACGGTAGAACAGCGCGGTCCCGTCCGGGGTGATCGAGCCGGGAAAGCGGAGCTCCGCGCCACTCAAGAGCTGCTCCTCGGATCCGCTCCCGTCCAGCGGTTTCCACCACAGTCCGGCGATACCGCTCTGGCGCGACGTGTAGGCGATCCGCGTCCCGTCGGGACTCCACACCGGATACAGGTTCTCGCTGCCGAACGTCACGCGGGTCAGCGTCGCCTGGTCGCGCTCGTAGATCCACAGGTCGCCCTCGTTACCCTGCGCGATCTCGAACGCCAGCCGCCTGCCGTCCGGCGAGAAGCGCGGGTCCTTGTACTCCTTGGGCGTCGTGAGGAGCGGGGTCTCCGTGCCCTGTTTGTCAATCAGCACGACCGTGTTCAACGCCTCGCCTCCGGAAAGGAAGACGACCGTACCGTTCTGCGCCACCGCCAGGTGCGGGCCCTGCGACGCATTCCGCGCGATCACTTCCCGCACCGGCTGGCGCACGTCGCTCGGGCGCGGATCGGACGGATCGATCTCGGTGGTCACGAGTGTGCCGTCCGGCAACATCAGCAGCAGCAGTCCGTCATCCAGGTACTGCCCGAAGAACGCGCCGTCGACCAGCTTCCGCACCTCACCCGTCTCGAGGGAAACCGCGGCGACCGTACTGGCGGTCCCGTCGTCGGCCGAGTTCAACAGACCGACGATCAGCCACCGCTCATTCGGCAGCAGGGACGGCCAAAAGAACAGACTCGTCGTGTCGCTGGTCGACACGGGGATGAGCGACCCACCGGCACCGGGCAGCGCGAACAACCCACCGACGGCCTCGAGCGCGAGGTAGATCGTGTCCTGCGTGCTCCACGACGCGCCGGTGATCAAGGCGGAGCGTTCGAGCGTCGTCAGGGTCACGGCCGCACCGGTCACCAGATCGACCTTGCGAAGCCGGTTCCCCTGCATGAAGGCGAGCCAGCGCCCGTCCGACGAGAGAAACGGCGTATCCCCATTCTCGGTGCCGGCGATCGGCACGGATTCGAGCGTGCCCAAGTCGCGGCGATAGAGCTGCTTCTCCGGCTGGCCGGGACCGACGAACACCACCGTCTGCCCGTCCGGCGAGATCGCCACCTGGGAGGTGATCGTGCTCGTGGTGCGCGGTGCGAACGTCCCGCCCGGGAGATCGATGGTGAATCGCACCGGCTCCCGCGACACCTCGGGCGCCTCGCGCACCCAGCCCCACGCCCCGACCGCTCCGAGCACGATCACCAGCCCGGCGAGCGTCGCCAGCGCACCTCGCGTCGGGCTCGACCCGGTGGGCCGCGCAACGGACCGCGTCTCGACCGACTCGGCCGCCGGACCGCCGGCGATCGTCGCCGCGAACTGCGAGGCCGTGGCGAAGCGGTCGGCCGGCAGCTTCTGCAGCGCCTGCAGGAGCGCGCGGTCGACGTGGGGCGGCACCGTCTTCCGATACGTCGTGACCGGCTCCGGCTGCGACGACAGCACCTTGGCGACGATCGACTGCGCGGTCGGTCCAGTGAACGGCGGCTCTCCCGCCAGCATCTCGTACAGCGTGGCGGCGAGGGCGTAGAGGTCGCTGCGCGCGTCGAGTTCCCGCTCACCCATCGCCTGTTCGGGGCTCATGTAATGCGGCGTGCCGAGGCTCATGCCGGTCTCGGTCATCCGGCTACCACCGGCACTGCTCACGGCGAGCGCGATCCCGAAGTCGGCGACCATGGCACGGCCGTCGTGCAACAACACGTTCTCGGGCTTGATGTCGCGGTGAATGACACCGCGGCGGTGCGCGTAGTCGAGGGCGGAGGCCACCTCGCCGGCGATGCGCACGGACTCCGTGACCGGCAGCTGCTTCTCATGGTCCAGCCGGTCACGCAGGGTCTGCCCTTCGACGTGCGGCATCACGTAGTAGAGGAAGCCCTCGGCCTCGCCGGAATCGAACAGCGGCAGGATGTGCGGGTGCTGCAGGTTCGCCGTGACCTCGATCTCCTTGAGAAACCGCTCCGCCCCGATCACCGCGGCGAGCTCGGGTCGCAGGACCTTGAGCGCGACCTTGCGGTTGTGCTTCGCGTCGTGCGCGAGGTACACGGTGGCCATGCCGCCTTGGCCGAGCTCGCGCTCGATCACGTACCGGTCGGCAAGGGCGGACGTCAGTTGTGCAAGAGACTCTGTCATACTCTCCTATGCCTTACCGCCGGGGCGGATGGGCGGATGGACGGATGGGCGGATGGGCGGATGGACGGATGGGCGGATAGACGGATGGACGGATGGACGGATAGACGGATAGACGGATGGACGGATAGACGGATGGAGATCGCAGATTGGCGGTTGGCGATCGGCGATTGGATGTGCCGACCGACGGATCGCATCGCCATCCTGCATTCTGCATTCTGCACTCTGCAATCATCTCCGTATCAGTTCGCGGTCGTGGTGCGGCGCCGGACCTCTTCGGTCCAGTTGAGCACCATCACCATCTCCGAGAGACGGCCTTGATGGACCATGACGAAGCGGCCGTCCGGTCCCACGTCGTAGTTGGCATGCGGGTCGGCGGGCTCATACTCGCTGGCATCGAACAACGCCACCCGAGAGCGGACGCGGAACTCCGGCTCGGTCTCGACGCCGACGGCCACGAGTTGGGAGGCCTGCTGCTCGAACCCCACGTAGTACAACTCGCGCCCGTCGCGCGACCACACCGGCTCGCGGCCGCCGTTCTGGGACACGAGCACCTTCGCACCCGGGCCCGGATACGGACGCACGTACACCTCGAGCTGACCGGATTCGTCGGACCCGTACGCCAGCCACCGCCCATCCGGCGAGAGGGCCGGCCACCCCTCGTTGAACGGTGTCACCAGCAGTGCCGCAGACTCGGGAGCATCCGGATTGGACACGGTACCGATGTCCCAGCTCCCGTCCCTCCCCAACGGAATCGTGAGGATCTGATTGCCGCCCGACGTGAACGCGCCCGCGGTCATGGGCAGGTCTCCCACGAAGAACCGCTCGGAGACGCCCGAGCCGTCGGCCTTCTGAAGGAAGACCCCGACTACGCCGGCCGGGGCGGAGGCGTATGCGACCGTCCGCCCGTCCGGGGACCACACCGGATCGTGTCCGTCGTTCGCGAACGTGAGACGCGTGAGCGTGTTCTGCCGCAGATCCAGCGTCCACACATCACGGCTTCCCTGATAACTGAAGTCGACGGCGATGTGGCGGCCGTCCGGTGAGGTGCGCGGGCTGTGAAACCGCCGCCGCAGGTCCGAGACGACCTCGCGGTTGCCCTGCCGATCCACCAGTACGAGGCTGAACGGCGACTCGGGAACGTAGGCGAGTGACCCGTTGCGGGAGACGGACAGATGTGCCGGACCGCCGACCGAGATGCGCACGTCCTGCGCGAGCGTCACCGGTGATCCGGTGACCTCCAAGCTGCCGGCGTCGAACGCCGCCGCGATCAGCGCCCCATCCGGCTGTGCCCACAAGAGGTAGCCGTCGTCGTACGCCATGGCATTGATGGCCGCGTCGACCAGCACCGTCCGCTCGCCGGACTCGATGTCGAGCGCGATGCCGCGTCCGTTCGTGGCCCCCTGCGTCGCGGCGGTCAGGAGCACCGTCCGGCCGTCGGGCAACACGTCCGACACGTACAACGCGGTCTCGCCCTGCGCCGAGTCCGGCGCCGCGACCACCGACAGGGTACCGTCCACGTCCAAGCGACGAAGGGCACCGTCACCCGTGACCGTCAGCAACGCCCCGTCCGGGAGCCAGACCGACGATGGGTAGCCGCTGTACGGGGCGTTCTGGACCGTGACCGGCGCGCCCCCGGTGACCGCAATCTTCTTGAGGGTGTTTCCGGCATAGAACGCCACCCAGCGGCCATCGGGTGTGAAGAACGGGCTGATCGCCCCCTCCGTCCCCGGCATCGGCATCGGCGCCAGTTGATCCAGCCGGCGCAGGTAGAGCAGCGGGCCCTGGGTACCCATGCCCACATAGGCAACGGCGTCCCCTTGCGGCGAGAGCGCGAGCAGCCGATACGGTGCGCCGGGAAAGCGGTGCGTGCTATCCGTCCCGATGGTGAACCGACCCACCACGCTCGGCTCGGGCTCGGCGCGGCTGGTGAGGCGCCCACCGACGACACCGGCGACCACGGCGAGACCCGCCACCGCCCAGGGGAGGAGGCGGCGCAGGGGCGAGCCGGCGTGGCCGGGGGCCGGTGCGCCGGCGAGTATGGCGGCGCTCTGGACGGGTACACTGAAGCCCGGGTCCTTGAGCGCTGCGGAGAACTCGGCGGCACTGGCGAACCGATCGGCGGGCAGCTTATTCAGCGACGTGGCAATCGCCGCCGAAACATGCGGCGGTACCGTGTCGCGCGCCGCCGTAACGGGCGGCGCCTTCTCGGTGATCACCTTCGCCACGATGGCCTGGGCGGTCGACCCCGTGTACGGCGGATCGCCGGTCAGCATCTCGTACAGCATCGCACCCAGACTGTACACGTCGCTCCGGGCATCCAGCTCCCGATCGCCCATCGCCTGCTCGGGGCTCATGTAGTGCGGCGTACCGATCGAGAGGCCCGTCTCGGTGAGCCGGGCACCCCCGGCGTGCGACACGGCCAGCGCGATCCCGAAGTCCGCCACCATCGCCTGGCCGTCGTGCAGCAGGATGTTGCCCGGCTTGATGTCGCGATGGATCACGTCGTGGCGATGCGCGTAGTCGAGTGCGGCCGCCACCGAGCGCGTGAGCTCCACCGCCGCTTCGATGCCCAACTGCTTCTCGCGGTCCAGCTTGTCGCGCAGCGTGTCGCCCTCGACGTACGGCATCACGTAGTAGAGGAACGACTCCGCCTCGCCCGAGTCGTACAGCGGGAGGATGTTGGGGTGTTGGAGATTGGCGGTGACGCGGATCTCGGCGAGGAAGCGCTCGGCGCCGATCACCGCCGCGAGCTCCGGCTTCAGCACCTTGAGCGCGACCATGCGGTCATGCTTCACGTCTTGCGCGAGATACACCGTCGCCATCCCGCCCTGCCCCACCTCGCGCTGGATCTCGTAGCGATCCGCGAGCACGGACTTCAGTTGTGCAAAGGATTCAGTCATACCGTCCTACCGCCTTATCGTCGTACTGTCCGTCGGGCTATTGCTCCACGCGGGCCTTCAGCTCTTCGTACCAGTTCTCCGTCACGATCAACGGCGCGTCGATGGTCGAGCGCGGCGTGACGTTGCGCGCCATGACGAAGCGTCCGTCCGGTCCGACGTCGTGCGGCGTGTAGAACTCCTGGAAGGAGAAGTACAAGTCCTCTGGAAGCTGGAACAGCGCCTGCGGCTCGCCGATGTCCGGCTCGGCGCCGCTGCGCACCGACACGGCCATCATGTCGCGATTCCCGCTGACGTAGAAGAGTTCCCGACCGTCCTTCGACCACAGCGGCGCCACGCCGCCGCCGTTCGACACCTGCCACTTCGCCGACTGCGTGTTCGGGAACGGCCGCAGGAACACCTCCGTGCGCCCGGTCTCGTCGGATTCGTAGGCGAGCAGGCTGCCGTCCGGCGACAGCGCGATCGCCTGCTCATCGTACGGTGAGGCGACCAGCGGGACCGGCGTGCTGTCGATGCCCGGTCGGATGCCGACGATGTCGCGGCCGCCGACCTGTCCCACCGTGCCGCCGGTCCGGAACAGCAGCCAGCGCTTATCAGGCGACCAGACGCCTTCGAACACCCCGGTCGCCGCCCGCAGCACGAGGGAGTCTGCGCCGGTGCCGTCGGCCGGTCGCTGGTACAGTCCCCCGGTGCCTTCACCGGCGCGGTTGGACCCGAACAGCAGCGAGCGCCCGTCGGCCGTCCATCGCGGCCGGTATTCCGCCGCGCTGTCGTAGGACACGCGGGACACCGGTCCCCGCGGGAGCTGCTTCACCCAGATGTCGTCACCGCCATCGGTCGAGAGGCCGACGGCCAACCGGGTCCCGTCGGGCGACAGCGCCCACCCGACGTTGTCGCCGAAGGTCGTGAACCGCGACCGCCAGGTCGAGTCGATCGGCGTCTCCCGGCCGTCGCGGTCCACCCAGATCATCTCGTACCGTTGCAGCAACGACAGGGACGCCCCGACTCGCATGACCAGCGTGCCGGACGATGACAGGGCGATCAGCGGGTAGAAGTCGTTCACGATGGACACGCTGTCCATCACCGGGACCGACGGTCCCGTGGTCTCCAGCGCGCCCTGGTCGAACGGGACCGCGAACATGCCACCGTCGGGCCGCACGTACACGACGTGCCCCGTGGCGGTCAGCTGCCCGAAGACGGCATCGGACACCACGCGGCTCACCACGCCGGACTGCAGATCCAAAGCCTGCACGGCACAGGCGGCCGCGCAGCGCGCGAACAGCACCCCGCGCCCGTCGGGTAGCGGCGTGGGAAACGCCAGGAACGTGCTGTCGGCCACGACCATGGTTGACGGCCCGCCGACACTGGACACGCGACTGAGGCTCGTACCCCCGAACCGCACGAACACGATGGTGCCGTCGTCCAGCCAGGCGAGCCCGGGATTGGCCGACACGGTGTCCGCCAGCGTGATGGCCGCGCCGCCGGCGACCGGGAGCTTCTTGAGTTGCTGACCCGCGACGAACGCGAGCCATTCACCGTCGGGAGAGAACGTGAAGTTGGTGACGTCCTGCGTACCCGCCAGCGGGGTCGCCTGGTAGCTGTCCCGGTCCTTGACCCAGAGCTGCGTCCCGTCGGCGGCGGGACCCACGTACGCGATGCGCGAGCCGTCCTCCGACGGGATCGCGCGCCACTCGGCGTTGGGCTCCTGGGCCGCGGGTAGCGCCAGGCCGTAACGCAGGACACCGGCCGAGGGTGTGGTCCGGAGCAGGCTCAGCAGGAGGGCGCCCACGGCCACACCACCGAGCGCGGCGAGCACGCCGGTGGCGACCAGGCGGTGGGATCGCGGAGCGACGGATGGTGCAGTGGCAAGAACCGCGGGGGCGGCCGCGGTCGCGACGGCCGGATTGACCAGCGCCTCGCTGAACTGCGCCGCACTGGCAAAGCGGTCCGCCGGCAGCTTGGACAGCGCGGTGCGCACGGCCGCCTCGACGTGCGGCGGCACGGTGCGGCGCTGCAGGGTCAGGCTGCGCGGCTCCTCGGTCAGCACCCGCGCGATGACCGCCTGCGCGGTGGGGCCGGCGAACGGCGGCTCGCCCGTGAGCATCTCGTACAGGATGCAACCCAGGGCGTACACGTCGCTCTTGGCGGTGATCTCCCGCTCCCCCATCGCCTGCTCGGGGCTCATGTAGTGCGGCGTGCCGAGGCTCATGCCCGTCTCGGTGAGCCGGGTGCCGCCTTCCGACCGGCTCACCGCGAGCGCGATCCCGAAGTCCGCCACCAGCGCGCGCCCGTCGTGCAACAGGATGTTCTCCGGCTTGATGTCGCGATGGATCACCCCGTGGCGATGCGCGTAGTCCAGTGCGTCGGCCACCTCGCGGGCAGTGCCGAGCGCCTCGTCCACCGGCAGTTGCTGCTCCCGATCCAGCCGATCCCTGAGGCTCTCGCCCTCGACGAACGGCATCACGTAGAACACGGTGCCGCCCGCTTCACCCGAGTCGTGCAGCGGAAGGATGTGCGGATGCTGCAGGTTCGCCGTCGTCTTGATCTCGGCCAGGAACCGGTCGGCGCCGATCACGGCGGCCAGCTCCGGCCGCAACACCTTCACCGCGACCTTGCGGTCGTGCTTCACATCCTCGGCGAGATACACGGTCGCCATGCCGCCTTCGCCGAGCTCCCGCTCGATGCGGTAGCGATCCGCCAGCGCGGAGGTCAGCCG
>JBDGYA010000033.1:0-34880 GCA_039584325.1 Gemmatimonadota bacterium
GAACTTGACCGTCGACCTGGGCACCGGCCCCGATGCCGATGGTCGGAATAGCGACACCCTCGGTGACACGGCGCGCGAACTCTGCCGGAACGCACTCGAGCACCACGGCAAAACAGCCCGCATCCTCGACCCTACGGGCCTCGTCGAACATGCGCTCGGCCGCATCATCCGCCCGGCCCTGTACCCGGTAGCCACCGTACTGGTGCACCGACTGCGGCGTCATTCCGAGATGGCCCATCACCGGGATGCCGGACTCGACGATGTGCCGGATGACGTCCTCGTGCCCTGCCACCCCCTCCACCTTGACCGCCTCCGCGCCAGCGCGCACGAGGGCTTCCACAGCGTCGAGTGCTGGGCCGATGCCGCGGCGTACTGAGAGAAACGGCATGTCGGTGATCACGAATCGGTCGGGGGCGCCCCGCGCGACGGCGCCCGTGTGCAGCGCCATCATGTCGACCGTCGCGGGGATCGTGGAATCGTGGCCGGTGCCGACCAGTGGTCGTAGCAGGTCGTGACCACGATGCTGCGCTCGCCCTGTTTGAGCGATCGGAACTCGATGGCGTTCATGGCGACTCCCGTGCGAGCTCGGGTGCGAGGGCCTCGACGAAAGCCCGATAGACGGCGGCGTACGGATCGTCTGAGAGTGCCCGGAGGTTTTCGCGGACGGTCTGCACATCTCTTCTCACCACCGGCCCGGTCAACACGTCTTGCGGGGCGACCTCGATGAGATTGCGGCAGGTCCGCTCCAGGTAGGCATGCGCGGCATCCCGAGGAATGTCGAGATCCTCCAGCACCTGGAAGAACTTGAGCCAGAGTGCTGTGGAGACATTGCCGGCCAGCACCGCCGCCGCGTGATACAGTGGCTTCCGGTCGCCGGGAATCACGAAGCTTCGGTTGGGAAGCGTGGGGAACGCCGTTGCGAACGGCGGTCCTTCGGCCTCACAAATGAACGGGACGGACGTATAGGTCGCGAGGTCGTACAGGTTCGGACCGAAGGTGCAGAGCGGATGCATGCCCGCGACGCCGGCCACCGCCACATTGCCCGAGAAATGCACCGCCATGCGGTCGGACAGGAAGGCGCCGTGCCGCTCCGCAAACTCCGCAATGGCTCCGTCGGTGATGAGGACCAGCACCACTGCCGCGTCTGCCAGGCCTGTGGAGAGCTCCTGGTTCGCGTGGCGAGCCCAGCGCCGGACGTCCAGGTTGAGCAGCGAGAGATAATGGGACATGTGGCGAGCCATGCGGCCGTCTCCCACGATGCCGTAGACCGGTTGGGTCGATGAATGCTCCGGCACGTTGGCTACACCGCGGCGGTCACGCCTTCGTGCAACTCGCGCACGAATCGGTTGTCGGCATTGACCAGGATCGCCGTGGGCGGAACGGGACGGTCGGTGAGCTCGAAGCCCATGATGATGATCTCCTCGCCCGCGCGCACGCGGTGGGCGGCGGCGCCATTCATCTCGATCACTCCTGATTCTCCGGCACCGGGAATCGCGTAGGTCTCCAGGCGGGCACCGGTGGTGTTGCTCACGACCAGCACCTTCTAAACGTCGGCCTCGGTCACCGTCGCCTTGTGAATCTTCGATCGCAGGATCCAGCGCATCGCTGCCGTGCTCCGCTCCGAGTAGCCGTTCGGTTGTTCTCGGGTTTGTGGCCGACGGAACATAACCCAAAGGCGGCGGAGAGATCCTTCATAGTGGCGGGCAGGTTGGGTGATGGGGCTGCCCGCGGGGTCGGCATGCTAGTTTGGCTCCCGCCACCCATGCGCGATGAGGCGAGCGCCGCGGTTTCGCGTGACATAGTTCCACGCCCACTGAACGAAGACGAGCACGCGGTTCTCGAAACCGACCAGGTACATGAGGTGCACGAAGAGCCAGAGAAGCCAGGCGACGGCGCCCGAGAATCTGAGCCGCCCGAAGTCGGCAACGGCGGCGGCACGGCCGATGGTGGCCAGCTCACCCTTGTTGCGGTAGCGGAACGGACGAACGGTGTCGCCTGCCAGGCGACGGCGGATCACGTCCGCGACGTAGCGCCCCTGCTGAATGGCGACGGGTGCCACACCCGGGAGCGGCTCGCCGGTCGAGTGGGCGAAGTGGGCTAGGTCCCCGATCACGAAGATCTCGGGATGATCGGGGACCGTGAGATCGGGTTCCACGATGATCCGTCCGGCGCGGTCACGCGGCGCCTTCGTCGCGTCGGCCAGGGCATCGCCGAAGGAAGCGGCCTTGACGCCAGCCGCCCAGAGCACCGTGCGCGTCGCGATCTTCTCGCTCGTTCCTTCCCCACCCAGCATCACATGGTCCGGCCCGATGTCGGTCACCGTGATGCCTGTGCGAACCTCGACACCCAGCTGCTCGAGGGATCGTCGCGCCGCCTGCGAGAGTGGAGGCGGATACGGTGGCAGCACGCGGTCGGCGCCCTCGACGAGGAGCACGGTGGCCCGGCGGGGGTCGATAGAACGGAAATCGGCTCGCAGCGTGTGGTTGGCCAGCTCCGCGATCGCTCCGGCGAGCTCGACGCCGGTCGGGCCACCGCCGACGATCACGAAGGTGAGCCAGCCGTCCTCCAGCGCCCGGTCGGGGTTGCGCTCGGCTGCCTCGAACGCCGTAAGCACACGACGGCGGATCTCGGTGGCGTCTTCGACCGTCTTGAGTCCGGGCGCGGCCGATTCCCAGTCGTCCTTGCCGAAGTAGTGTTGCGTCGAGCCGGTGGCCGCGACGAGGATGTCGTACGGCACGGAGGCACCGTCGGCCAGCCGGAGCGTGCGCGCCTCGGCATCAACCTCCGTCACATCACCGAGCCAGACGGACGTGTTCCGCTGCCGCCGGAGGATCCAGCGCAGCGCCGAGGTAATATCTCCGGGCGAGAGACCTCCTGTCGCGACCTGATAGAGCAGCGGTTGGAAGACGTGGAAGTTCCGCCGATCGATCAGTGCCAGGTCGACGGGCACGCGTGCGAGACGCTTCGCGGCGTAGAGACCCCCGAAGCCGCCGCCGACGATCACGACCCGATGCCCGCGGCCGTCGGCTCCTCCCACGTTCAGCGCTCGATCGGTACGGTGGTCACCGGAGCACCCTCGAACAGCCGCTGGAGGCCACCCACGACTACCTGCGCTCCACTGCTCAGGCCGTCTCGGATCTCGACGAAGCCCGGGGTTCGGAGGCCGAGCGTCACCTGACGACGCGTCACCGTGCTGTCGCTGACGACCCAGACGAAGTCCACGCCCTCGAGGGGAAGAATTGCGTCCTCCGGGATCACCACAGCGTCGGTGCGTGTCTCCGTTGCGAGCCGCGCCTCGAGGAACATGCCAGGCTTGAGCAGACGTTCGCGGTTGCGCACGCGCGCCTTCACGAGAATCGTCCGCGCGGGCACCTGCACTACGGGATCGACGAAGTCGACCACGCCGGTGAACTCCCGATCGACCGCGGCCACGACGAAGGTCACCTGCTGCCCGAGGGCAAGGCGCTCGGCGTAGCGCTCTGGCACCTGAAACGCCGCCCGCTGCGGATCGACGGTCTGAAGAGTGGTCAGGCGTGTGGTCGACGTGACGTAGTCGCCGACACTCACAAGCCGCTCGCCGACGACACCGCCGAACGGGGCGCGGACCACCGTGCGCTCGAGTCGTACCTGCTGCAACTCGAGCTGGGCTTCCCGGCTACGGGCGTTCGCCTGCGCCTCCTCGAGATCGGCCTCGGATGCCGCATTCTCACTGATCAATTCCTTCGTTCGCTCGAGCGCCTGCAGGGCACGATCCCGCTCTGCCGTCAGCTGCGCCACGAGGGCCCGTAGCTCCGCATCGTCGACCTTGAACAGCGGCGTCCCCGTCGCAACCTCCGTTCCCTCGCGGGCCGGGATCTCCGTCAAGCGTCCCTGCACCTCGGGGCGCAGCTCGATCGACTGAACCGCCTCGATGGTTCCGGTGGCGAGGAGCGCATCGACCACGGTGTCAGTGCGGGCAATGGTCACCTCGACGAGCGTGGGAGGACGTCCGCCGGGGCTGTCTCCCTGCGTCTCCTCACCTCCGCAGGCGGTCATCAGGACCGCGGTCAGTATGAGCGCAGCTCGGTGTTGCACGGTGTGCGTCCGTTTCCTCAGAAGAGTCGCCGGCCCAGGATTGCCTCGAGCCCGGAGAGCGCGAGCCGAGTGGCATATCGCGCCTGCACGAGCCCGGCGTCGGCCTCCGACAGACTCACCTGTGCCGTAAGAAGATCGATGATGGTCGTCGCCCCCGCCCGATATCGCTGCTCCTGCACTCGCAGGTTCTCCCGGGCGACGATGACGGATTGCGACGCTAGGTCCGCCGCGGCGCGGGCAGCCTCGTACGCCTCGTACGCCTGCACGACGTCCCGGCGCACCGCCAGCTCGAGGTCGGTTCGGAATGCCCGCGCCACCTCGCGTAGGGTGGTCGCACGAGACAGCACTATCTCCCGCTGAGCATCGTTCCAGATGGGCAGGCTCACGCTGATGCCGATCGAAGAACGGCTTGTCGCGGTCGGGAAGAAGGTATCGTCGAACGCCGTCAGCTGCCCGAAGAGATCGACCGACGGCAGGTACGCACCGCGTGCCGATCGCACGTCGGCCTCGGCCGCCCGCTGGCTCTGCCGCGCGGCGACCACCTGGGGGCTTTCGGAAACCGCTTCGAGGATGGCGTTGTTCTCGGAGATCGGCAGCGGCGGCGCAGGCAGGGTGTCGGCGTCCATTGCGTTGACCGGGCCCGGTGCCCCGACGCGCCGCGCGAGTTGGTACTGCGTGACCTTGAGCTGTGCCTCCTGCCGTAACAGGGCGACTCGCGCCTCCGTGACCTCGAGCAGCAACTGGAGCGAATCGGTCTGTACGGCAGCCCCGGAGATCACCCGCGCCCGAGCCACTGCGAGCTGCTCCTCCGCCCGACCCACGCGCTCGGACGCCACACGCGTCAGCTCCCGCTGGGCAATCACGTCGTAGTAATCGGACTCTGTGAGCAGTGCGGTCTGAAACCGTGCCTCGAGCTGGCTGGCGCGGGCCCGCTCGAGCTCGGCGGACGAGCGTGTCAGCTCGTTGAACTTACTGAGCCCCGCAAAGAGGTTGAGTCGACCTTCGAGCCGCGCATCGACGATCCTGGATGCCGGCTCGCCGGTCCCGATGTTGAAGGTCGCATTCGAATACCACGTCGAGTTGAGCCGCGCGGTGATCGATGGAACGACGAACGCGGTCAGGGCGGCCCGCCGCCCCCACTCGGCGTCGGCAATCTGGCGGGTGGCCGACACATAGTTCGGATCGAGCCGTGCAGCTCGGTCCAGCGCCTCCGCCAGCGACATCCGCGGGAGGGAATCCTGGAGTGGTCCGGCTGCCAGCTGCATGGCCGCGAGCAGGGCGAGCATCAGCGCGCCTCTGCTGGGGTGAGTTCGGCGGCGCGCTTGCGGAACGGAAGCCTGAGTCGCAGGCCGTCGAGCAGCGTGTACACCACGGGAACGAGGAACAGGGTCAGCAGCGTCGAGAAGATCATGCCGCCCACGATGGCATACCCGAGCGGCCGTCGGCTCGCCGATCCGGCGCCGAGCCCGAGGGCGATCGGCATGGCACCCATGATCGTCGCGACGGAGGTCATGACGATGGGCCGCAGGCGGATGGCGCCTGAGCGCAGCATGGCGGCAGTGGCGTCGAGGCCGGTGCGCTTCAATTGGTTGGCGTACTCCACGAGCAGAATCGAGTTCTTCGTCACGAGGCCGATCAAGAGGATCATCCCGATCTGGCTGAAGAGATTGAGGGTGGATCCAGTCAGGAGCAGCGCGACCAGTGCGCCGGTGACCGCGAGCGGTACGGCCAGAATCACGGTGAACGGGTGGAGCAGTGATTCGAACTGGGCCGCGAGCACCATGAAGACGACGACGAGCGCAAGGATGAACGCGAAGTAGAGCGCGTTGCCGCTCTCCTCCAGCTCACGCGACTCGCCAGCCAGGGCGAGGCTTGCGCCGGGCGGAAGCACCTCGCCGCCAGCGACGTAGAGGGAATCCAGCGCTTCACCCAGCGTGAAACCAGGCGCCAAGTTGCCGGTCAACGTGGCGGAACGGACCCGGTTGAAGTGACTGAGCTGCCGCGGGCCTACGCCCTCGTCGACGCGGACGACGGCGGACAGCTGCACCAGTTGTCCGTTCAGCCCCCGAACGTAGAGCCCCGTCATGTCTCGCGGCGTCGCCCTGGCACTCGGTTCGAGTTGCGCGATCACGTAGTACAGCTTGTTCTCCCGCGTGAACGTGCTGATGCGCTGACCGCCGAGCAGGGTCTGGAGTGCGCTGGAGACGTCCCGGACCGGCACCCCGAGGTCCTCTGCCCGGTCACGGTCATAGGCAACGGTCAGTTCCGGCTTGTTGACCCTCAGGTCGGTGTCGACGTTCACGAGGCCATTGATCTGACGAGCGCGATCGACCAGACGATCCATGCCGACCGAGAGCGAATCGAAGTCCGGGTGTCGCACCACGAATTGGACCGGTTGGCCGAAGCCGCCGAAAGCCGGCGGGTTGTTGGCGAATGCGAACACGCCGGGGATGCCGAAGAGCTGTGGCTGAACCTCACTGATTACGTCCTGGGCCGAGCGGTTGCGCTCCGACCAGTCGGTCAGGAGGGAGAAGACTATGCCGCCATTCACGCGACCGCCGAATCCGACGATGCTGAAATACGACTCGATGTCCTCAGTGCGACTCAAGACCTCTTCCACGCGGCGCTGGTACTCGTCGGTATACTCGAGCGACGCACCCTCCGGGCCGATGGTGATGATCGTGAAAAAGCCACGGTCATCGGGCGGTACGAATTCCCGCTCGAGGTTGACGAAGACCACACCCGCCAGGACCACCGTTGCCACGCCGCAGCCGACGATGCTCCATCGGTGCCGGATGGCCCAGCCGAGCGCCACCTCGTAGATGTCGGTGAGGCGCTGAAAAGTCTGCTCGAACAGATTGAACAGCCGGCCGTGCGTCTTCGGCACCTCGAGGATCTTCGCGCATAGCATGGGAGTGAGCGTCAGGGCCACGAAACTCGACACCACCACCGCCGACGTCATGGCCAGGGCGAATTCGTTGAACAGCCGACCGGTGGTGCCCCCGAGGAACGCGAGCGGCGAGAACACGGCGACGAGCGCGACGGTCGTGGCGATCACGGCGAACGCGATCTCACTGGTTCCCTTCATCGCCGCCGTCGTCGGATTCTCGCCGAGCTTCTCCTGATGCCGGTAGGCGTTCTCCATCACGATGATCGCATCGTCCACCACGATCCCGATGGACAAGATCAGGGCGAGGAGCGTGAGGTTGTTGATCGAGAAGCCCAGGGCGTACAGCAGCCCGAACGCCGCAACGATCGAGGTCGGGATGGCGAGGCCAGGTATGATCGTCCCCTTCAGGTTCCGAAGGAAGACGAAGATGATGACAATCACGAGGATGCCAGCTAGGACGAGTGTCTCCTTGGCCTCCTCGATGGACCGCCGCACGAATTTGGCCCCGTCGAAGGCGGTCACCAGCTCGACCCCCGGGGGCAGTGCCGCCTGAATCGCCGGCAGCTCTGTGCGGATGGCCTCCGAGACCTCGATCAAGTTCGCCTTCGACTGCCGTACGACGCCGATCGCAACGGCGGTGGTCCCGGTGAATCGCAGGGTCGATCGGTCGTCCTCCGGGCCGAGCTCGACCCGCGCGAGGTCCCGGAGCTTCACCAGCTGACCGTCCTGGTTGGCGACGACCAGATCCTGGAACTCCTCCGGGGTCTTGAGTTCGCCCAGCGAGCGTACGGTGAACTCGCGGCGCGCGGACTCGATGCGCCCGGCCGGGATCTCGATGTTCCGGGTGCGGACGGCATTCTGCACGTCCTGCACAGTGAGCCCTCGGGATGCGAGGGCCTCGGCGTCGAGCCAGATCCGCATGGAATAGCGGCGCTCACCCGCAACGAACGCCCGCCCGACCCCCGCCAGCGACTGCAGGCGGGTCTTGACTTCCCGGTCGCCGATGTCGGAGAGCTGGAGCAGCGAGTAGTTCTCGCCCTGTAGCGCCAGCCAGTAGAAGGCCTGCGCATCAGCATCCTGCTTGCTGACGACCGGTTCCTCCACGTCCTGTGGCAGCCGCCCCCGTACCCGAGACACCTTATCTCGCACGTCCTGCGCTGCCGCTTCGATATCGCGGTCGAGCGTGAATTCGAGTGTGATGTTGCTGAATTGCTCCGCGCTGGAACTCGTCAGCGTGCGGAGTCCCTGGATGGTGCTCAGCTCTTCCTCGAGGATGTCGGTGACCGCCGACTCCATGACCCGAGGATTGGCCCCCCGCAACGACGTGCTCACCGAGACGATCGGCGGATCGACGTCGGGGAATTCGCGGACCGGTAGCCGCAGATAGGAGATCCCGCCGAACAGCACGAGCGCGATGCTGACCATGCTCGTGAGGACCGGGCGTCGGATCGACGTGTCGGAGAGCTTCACAGGGGTCGCCTCATATGGACCGAGGCAACAAGTATAAATACGACAAAGCTAGTCGGGCTACTGGCGAGATTGGATGCACACGTACTGGTGGGCGGGGGCCGTCGGTCAGGCGCTTGGTGAGCCGGGATTCCCCGCCTGCGGACGGGTGCGCGTGTGTGGCTGAGTCGGTTGGCGTATGCCTCGATCTGCGTGAATTCGGGGCGGTCGCAGACGGGTGAGAGCGCAACTGGCCGAGGAGGATCCCGGGATGCGGTCGCACCGGTCCGGCCCGGCTGACATCTTACGGTCGTGATCGACCCGAACTGGAGGCACGACATGAGGATCGAGCGCATCGTGGCCTACCGCGCAGCGCTTCCTCTCGAGGAAGGGCGTTACTCCTGGTCCGGAGGGAAGTCGGTGTCGGTGTTCGACGCCACCGTCGTCGCGATCGAGACCGACACCGGTCTCACCGGCTGGGGGGAAGTCTGCCCGCTCGGACCCGTCTACCTTCCCGCCTACGCCGAGGGCGTACGGACCGGCATCGCCGAGATGGCGCCGGCGCTGCTGGGGCAGGACCCCAAGCAACTCGGGCCGATCAATCGTGTGATGGACAGTACCCTCAAGGGCCACCCGTACGCGAAGTCACCGCTCGATATGGCGTGCTGGGATCTCCTGGGGCAGGCGGCCGGCCTGCCGGTCTGTGTCCTGTTGGGTGGTTGGGAGGGAGAGGGTCGCCCTCTGTACCGAGCGATCTCGCAGGAAACGGCCGACGGTATGGCCCAGCGGGCGAGTCAGTATCGCGAAGACGGCTATCGCCGGTTCCAACTCAAGGTCGGCGCGGACCCCGATGAGGACATCGAGCGGATTCGCGCTGTGCGCCATGCGCTCGAGCCGGGCGATGTGCTCGTGGCCGATGCGAACACGGGATGGTTGACGCACCAGGCGCTCCGTGTCGTCCGGGGGGTACGCGACGTCGACGTGTACATCGAGCAACCGTGTGCCACGTACGAGGAATGCCTCACGGTGCGCCGAGTGACGGATCACCCGTTCGTGCTCGACGAGACGATGGATCGGCCGGCAATGATCGTGCGCGGATGGAACGACCGCGCTATGGATGCCATCAACGTGAAGATCAGCAAGTTCGGAGGGCTGACGCGCGCTCGCGAGGTCAGGGATCTTTGCGTGGCGCTCGGCATTCCCATGACGATCGAGGACAGCTGGGGTGGCGACATTGTCACGGCAGCAATCGCACACCTTGCGCACAGCACGCCGGAGGACTTCGTCTTTTCGACCACGGACTTCAATAGTTACGTGACGGTGAGTACTGCGGAGGGTGCCCCCAGCCGCGATCGGGGGATGCTCGCCGCCACCGATCGGCCGGGACTCGGGGTGACGCCCCGCCTGGAGGTGCTTGGCGACCCGGTACTCGTGGTGGACTAACCGATTGTGGGGCCGGCGGCTGGAGACGATACGATGCGACCGTCCGCGATGAAGAGCGTTTGCATGAACCGGTCGTAGTCGATCAGCCGGCCCTCGAAGTCGAACGCGCTGCCGACCGACGTCCGCAAGCCGCGTTCCTCACCGTCGGGGAGCTGCAGGACGGCGCGCACGTCACTAGCCCCGAACGCTCGCTCGATCCGGTGCACGCTGAACACGGCGCGGCATCCCGATTCGCTGCCGAAGATGCGGTCGAACGGGTACCGAGCGGCACTCACCAGCGTCCCCGACCAGCGTACCGGACACCCCCGGTAGCTGTCCGCGAACACCTGCGGTAGCTCATAGCTCGTGACCGACGGGTTGAACAGGGTGGCGCAGACTGCTGCCACGGGCGGTGCGCCGTCGAGCGAAGACCCGAGCGGCTCAGGCTCGGCCTCGTCTGCCGCGACCACAGGCTCGCCTCGCTGGAGATCCGTCGGTCCAGGGCCGACATCGCTCTCTGGTATCGCGAGACGCACTGCATCCTCAGCCGGTTCGGCCGGTGGTATCTCGGCGGCTTGCGCATCCTCGGCGCCGGATGCCTGCGCCGGTTGCGGAGCGTCAGGTGGCGTCTCGAGGTTCCGATCGTGCAGGCTGGCGAGGAGGTCGTGCAACTCCTGCTGTCGCTGGTCGCTGCCGACCGTGGGCACGTGAATGTGGTGAGGTGGGAGCGCCTCCTCGGCAGGGCTCGGACCGGGCTCTTCCTCACCGTGCCAGCTATGCTCGGGGCTTGGCTCGGCGGGATCCGGTGACAGGCCGTAGGCCGTTTCGATGAGTTGGTCGATCGTGCCGACGATCCGATCCGGATTCAGCTCTATATCCTTCACGTCCCAGCTGAGCCGGTGCTCGTCGATCTCGATGCCGGGATACCGGTCGCAGATCTGATGGAGCATGTGGCGACGCCGGGGCGTGAGGAATGCTCGGATCAGGAGTGCATCGTTTCCGTCCACCTGGAGGCGCTCATCGAACTCGGGGTCGCCGATCTGGATATCCTCGCCGGTGAACGCCCGCCGCACGCTTGCCAGGAACCCGGCCGGCTTCTCCGAGATCCGCATGCCGGCGGGGAGAGGAGCACGGTACCCGACGCGGTATCGGGTGTACCGCTGGGAACTGTCGCCGCTACGTGTGACGACCTCGACGGAGAGTTGGTGCCCTTGTCGCGATCCGACGATCTCGGGCTGACTGAACAGGTCACCTTGTCGGAAGAGCAGACCCCGGCGACCGGCGGCCACACGCCACGCCTCGTTCGCGTGCTTGCGCTGGCTGAGCGAGAAGCCCACCGCGATCGCCACTCCGCCTACCACGATCAGCATCAGGATACTGAAGGCCTCCACGGTACCTCCGGTCGCCGCTCGATGAGCGAGGCACTGGTCCCAATCTAGAGTGCGGCGCCGCGGAGCGCCGGGTGCAGCATGCAGAATACGGAGCGGAGAGTGAGGTCCTGTAGACCGCTGGGCGAATCGGAAGGGGAAAGAGGAAAGGAGCGCGCGGCCACGGCTTGACGTCACGAGCTGGCAGGTGAAAGGAATGCTGATATATTTGATATCAGCCGCGGTGCTGGTCAGGAGTCCTGCCTGGGGTGGTCGATGGCGAGCAGCATTGCCCTCAATCTCAAGTCGCTGCGCGAGCAGGTGTACGACTATCTGCGCGGGTCGATCAATCGCGGGGAGCTGAAGCCCGGGGCTTTCCTGGACCAGAACCGGGTCTCGGCCGAGCTGGGCATCAGCCGGCAGCCGCTGCGGGACGCCCTGATCCAGCTCGAAACGGAGGGGTTCGTCACCATCCTGCCGCGTCGCGGTGTGGTCGTGAAACAGCTCACCCTGGACGAGATCCGGCATCTCTACGCAATCATCGGAGCACTGGAGGGCGCCGCCCTCCTCTCGGTAGGGGCTCGACTGGAGCTACCGCGGCTCACGTCGATGCGCACGCTCAACGCGGACATGGTGCGCGCCATCGACGATGGCGACTTCGATCGCTACTACGCCCTCAATCTCGCCTTCCACGATACGTTCCTAGTTCTGTCGGACAACGCCGATCTAGTGCGCACCGTGCGCATCAGCAAGCAGCGCTTGTACGACTTCCCGCGGGTCGCGGGCTTCGTGCCGGAGTGGGAGCTTCGCTCCACCGAGGAGCACGCTGAGCTGGTCGATCTGCTCGAGCAAGGTGCCGTCCGTACCGCGGCGGACTACCTGCGTGACGTGCACTGGAGCTTCGACGTGCAACAGCGGTTCGTGCTGCAGTACTACTTCGGCGGACCGGCCCAGCGCGCGGAGGACCGGTGATCACGGGGCGCGTCTTCAACGTGCAGCGATTCTCGCTGCACGACGGACCGGGGATCCGCACGACGGTCTTCTTCAAGGGGTGTCCACTGCACTGTACGTGGTGCCACAACCCGGAGGGCCTGGCATCCGCGCCGGAGGTGCTCGTCGTGGAGAGCCGGTGTATCGACTGCGGAGCCTGTGTCGACGCCTGTCCGAGCGGCGTCGCCGCAGTGGCCGGGTGGGTGGCAGACGGACGGACACTCTGTACTGCGTGCGCGACCTGCGTCGAGGCGTGTCCGGCCGAGGCGCGCCAGATCGCCGGACGGGACGTGACCGTTCCCGAGCTGCTCGCAGAGATCGTGCGAGACCGGGTCTTCTTCGAGGGCGGGGGCGGCGTCACGTTCTCCGGCGGTGAGCCGCTCCTCCAACTGCGGTTTCTCGAGGGGATGCTCGAAGCCTGCAGATCCGCCGGACTGCACACCGCGGTGGATACGAGCGGGCTCGCGCCGCTCAAGCATCTCCTGCGCATTGCGCCCCTGACCGACCTGCTTCTGTACGATGTGAAGCTGGTGGATGAGGTTCGCCACCGGTCCCATACAGGCGTGTCGAACGCGACGATCCTGTCCAACCTCGAGGCACTCACCCGGGTGCACGACGCGATCTGGCTACGCATCCCCGTGGTACCCGGTGTGAACGACGACGACGCGAACATGCAGGCTACGGCGGCGCTCGCCGCCCGCCTGTCATCGATCCGGCGGGTGAGCCTGCTGCCGTACCACCGGCTTGGGGCGGACAAGCTCC
Organism: Gemmatimonadota bacterium; assembly: GCA_039584325.1. GTDB lineage: Bacteria > Gemmatimonadota > Gemmatimonadetes > Gemmatimonadales > GWC2-71-9 > JAOTVV01. Next base: position 12,952 of record JBDGYA010000033.1, read on the forward strand.
GCCGGCTGAAGAGCACGGAGCGGCTGAACCGCACGGAGCCCCCCACCAGGGCCCGCATGGACGAGCTGGCGGCCGGCTTCGCGGCCGTCGGCGTGACGACGACGATCGGCGGATAGCGTGTGATGAACGAGCGAACGGATCGACTGCGACGCGACAGTCTCGATGCCGCTCCAGCAATCTCCTGCGAGCGAGCGCGACTCATGACGGAGTTCTACCGCGAGCGGCTTGGCAGGCACTCGCCGCCCGTGCTCCGCGCCCTCGCCTTCCGCCATCTGTGCGAGCAGCAGACGATCTACCTTGGCGCTGGGGAACTGATCGTTGGGGAGCGGGGCCCTCGCCCGAAGGCCGTTCCCACCTTTCCGGAGCTGACATGCCACAGCGTCGAGGACTTGCAGATCCTCGATTCACGGCCGAAGACCTCGTACGCCGTTGCCGACGAATGTGTCGAAACGTATGAGCGGGAGGTGATCCCCTACTGGCGGGGCCGCACCATGCGGGACCGGATCTTTGCGGCGCTGCCCGAGCAGTGGCACCGCGCGTACGAGGCCGGAGTCTTCACTGAGTTCATGGAGCAACGCGCGCCTGGGCACACGGTGGCTGATGCCAAGATCTATCGCCGCGGCCTGCGCGACGCGCAGCAGGAGATCGCGGCGGCCCGAGGAACACTCGACTACGCCACCGATCCCGACGCCCACGAGAAGGACGAGCAACTCCGAGCGATGGACATTGCCTGTGATGCCGCCATCGTCTTCGCGGAGCGGCATGCGGTGCTCGCGGAGCGATTGGCCGCGGATGAAGAGAACCCCGTCCGTCGCATCGAGCTGGAACGGATCGCCGAGGTATGCCGCCGTGTACCGGCGCACGCACCCCGCGATTTCCACGAGGCACTGCAGGCGTACTGGTTCTGCCACCTGGCGGTGATCACGGAGCTGAACGGGTGGGACGCGTTCAGTCCGGGACATCTCGATCAACATCTCCTGCCGTACTACGAGCGGGGACTGGCAGACGGAACGCTCACCCCCGAGCGAGCCCGCGAGCTGCTCGAGTGCTTCTTCGTGAAGTTCAACAACCACCCAGCGCCGCCGAAGGTCGGGGTGACGGCCGCGGAGAGTGGGACGTATACGGATTTTGCGAACATCAATCTTGGTGGACTCCTGGCCGACGGAGCAGACGGCTCGAACGATGTGTCGCATCTGCTCCTGGGAGTGATCGATGAGCTACACCTCCTGCAGCCGAGTTCGAATATCCAGATCTCCCGAGGAACCTCCGACGAGTTCCTCGCCCACGCGCTTCGGGTAGTTCGGAAGGGCTACGGCTTCCCGTCGGTGTTCAACGCCGACGCGGTGGTCGCGGAGCAGGTTCGGCAAGGGAAGAGTCTGGAGGACGCCCGCGCCGGTGGCTGCAGCGGGTGCGTGGAGGTTGGGGCGTTCGGGAAGGAGGCCTACATCCTCACCGGCTACTTCAATCTCGCGAAGATCCTGGAGATCACGCTGCACGAGGGTGTGGATCCACGCACAGGGACGCAGCTGGGGCCGCAGACCGGATCCCCGGACTCGTTCGCCACCTTTGACGACCTGTTCCAGGCGTACCAGGAACAGCTGCGCCACTTTCTCGAGATCAAGATCGCCGGCAACCAGATCATCGAGCGCATCTACGCCCGAGAGATGCCGGCGCCGTTCCTGTCCGTGTTGATCGACGACTGCATCGCGAACGGCAGGGACTACAACGCGGGTGGTGCGCGGTACAACAACACGTTCATCCAGATGGTGGGGATCGGCTCCGTCACCGACGGCCTCGCGGCGCTCCGTCAGGTGGTGTTCGACGAGGAGCGGGTCTCGCTTGCGGAGCTGGTCGACGTGCTGGACCGCGATTTCGAGAACGCCGAGCCGCTGCGGCAGCGTCTCGTGCACCGCACCCACAAGTATGGCAACGACGACGACTACGCCGACGAGCTCATGGTCCGGGTCTTCGACACGCTGTTCGCTGCGGTGGACGGACGGCCCACGGTACGCGGCGGGCACTATCGCGTGGAGATGCTCCCGACGACGTCGCACGTCTATTTCGGCTCGGTGACCGGGGCGCTCCCGGACGGGCGGCGGGCCGGCGTTCCGGTGTCGGAGGGGATCTCACCGGTGCAGGGTGCGGATCGCGAGGGTCCCACCGCGGTGTTCAAGTCCGCCGGCAAGATGGATCACATCAAGACCGGCGGTACCCTGCTCAACATGAAGCTCGCTCCGTCGCTGCTGGAAGGGGACGAAGGCGTCGCGAACCTCGCCCGCCTCGTACGAGGCTACTTCACGCTCGACGGACACCACGTGCAGTTCAACGTCGTGAGCGCAGACGCGCTGCTGGCAGCCCAGGCCGACCCGTCGTCGCACCGCGACCTGATCGTTCGAGTGGCGGGTTATAGCGATTACTTCTGCGACCTGTCGCCCGAGCTGCAGAACGAGATCATCGCACGGACGGAGCACGCCGGGTTCTGACGCGGTGGGCGCGATCAGCGCTCCCTGACCACGATACATCGCTAGGTAGCCGCGTGTGATCCTATGATCCCGGTAGTCTCGAGTCGTTCGCTCACCGTGGATGAGGCGATCTGCTTGATACTCATCGAGTAGATGTGTATATAGAATACTGTTGTCTCCGCATCGGAATTCCTCTCCCCGTAGCTGACCGTGAGGGGCCTCACTCCTCGCCTCGGAGGTCGTATGCGGTACTGGTGGCTGGCGCTTCTCGGGAGTCTTCCCGCCTCCATACACGTCGCGGCTCAGGAACAGCTCCAGGCTGTCCCGTTCGACGACGCCCGCTGGACCATTGTCGGCGGGGCGATGGCCGAGCGGCAGGGCCGGTCCTGTTTGGAGGGCACGGGGCTGCTTTCCGATCTCGAGTTCGCCAACGGCGTGCTCGAAGTGGATCTGTTCGTCACTGGGGAGCGTTCTTACCCGGGACTCGTCTTCCGCCTGCAGTCCTCCGAGAACTACGAGCGGTTCTACGTTCGCCCGCATCGTGCCGGCCTCTACCCGGATGCCATGCAGTACACCCCGGTCATCAATCGGGTCGCGGGTTGGCAGCTGTACAACGGCCCGGGGTACACGGCGGTAGGACAGGTTCCGGACGCCGAGTGGTTCCGCCTGCGGCTCGAAGTCCGAGACACGCAGGCCCGGGTCTTCGTGGGAGCGGCGACGGACCCCGCGCTGCGGATCGATCGCCTCGAACATGGGATCAGCTCCGGAGGCGTGGGTGTCATGGGACCGGCCGACGGGACCGCGTGCTTCGCAGACTTCCGCTACGCGGTGACTGATACTCTCGCCTTCGAGCCTCCGGCGCCGCGTGCGAGGCCAGAGGGCGTGATCACCGAGTGGGAGATCTCACGCAGCTTCAAGAGCGAGCGTGCCAACCGGGAACGATATCCACGCTTCTATTCCATCCACGCGGGTGCGTGGGAGTCGGTGGCTCCTGATGAACGTGGGATCGTCGATGTCGCGCGGTACCGTCAGCGCACTCCGGACGGGGCTGACGCGATCATGGCCAGGACGGTCGTCCGCTCCGATCGGCGTCGCGACGTCACCTTCGGCTTCGGCTACAGCGATGAGATCGATCTGTTCCTCAATGGGCACAAGGTGTTCGCCGGGCGTAGCGGGTATCAGTCCCGCGACCCGTCGTTCCTCGGCATCGTGGGGCTTCATGATGAGGTACGCCTGACACTCGAGCCCGGTCTCAATGAGATCTTCTTCTTCCTTTCCGAGTCGTTCGGTGGCTGGGGATTCCTCGGCACGATCGATGGAGCGGTCCTGGAGCCGCTGCGGGATCACTCGGTGCTCGAGAAGGTGTGGGAGACCCCCGACACGTTCCTGACGCCGGAATCGGTGCTCTACGATGCGCAACGCGAGGTTCTGTACGTCACCAACTTCGACAACACCTACCAGGCAGGACCGGCGCCCACCGGGTATATCTCGCGTCTCGCACTCGACGGGGCTCTCCTCGACCATCGCTGGGTGGAAGGGCTCGCTTCTCCGGCAGGGATCGCCATGCACGGCGATCGCCTGTATGCCCTGGAACGTGGATACCTCACCGAGATTGATGTGGAACGAGGCGCGGTCGTGGCGCGCCACGCCATTGAGGGCTCGGACTTCCTGAACGACCTCGCCATCGGTCCCGATGGCGCGGTCTACATGACCGACACCCGGCCGTCCAATCGCCCAGACAGTCGCATCTACCGGTTCAAGGACGGTTCGGTCGACGTGTGGCTCGAGGAGGGGATCAACTGGGCGAATGGTCTGTACCTGCACGGCAACGAGTTGCTCGTCGGCAACTCGGGCGACGGAATTCTGAAAGCCGTCGACCTCGACACGCGGCGGATCCGCGACATCGTGTGCCTCGGTGCGCGGCTGCTCGATGGAATCCGCGTGGACGGTTCAGGGAACTACCTCGTCTCCCACTGGGAGGGACAACTCTACCGCGTCGATCCCGACGGGACACCGGTCGAGATCCTGGATCTGCTCCCGCAGGGACTGAACGCCGCGGATTTCGAGTACGTGCCGGAGTCGAGGCTGGTGATCATCCCGACCTTCGTCGGCGATCGTGTTGTTGCCTATCGATTCACCGACTGAGCGTGCGAGCACGGGCGTCAGACCGCTGGTGCCGTGCCGCCTTATGCCGGTCGTGATCCCGGCTCCATAGCGGGGGGCGGCAGGTGGTCGCGAATCCAGGGGGTGGGCTTACCTTTGAGCCCATGACGGACATCCCCTCCGATCTGCGGGTCGCACTGAAGGACGCCTACAGCCTCGAAGGCGTCATCGGTATCGGAGGAATGGCCACGGTGTACCGCGCGCAGGACCGTCGGCATGCGCGGGAGGTCGCCGTCAAGGTGCTGCGTCCGGACCTCGCCGCCTCCATCGGGAAGAATCGCTTTCTCAAGGAAATCGAGATCGCCGCGCGGCTCTCGCATCCGCATATCGTGCCGCTATACGATTCGGGTGAGGCCGGCGGATTTCTGTTCTACGTCATGCCGCACATCCGGGGGCAGTCACTGCGGGCGCTGCTCAGACGCGAGCGCAGGTTGCCCGTGTTGGCCGCGGTGGACATCACCAGCCAGGTATCCGAGGGGCTGAGCTACGCGCACCGGATGGGTGTGTTGCACCGGGACATCAAACCCGAGAATATCCTGCTCGCTGACGGGCATGCGTTCGTAGTGGATTTCGGTGTCGCGAAGGCGCTCGACCAGGCAGCCGGCGCCACACTGACCCGTACGGGATTCGCGCTTGGTACTCCCGGATACATGAGTCCCGAGCAGGCTGCCGGGGTGCGGGAAATCGACGTGCGCGCCGACGTGTACGGACTCGCCTGCGTCGTGTACGAGATGCTCGTCGGTGAGACGCCGGGGCTCTGGCTCACGGAGACCGCGGCTCGGGTCGGACGGTTCGTGGACGCGACGCCGGCACAGCGGGAGCAGCTCGATGCACTGCCCGCCCGGGTTGAGCAAGCGCTCGCGCGGGCTCTTGCGATGCGACCGACGGACCGGTTTCCTACGGTCGCCGGGTTCGTCGACGCCCTACACAACGCGGCGACCGTGGCCGGTCCGCGGTACGGATCGGCCGAGATCCGGGAGATCATCGGACGGGCGGCCCGCATCGAAGCCGATCGGGTGACCGAGGAGACGCTCATGTCGATCGGTGGTGTCGAGCGGCTCGCGGCTGAGGTCGGCATCGCGCCCGCAGACATCCGCCGGGCGCTTGCGGAGCTGGATCTCGAGCCCGCAGCCCGTGGGGTACCGGACCTGCCCGTTCCGGTCGACGCCGCTCCTGCGCCATCGCCGCAGGTGCCTGGACGTGCGAGCGCAGTGCACGTCGAACGCGTGGTCGAAGGCGAGCTGCCGCTGCAGGCCGCTGGACCGCTGATCGAGCTGATCGGCGAGACGCTCGGGCCCGGCCAAGTCACGGTGTGGGAGGGAACCATGACGTGGATCCCGAAAGCAGTTCCCGGTCAGGCCACGCGGCACGTGCAGGTCGCGGTGACTCCGGGCGGTCGCCAGACGCAAATAAGGATCGATGAGCAGGTCGAGCAGGTGGCCGGTCAGCTTTTCGGCGGGATCGCCGGTGCGTTCTTTGGCGGCCTGTTCGGCCTCACCGTCGGGGGAGGGATCAGCGGCGGTGATCCATCGGTCGTGTCGCTGTTCGGACTGCTCGGGACGATCGGTGGTGCATTCACCGTGGCACGCTCGCTCGGCGTGAACGCGGTGATCCAGCGTGAGCGCCAGCACGAGGCACTCGCAGGGCGACTGGCGGCGCAAGTTCGGCGCATCGCGGCACCGCCGCGATCCCGTGAGAGCGTCGGCGGTGAGTTGCCATCGAAGTTCGAGTAGTCAACTCGATCCCGAGCACGAAGCCTCGCTCGCTGAGAGCCGCTTTACGAGGCCAGCGTGTCGCGCCGTCCATCGAGCGGAGCCGCCAGGATGAGGCAACGCCGCCCGACTGACGCGCTCCCAATCGAGCGATCGGGACGATCGCCCGCCGTGGAGGCAGCGGGATCCGGAATCACATCCACCGGCACATGGAGTAGCCCCGCGAGCGGCGTTGGCACGCCCGAATCTGTGCGCCAACCTCTCCGCAGTGGCGTTTCGACCGTAGATCCCGGTCCACGTGACGACGCGCACGCGCGGGCAAGGTCCCGGCCGCTCCGCACCCGCGATCCCGCCGACCGAAACAGGACCGGCGGGCTCCTGATAGGAACCCGCCGGTTTGGCCATCGGACCAGATGTCTGCGGTGCCCGCGATGCTATCGGTCCAAGTCGTCTGGCGCTGTCGGCGTCCGCATACCGAGCTCGGGGATCGAGTCCGGCAGCAGGCCGAGCAGCTCGGCCACGGCCATACGGGCAATCATGGGGTGCGCCCCGAGCCACCAGAGTTCGTCGTCCTGTTGGTAGAAGTAGTTGACCTGGCCCTGTCCGAATACCGAATGGACCATGCGGCCGCTGCGCTCGAAGTATGTATGGTGGCCAAACCCCGTCGCACCGGAGTCGATGCGGGCCACCATTGCCTCCATCTCCGAGGTCGCGTCATCTGCCGTGCCGAAGCGGCTCACGTACACCGCCGTCGCCATGTCCATCGGGCCGTAGATCCCGACCCAGCTCTGCTCGCTGCCGACCGGCCGTCCATGCAGACTCTCGAGGACCTGCGTGGCTTCGTCACCCTCGTGGGTCGCTGCCAGTTGCATGTTGTGGATCTGCGCTGGCAGGGGGGACGACGCCTCGCGCTCGCCGCGACAGGCTGCGACGAGCAGGGGAACGGCGGCCACGAGTGCGAGACCGGACCGTCGCATGACTCCGACTGAGACTGTGCTCACAGACGCCTCCTGACGCTGCACGCTTGGGTCGATGGACAGGCTCACGCAACCTAGCGGACGGTGTTGGCCAGGTGAAGGGTCGGAGGCATCACGCGCCTTGCCGAACTCGGCCCGGTCCGGTATCTAGTACCGTTCCCAGAGTCTCCCGGAGTTGGTGATGGCAGGAATCCAGCCGTTTGCCGGCGTCGCACGCGCCCCGTTCCTCATGCTCCCCGTGACCTTGGTTGCCTCGGGTGCTGCGGCATCTGCGTACTCGAACGGGTTCAGCTGGTTACGCACCGGACTCGCCCTCGTCGGGATGCTGGCGCTCCACATCGCGGTGAACGCGCTCAACGAGTGGAGCGACTACCGTACCAGGATCGACTTCGAGACGGAGCGCACCCCGTTCTCGGGAGGCAGCGGAACCCTGCCTGGCGGTCGGTTGCCGAGCCGTACGGCATTGATCTTCGCGCTTGGGTGGGCCGCGGTCGGACTCGCCATCGGCATCTGGTTCCTGGAGGCCGTCGGGACGGCCATTCTGCCGTTCGTCATCGTGGGTGGAGTGTGCGTGCTGTTCTACACCGACGTCCTGGCGCGCATGGGTATCGGAGAGATCGCTGCTGGGCTCGGTCTCGGGGCCTTACCGGTCATGGGCACGGCCCTAGTGCAGGACGGTTTCCTGACCGACGCCGCGATCGCGGCGTCGGTCCCAGCCTTCTTCATGACGTTCAATCTGCTCCTGCTGAACGAGTTCCCGGACGAGGAGGCGGACCGCAAGGGCGGTCGTCGGAATCTCATCTTGCTGTTCGGCCGGCGCGGCGGCGCGCTGATCTACGTCCTCGCGGGAATCCTTACACCGGTGAGCATCGTCGTCGCCGTGGGATTGCGGCTCCTACCACCAGTTGCCCTGGCGGCAGTACTGCCGTCGCTGCTGCTGGCGAAGCCCATTGGATGGGCACTGAAGGCGTGTTCCGAGCCGGTGCCGATCCCGGCACTCGGCTCCAACGTGGTCTGGAATCTCGCGACGAATACGGTGATGGCGATCGCGCTTGGCGCGACCGCCATCATGATGTAGGCCGGGCCGAACCGGCTCAGCGGCGCGAGCGGGATAGCGAGCGGTAGTACTCCTCCACCAGCTCGCGGTACTGTGGTGGCACCTCCTCCGCTCCGGTCGAGAAGTAGCGTTCGACGTCGCCGCCTGCCAACTCGCGCCGGAGCGCGAACTCGAACTCCTTGAGCCCGGCGATCACCGCCTCCTGCAGCTGGGTCAGCCCGCGCGGGTCAGCGAGCCGTCCCGGTGCCTCCAGCCCGCGCAGATTGCGCATGATCTCGTCGAGCTGCTCGACATCGATTCCCTCCTCGGCCAGCTGGCGCCGCAACTCGCTCAGGTCAGCACGCCGGCGCGTCAGCTCCCGTTCGAACTGACGGGTCTCGTCCGGTGAGAGCTGTCCCTGCGTTGCCCCACCGGGTGTCCCTCCGGGTCGCGGCTGCTGGCCCTGCTGTCCCTGTTGTTGCTGTCCCTGCTGTTCACCTTCCTGCGCCGCCTGCGGGGCCTCCGCGGCGGACCGAACCCGCTCGTTCAACGATTCGAGCGCACCCACGAGCTCCCGCGTCTCGTCGAGAGAGCGCTCGATCCGCTGCTCCCGCGATTCACCCATTGCGCCGAGTGCCTCCTCCACGGCCCCTTCGAGGCGCTCGAGATCCGAGCCGATCTGCTCCTCGAAGTTGCGGGCGTACTCCGGCGAGCGGCTCTGGATGACGCCGCGCGAATAGAGGATCTTGTCCGCGACACGGGCATCGCGCACGTCACGGGCGGCGTCGCGTAGTCTGTCGGATGCATCGGCCTGATCCCGGCGCGCGTCGCGTGACAGCTCGGTCAGCTGCCGCTCCAAGTCGTTCAGCTCCTCCGCCATGGCGTCCTTCCGCTCGGTGAGGCGCTGGACGCGTTCCCGATCGGCCGCAGGATCACCGGTCAATTCCTCGACGTCCCGGGTCACGCCCTCTTGCTGCCGGCGCAAACGCCGCGCGCGTTCGAGCGCGTCCGCGATGTCCCGCTCGAGTCCGGCCGCCCGATTCTGCTCCAGCTGACGCCGCGCGTCACGCAGTCGGTCGAGAGCCGCCTGACCCCGTGCCGCTGCGTCGCCGCTTTCGCTCGCCGCTGCCCTCCGCATCGCCTCTGCTGCGTCTGCAAGCTCCCGTGCAGTTTCCGCGAGGTCGGTCCGCGACTGCTCGCGCGACAGTCGCTCCAGCTGGCGCGCCGCCTCCTCGACCTCCTGCGCGAGTCGGCGCTGCTGCTGTCCGCTGCCACTGCCGCCCCGCTCCTGCTGTGCGCGTGCACGCATGCGCTCGTTCTCCTGCTGCTGGCGGCGGGCCAACTCTTCGAGCTGCTGCAACAACTCGTCGACCTGCTGATCAGTCTGGCGCCGCTGGCCGCGATCCACCCGCTCGTACTGGTTGCGCAGCTTGTCCAGCTCCAGGTCGAAGAGGTCGGCCAACTCTTCCGCGCTCGACGACTGGCTCCCGCCGGGCTGGCCACCCTGCTGCTGCGAGATCTGCCGGTCGCGGAACGCCGCTTCGGCACGCTGCAGGTACTGCAGTGCCACCTGTTCGGGTGACAAGGCGTCCTGTGGCTGCCGTTCGCCCAGCTCTCCCTCCGCGTCCTGCATTGCCTCGGCAGCCTGGGGCAAGGCCTCCGCGATCAACCGGAAGGTCGAATCCAGGGCCATCACGCCGCGGCTCTGGATCCGCTCGACGAGTGTTTCAACCTCTTCCCGCAGCCGTCCCTGCGCGAGAGTGAGGGTGGCAAGATTCTCGCGGATCTCGTCGTCGTCGAGCTTCAGGGAATCGCGCACGAGCTTGAACGTGGCGGCAACGATTTGCCGCTGCCGGGCCGACAGCTCTCCAACACTCGCGCCACCATCGCCGCCCTCCTCGCCGCGCGACTCGGCCTGCTGAAACCGCTGATCGAATCGGCGGATCTCCATGAAGTAGATATCCGTCGCGGCCTGCTGTGCGCCTGCCACGCGGTTCCCGTCGCTGACCCTGGCGTGGTAGGACACGAAATCGCCGGGCTGCAGCGGGAGTTCCTCGAGATAGAAGGTGTGTCCGGCCGTGAGGTTCGAGCGGCGTCCTGCACCATCGTACAGCGCGACGGTCTGCTCAGGACCTCCGTTGACGGCGTAGACGAGTTCGACCGAGCGCACCGCGTAGTCGTCCTCGGCTCGCACCTCGACGAACACTTCGTCGATCATTGTGACCCGGACATCGCGACCCGGTGTCGTGAAGGACACCGATGGTGGGAGATCCGCGAGTACGTCGATGAAGTAGTCCGGCGAGGCGACCACGTCGCTACCCATCTCACTGCGCAGCACGACCCGGTAGCTGCCAGCCGTGTCGATGGCGAGCTCCCCGAGCAGGAGTCCATCACTGCCGAGGGTGAGCGGAACTGTGTCCCGCTCACTCACGACCAGCGCCCCGCCGGCAACGGGCATGGTTGGGACGATGGACAGCAGCACGCGGGTTCCCGCCAGCGCCGCAATGTCCCCCCCGTTCTCCTCGCGCTGCGGGCTCAGGCCGGTGTAGGCCGGGTACCGGTATTCCAGATCGATGCGGTCCACGTAAGGCAGATCCCGCACGACGACACGGTGCAGCGTCGAGCGAACTCCCCCGGCTTCCACGAAGTACTCCGCGTCCCGATCCACGGCGAAGACGAGGAACTCGTATGCCGCCGAGCCGTCTTCGGGGGCCATCGGCCAACGTTCCCACTCGCCGTCGTGGCCGCGACGCATCAGCAGGGTCACGTCGTCCGCGCCAAAGTTCTGCAGCGTCGCCGTCACGCGCAGGTCGGCCCCGCGCGGCAGCTCGATGTCTCCGGGCTCCACGTCGATGGCGAAGGGGCTCGTCGCCGCGCCCGACCAGGGGGTCAAGAGAAACGGCGCCCCGTGACTCACGAAGCCGGGCCGCAGGAGCAGGAGTGCGGCTGCGGCCAGGGTCACACCCGTGAGTGCTCCCGAGACCCGCGTGAGCCGTGGCTGCTCGACTCTGCGGCCGCCGTCCACTGCAGCGCAGCTCTCGACTGCCCGCTCGATCAGGTGGCGCACCAGCTCCGGGGAAATCTGCGAGACAGTGGGATCCGCCCCCTGCCCGCCGAACTCCACGGCACTCGATACCTGCCCCCCGAGCGCCGGTTCGTGTTCTTCGAGGTACAGGGCGACCTGCTCGTCGGTCACGCGGCGCAGGAGCGGCCGCACCAGATACCAGAAGCCCGTCCCCAGCACGGCTGCGTAGCTTCCCACGCGGAACACCAACACGGCAGTCGGCGTGAATCGCAGCTGCTCCAGCAAGAATGTGGAAACCAGGAACGCGACGAGCGCCGTGGCGGCGGTGATTGCGATGCCGCGGAGGACGAGCCGCAAGCGCCAGCGACGACGCACACGGTGGATGACCGCGAGGAGCGCGTCCGAGGCCATCGGCCGGTGAGAGGGAGCCTCAGCGAACAGCTGTTGCATCACGTGCCTCCGCGCTGCGCGGTTTCATGAATGCACCGGATCGTCGACCCGCCACGACCGCTTCGGTAAACAGGAGCAGCAGGACAGCCATCAAGACATACCACCAGAGGGCCTGTCGGCGTTCCTTCTCGGCTGGGGTGAGGGTCGCCGCCAGCTGGGCCACGCGCGACCCACCGCCGCCTTCGGTGGGGGCGATCGCGGCGGTGATCAGATCGGGCTCGACGGTGCCGAGATCGGATTCGGCTGGCTCGGGGTTGACGGCCAGTTGCGTTGCCGGTCCGGCGTCAGCGCTCCGAATCGCATAGAAGCCGTGTTCCTGCAGCTCGAGCCGGTACCCGGTTCCCCCATCGAGGGCAGAGCGACTTCCCGAGGGCGTTTCCACGATCAACTCGCCCGGCTCGGGACCGAAGACCGTTCCCGAGGCACCCCAATTTCGCAGCGGGAGGTCACCGGCCAGGTCCAGCACCGTCCCGGCCACGTGCCAGGGGGGGGACTCGCGGTAGGTCGCTACGTAGCGGGCCAGCTCGTGCACGAAGGGGAGGAACACGGGGTGGAGTGGCAAGTCGCTCCAGATGTTGGCGGCCCCAGCCGTCCAGACCAGCACGCGGCCCTCCCCGGCGGTCAGCTCCACCAGTGCCGGTGCTCCGTCATCGAAGCGCGCGAGAACGACGGCGTCTTCCGGCGGAGTCCACCTCCGGTACCGGAAGAACCGTGCGCTCGAGAAGTCGACACCGCGTGCCGCACCGAAGGACTCGAACAGCGGGTGGCGATAGTCGAGCACGCTGAGCGTGCCGCCGCGCCTGGTGTCCCGATCGACGGTTGGACCGGGGCTGTCCCCGAGCAAGGTTGCGGCCTCGGGCGACCAGGCCGCCTCGCCGCTGCGCGGACCGAGCACGACGAAGAGTCCTCCACCCGATTCGACGAAGTCTCGCAACCGGCGTCCGGCGACGCCCCGCGGAAACGGCGCGTCGTACAGGACGACCGCGGCTCGATCGTCGAATCCATTGGGTGGGATGGCCGTCGCCGGCGCAATCTCCAGTCCGAACGGGGGCGTCGTGCCGATGGCCAGCGCCTGTCGCAGGTACAGCAACTCTCCGGGGCGCGCGTTCGGATGGTGCAGGATCAGGAGCGGGACTTCGGCGCGGGGCTCGACCGTGAATCCGAACACATCGTCGTGCGGCAGCGCGTCCGCTTCGATCCGCACGCGGCCGACGACCTTGCGGCTCGGGAGCTGAACGGGGGCGAACATGGTCGTCACGGCATTGCCCGCCGGAACCACGACTTGTCGGGTCGCGACCACTTGGCCTTCGATCTCCAGGGTTGCACCGATCTGCGTCGCCGAATCGCCGGTGGCGGCCGTGATACGCGCTGTGACGACGAGGCGGCTTCCGTCGCTGCCGGTCCGGTCGAGCTGCACGCCGCTGACGGCCACGTTTGCCGCGTCGGCGGCCGATAGGTCCACGGGCGTCACCACGGTGCCTTCGGGCATCCGCAGGGCGGCGTCCGCCGACCAGCCGACGCGCTGGAAGTCCGTGATCAGTACGACCTCCCGGTTCGGCAGCTCCGACGCATCCAGCAGGTCGCGCGCGAGCTGCACGGCCGGTGCATAGCGGGTGCCCACCGAGAGGGGGCGAGCTTCGCTCAGCACCGCCCCCAGTGTCGCCTGGTCGTTCGTGGGTTGCGTGAGGGCGTCGGCTCGGTCCGCGAAGAGGACGAGCGTTGCCCGGTCCTCCGCGCGCAGGCCATCCACGACCTCCCGAGCCGCGCCGACGCCACGGTCCCAGCGGTCGCCATACGCCATGCTGGCTGATCGATCCAGGAGAATCACGATCTCGCGACTGTCTCCCACAACGGTCGTCGCCAGCGAGGCGCGGTCCACGAAGGGACGGGCAAACGCCGCCACCAGCAGCAGGATCGCGAGGGTCCGGAGCAGGAAGAGCAGCCAGTTGCGGATCCGCTGACGCCGCACCGTCCGGTAGGGAACGCGCCGCAGAAACATCAGCGACGGGAAGAGCATCGCCTCCTTCCGCTCGCGGTGCGTGAGGTGCACGAACACCGGAATCGCGATCGCGAGCGCTCCGAACAGAAACAGCGGTGCGAGGAACGTGAAGCTCATCTAGCGTACCCTGCTCAGCCGCTCGCGCCGCGAGAGGTACTCGAACAGCGCGTAGTCCAGCGGTCGTGAGGTCTCGAACAGGCCGTAGTCCACCTGATTGCGGGCCATCCGGTCCGCCACCGCCGTGAGGTGCGCGCGCATCTGCGCGCGGTACTCGTCGCGCAGCGTCTCCGGCACGACGGGGATGCGCTCACCGGTCTCGAGGTCTTGGAACGGTGCCGCCTCGTCGAACGGGAACGCGATCTCGGCGGGGTCGAGCAGGTGAAAGACGATCACGTCGTGGCCCCTGGCCCGGAGCCGCGCGACGGCGTGCATCACCACGTCGGGCTCCTCGTACAGATCCGACAACAGTACGAGGATGCTGCGACGGTTCAACACTTCGGTGAGCGTCAGGAGCGGGGCTTCGAGCGATCCCGCTCCCTTCGCCTCCGCCCGGTCGATCGTGTGCAGTACGATGTCGAGATGCTTGGCGGACGCCGGTACGAAGTCGACGACGCGGTCGGTGAATGTCGCAATGCCCACGCGGTCCCGCTGACGCCGGGAAAAATAGGACAGGCAGGCCGCGAGGAACCGGCCGTAGTCGAGCTTGCTGACCGGTCCACTCCCGTAACGCATGGAGCCGGACACGTCGAGCAGTACGACGAAGTTCGCGTTCGTGTCGGCCTCGAACTCCTTTACGTAGAACCGGTCGGTCCGGCCAAAGACCCGCCAGTCGACGCGCCGGATGTCGTCGCCCGGCATGTACGGACGGTGCTCGGCGAAGTCGACGGACAGGCCGAAGTACGGTGAATGATGCAGGCCGTTGATGAAGCCGTCCACCACCGTTCGCGCCAGGAGCTCGAGGTTGCCGATCCTGGCGAGCACCGTCGGGTCGAGAAAGCGCGTCGCCGTCACATGCCGGAACTCGGTACGGGGACGGCCTCGAGGAGCAGATCGGTCAGATGATCCGTCGTGACCTGTTCGGACTCGGCGTGGAAGTTCTTGAGGATGCGATGCCGTAGCACGGGATGCGCGAGGGCCCGGATGTCCTCAACCGTCGCGTGGTAGCGACCCTGGAGCAGCGCTCTGGCCTTGGCGCCGAGGATCAGGTACTGTGCGGCCCGTACGCTCGCCCCGTAGCTCACCCATTTTCGTACGAATTCCGGCGCATCGTCGGCGACGGGCCGGCTGGTGCGCACGAGCTGCACCGCGTAACGGAGGACCGGATCCGAAACCGGTACCTTCCGCACGAGCTGCTGGAACGCCACGATGTCGGGGCCCGTGATCGCGTGCTGGAACACGTGGTCCTGAATCGCCGTCGTGCTGCGTACGATCTCCAGCTCTTCGGGTTCGGGCGAGTAGTCGATCACGATGTTGAACATGAACCGGTCGAGCTGCGCCTCGGGCAGGGGATAGGTGCCCTCCAGTTCGATGGGGTTCTGGGTCGCGAAGACGAAGAACGGCTCGGTGAGCTCGTAGGTGCGACCTTGCACCGTGACGCGGTGCTCCTGCATCGCCTCCAGCAGTGCGGCCTGCGTCTTGGGCGGTGTCCGGTTGATCTCGTCGGCCAGAATGATGTTGGCGAAGATCGGCCCCGGCATGAACGTCATACGCCGCTGGCCGGTAGCCGGGTCTTCCTGCACGAGATCGGTGCCGGTGATGTCCGACGGCATCAGGTCTGGTGTGAACTGGATGCGGGAGAAGTCCAGGTCCAGCACCTGAGCCACCGTGTGGATCAGCAGGGTCTTCGCCAATCCCGGTACGCCGATGATCAGGCTGTTGCCGCCCGCGAACAGCGAGAGCAGGACCTGCTCCACCACGTCGTCCTGCCCCACGATGAGCTTGTGCAGCTCGGTCAGGACCCGCTCGCGGCCCGCCGCGAGCCGCTCCGCCAGCTGGACGTCGTCTGCCGTGTCGAGCGATACCGGTTGCGTCGTCATGTTACTCCAATCAGTGTGCCGTTGCGTACACGATGTAGTTGATGCCCAGCTTGTAGGCCTCGTTCGTCAGGTCGATGGGAATGAACTCGCGGTCGGACCATTCCCACGACTCGCCGATGTCGTTGTTGTAGTTCGCGATGATCAACAGCCGCTTGTCGGGATCGTTGTCCTCGAAGATGCCGTAGAAGGCCGACGGCACGAACGAGTACGGATGTATGAACGACTCGAGGCTCTCGATCTCGAAGAATGCGTGGAAAACCGGGTGTGACGCCTCCAGCCGGACGAGCTGATGGTCGGGCAGCACCCGACGCATCTGATCCCGAAAATTGAACCAATCCGATCCCTGGAAATCATCAAAGATGATGAACCCGCCCTTGAGCAAGTAGGCGCGGAGGGCGTCGGTCTCCTCGTCGGTCATCGTCCAGTGCCCCGGCTCCGACAGGTAGGCGAGTGGGTACCGCATCAGCTCGGGGTCGTCGAGTGCCAGGATGTTGCTCGCCTCGGTCGTGGCGTCCACGGCCGTCAGCTCGCTCAGAATGCGAGTGAAATGGCGCTCGGCTCGTGGGTAGTCGTGGTCCCACTGGTAGTTGATGCCGCCGAAGAACCCGCCACCGCCACCCCAGCCGGCCCAGTCGGGCGTGTATCGCAGGCGCACGAAGGTAAAGCGGCCGTCGTACGGGACGTTGAAGGCTTCGAAGTCCACGTCCTCGGGCGGGGTCACTCGCCGCCCGAATCCCCGCCCGCGGTCCTGTGCGGCCGTCGCAACCGACAGCATGATGGCTGCCAGGGCAGCGACGAAGACGATGCGGACGAAACGTCTAGCGATTGGCGCGCGCATCGTGAATCTCCAGCAGCAGGTCCTGGGCCGCTTCGAAGCTCGGAGCGATCTCGAGGCTCCAGAGTACGTAACGGCGTGCCTCATCCAGCCTCCCAGCGCCGAGGGAGGCCCGCGCCAGGTGGTACAGCGCGTCAGCACGGTTCACCGGGTCGAGTG
Source organism: Gemmatimonadota bacterium (assembly GCA_039584325.1). Taxonomy (GTDB): domain Bacteria; phylum Gemmatimonadota; class Gemmatimonadetes; order Gemmatimonadales; family GWC2-71-9; genus JAOTVV01. Next base: position 29,806 of record JBDGYA010000033.1, read on the forward strand.
CCAGCACCGCGTGCCGCTCGCGCACTGCGATCTCCCAGTTCCCCGCCTCCTCGGCCAGCTCGGCCAGCCGACGGTGGGGTTCGAGCTCCATCGGGTACACATACATGGCGCGGTCCAGCGCGTCGGCAGCGGCCTGACGATTCCCCAGCTGATCCTCGAGCTCGGCCAGCTCCAGCAGGGCCCGGTAGTCACCCGCGTTGAGCGCGGTCAGCGCACGCAATTCCACGGCGGCCTGCTCAGGTGCGCCCGTCTCCCGGTATGCCTGTGCGAGCAGAGCGTACGGGCTGCCATGCCCGGCATATTGTGGGAACAGGGCCTTCGCGTTCCGAAGCGGATCAATGGCTAGCTCGAATCGACCCTCGGCGACCAGGGCCTGTCCCAGCGCGAGCTGCACCACGAAATCGTCGGGTCGCTCCCCCGCGAGGCGCCGCAGGTCGGCGGCACTGTGTGCGGCTCCGCCTGCTGCGCGACCGGCGGACTCGAGTGCCTCGAGGGGGCGGGCGAAACGGGTGCGCACGTACTGCTCGAAGCGCGCGTCGAACGCAGCGAGATCCATTCCCAGCACGCGCTCGAAGATCTCTCCGGTCGCCTCTCCGTCACGGTACCCGCGGAGGATGGCCGTCAGCACATCGGCACCGTGGTCCTGTGCGATCAGGTCGCACACCAGCGATGCCTGATAATAGGAATAGATGAGCTGTTCCGGGAACGACGGACGCAGGAACCCGTTGTTCAGCTCGCTGACCGTGTGAAGGCGCTCTTCGAGGAACGCGCGGAGGAACCCGGGTGACACCCGGTCTCCCCAGCCAGATCGTGCGCGACGCTCCTCGTACACGGCCAATCCCTCGGTGAACCAGCGGGGCACCCGGTGCTCGGTGAGCCCGAGGTGGAACGTGTGCGCGATCTCGTGCCACAATGTCGCCGCCCAGTGGAATTCGCCGATCTCCCGCGCCGAGGGTGAATCCATGGCGACGACGGGGCCGAAGCTCACCCCAAGCGCACCGAGCCCCGCGAGCCCGACCGTGCGGACGGAGAAATCCTGGTGGTCCGGAAACACCTCGACGCGGACGGGTGGCTCGGGTCGATATCCGTATCGGGTGGCCATGCGGTCGTACGCCTCCTCGGCGATCTCGGCGAAGTACGGCGCGAGCACCTCCGACTCCTTGCCGTCGATCGCAAAGGTGAAGCGCTGACTACGGGACACGTCGTAGGTCTGGAGGGTGTCGAGCAGGTCGAGCGTGTTCTTGGTCCAGGCGTCGTAGGGATTCCCGGCGAAGGCCCGCTCGAGATTGGCCCGCCCTTCGTCCATCGCCCCGGTGCGCAACTGGTTGATCCCGAGAAGCTGGAGGCCGCTCCACGAGAGCGAGTCGAGCCGAACGGCCTGGCCTGCGAACTCCACCGCCTCCTCGTACAGCCGGTTGCGGACGCTCAGCTCTGCGAGTGCCGTGTAGAACCCCGCGTGCCGAGGGTTGATCGCGAATACCCGCTGACGTGCATCCTCGAATCCTGCACCTTCGCCACGGAGGAACCGGACCCCGGCCCGGAGGGTCAACGCATCCAGCGCGTTCGGGTTTACCGCCAGCGCGCGGGAGACATCCTCCTCCGCCCGGTCCAGCTGTTCCAGCTCGACGAACAGTATGCCGCGCAGGACGAGTGCGGACACGAGCCCTGGGTTCGTCTCCAGTGCGCGATCCACCAGGCCCATGGCCTCCGGAGAACCAGCAAAGCGGCGCTGGTGCGCGAGCCCGAGCAGAGCGCCGGGATGCCGCGAGTTCTTCGCGAGGATCGCCTCGAAGGTCTCGAGCGCCTCGGTGCCCTGATACTTGTCCAGGAACAGGTTGCCGACCCGCACCTGCGCCTCGAGGTTGTTCGGGTCGGCCGCGATCGCCTCGTCGTAGGCGCGCAAGGCGTCCTCCGCGAGTCGCCAGTCCAGCCCACTGAGATCCCAAACCGCACTTGCCACGGCCGTCAGCTCTTCCGACGACAGGCGGCTGCCACGGTTGTACACGTCGATGAATTCGTCGAATCCTGGCCGAGCCCGATCCACGCGGCCCGTCATCAGGTAGAGCGCAGCAAGGTTGTACCGGGCGTCCAGGCTATCGCTGGCGCCGTCGCTTGCCGCCCGATCGAAAGCCCGCTCCGCCCCGTTGAGGTCGCCCGTCGCCAGGAGTACTTCGCCGAGCACGTTGGCGACATCGGGTGACCCGGGGGCTCGACCTTCATAGTGCCGGGCCGCGTCGATGGCGTCGTCGTACCGACCGACCTCGGCGAGCACGCGAACCAGCAGACGGACCGCGTCACCCGACTCGCTCCCGCGAAGCGTGCGTATCGCCGCGTCGTACTGTCCTGCGGCGAACGCAGCACGGGCGGCGACGACGTCCTGGCCTCTCGCCGATGGCGCTACGACGGCAAGGCCCAGAACGATCCCGACGGTTACGGCCCGCGCCGCCGCCGTCATCCGGGAATCCTCGCTTCCCGCTCGCGAATCGAACGATTCGTGCGAGCCAGTTCCAGCAGCAGCCGCTCCAGCTCGGCTTCGTATGCCGCGGCATCCATGGTGTCCTTGCGGGCGCGCAGTTCCGCAAGCGCACCCTCGAGTCGCGCACGGTCGCCATACAGGGTCGCCAGCACGGAATCGTCGGTCTCCGGCTGGGCGGCGGTCACGTCAGCCTCTGTCAGGAACCACGTCCGGGCGCGAGCCCCGTCGCCCGTCGCCGGATCCGGCTCGTGTGCGCCGGATCCATCTCCGTCGTCGTCCAACAGGGCATGCTCCGTGAGCAGCCGGTTCTGCCGCTGGTATACTCGCGCAACTTCCCGGCGTGCATACTCGAAGGCTTCGAGCAGCGAGATGCGGCCGTCCTTGTCGGTGTCGGCATCCTCCGACGTGAGCGCCGCAACGAAGTAGCCTCCGAAGACCGTCTCGTGGCGTTCCGCGGCGGACCGCGTGGCCGTCACGATCACACGGCGCTCACCCGACAGGGCACCCACCCAGTCTCCGCTGGCCGACGCCAGATTCACGACTACGATCTCTTGGGTCGCGAACTGGGAGAGCTGAGCGGCGAAGTCCTCGGCTTGCATGTCGGGTCCGGGAAGGTTGAACCGCGGCACGTTCCCGGTGGTGCTCCCGTGCCCAACCAGCACGACCACGAGCCGACCGGAGGGCTCGGCGCGCTGCGCAAGGTCCGCGAAGGCTGCCTCGATGTTGGCTTTCGTCGAGCGGTCGTCGATCCGCGGGTCACGCTCGGGGTCCTCCGCGAGATAGACGATGCGGTCGTCCGCAATGCCGAGCTGGTCGCGCGCGGCACTCACGAGCGCCGAGCACCACACCTGGAAGCGTTCCCGATAGGTGGGTTCACCGCCGATGCCACCGACCACCAGCAGATAGGTCTGCGCTGCCCCCGCTGCGGGGAAGATCAAGGCGGCAGCGAGGCCCAGCACCAGCATGCGCCGGTTCACGCGAGCCCTCGGCGCCGTCGGTACACCCACTCCGCCCCCATCAGCGAAAGCAGCGCCAGCAGAAGAATCGGCATGTCCCAGAGGTCGCGCTCCTCCCGGACCGTGGTCCCGCTCTCCGTGAAGCTGACGTCCTCAGGCAGCGTGCCGGCGGTCGCGGGCGTGTAGAACCTGCCGCCCGTCTCCGCGGCGATGCGTCGCAGCACGGATGCCTGCATCTCCGCATCGCGCAGCTCTGAATCGAGGTCCCCCGCATGCACCCACGTCACATCGCTCCCGATCGCCACGCCAGCGCGCTCCGCCTCGACATGGACCTCATGCAGCCCATCCTGATCGGGGAGGTACGAAGTGCGATACTCGCCGTCGCGCTCCACCGACCACTCCATGGGAAGGGTGGACTCCGAGCCATCCGGAGCCACGATTCTGGCGCTCACGTCTGCGCCGTTGAGCCGCAGGTATCCGGAGTCTGCCACCTCAGCCGCGAGCTCCACCGGCGATCCCGTCTCGACGCGGTCTGCCCCAGCGGTGAGTGTGACGTGCTCGGGCACGCCGGCTACGAGCCAGCGCAGGACCTGACGCCAGAAGGTCTCGTGGGTCTCGTCCTCGAGGGACATGTCGGCGTGCATCTGCCAGAGCCACGTATCCTGCACCGGAAGGGCCAGCACTTTGCCGCGCCCGTATCGCTGGTAGGCAAGCACGACAATGGGAGCGTCGAAGTCCTCGCCTTCGCCCTCGAGGAGCACGCTCGCGGCAGGCTTGAGCGCCGTGAGCGGATTCACGGTGGTGAGTGCCGGCAGCGATCGCCAGCGCTGCTCCGAAGCCTCGGCGGCAGCCGCGAGCTGAGTGACGGGGTGGGTGAGGCCAAACGGAGTCGGACGCACCCGAATCTTCGCGGCGATATCCGTTTCGTCGCCGGTCCGTTCTGGATCGAGCGCCACGGGAAGCGCCTCGGCGAGCGGCGTGTTGGCGTAGCCGCCTTCCGCGAATGAGCGGCGTCCGCCCAGCACCAGAAGCCCACCGCCCCGCCTGCCAACGAACTCGGCGATCATGCTCAGCTGGTCATGCGTGAAGAACGACGCCTCGACACTGCCGAGGATCAGCCCGTCGTACCGGAACAGCTCCTCACGGGTGGCGGGAAACCCGGTCGACAGATCGTCCTCCTCATCGACGTCGATCGCGTAGAACTTCTCGTTCGCGGTCCGTTGCAGCACGACGAGCCGTACGTTGTCGTCCTCGGTGACGGCACGGCGCAGGAACTTGACCTCGAACCGCGGCTCGCCCTCGAAGTAGAGGATCCGCGGACGTGCATCCTCCACTACCACCAACCGTTCGAGCTCGTTGTTGGTGACCACGGCCTCGCCGTCACGTGCCGCGATCCGGAACCGCAGCCGGCGGGGGCCCGGCTCCTCAGCCGTGAAGTGCATCCGCACGGTTGTCACGTCACCGTCGCGGGGCAGGTCGAACGCTCGGCTCGCGAGGATCTGTTCGGCGTCCTCCACGATGAGCTCTGCCTGACTGCCGCCGAAGCCTGACTGTCCGACCGTCACATCGACGGCCACCGATGAACCCGCGAGTACTCGACGCGGTGCGGTCGCGCGTCGGAGCGCGATGTCGCGCTCGAAGCG
>JBDGYA010000081.1:0-13571 GCA_039584325.1 Gemmatimonadota bacterium
TGCCCGAACGAGTCATCTTGGCCTACAGCGGTGGCCTGGACACGTCAGTCATTCTCAAGTGGATGACGCTGCGCGGCTATGAGGTGATCGCCTACATCGCAGACGTCGGACAGCACGACGACCTCGAAGCCGCGCGGCAGAAGGCGCTGCGTTCGGGGGCCAGCAAGGCGTGCGTGGAGGATCTGAAGGAGGAGTTCGTCACGGACTTCATCTTCCCGGCCTTCAAGGCCAACGCCATGTACGAAGGCCGCTACCTGCTCGGCACGGCCCTCGCACGGCCGCTCATCGCGAAGCGACAGATCCAGATCGCGGTCCGCGAGGGTGCGCCCTACGTGGCACATGGGGCCACGGGGAAAGGCAACGATCAGGTCCGCTTCGAGCTGGCGTACTACGCACTGCATCCCACCATCAAGGTGCTGGCACCGTGGAAGGACGGGGAGTTCCTGAGCCTGTTCAAGGGCCGGCACGAGCTGCTGGAGTTCGCACAGCGGCACGGGATCGACGTCACCGCAACCGCCGAGAAGCCGTTCAGTGAAGACGACAACCTGCCTGCTCCACATCTCACACGAAGCCGGTGTGCTGGAGGATCCGGAGCACGCGGCCGGTGAGGACGTGTACTCCCGCACTACACCACCCGAGCGCGCGCCCGATTCGCCCGGCCGGATCTCGATCACGTTCAAGGACGGTGTCCCGACGAGGGTGGAGAACCTCGACGACGGCACAGTGCGGACGAGCCCGCTGGAGCTGTTCCAATACCTGAACGAGATTGGCGGCCTGCATGGGATTGGCCGGGTGGACATGGTGGAAAACCGCTTCGTCGGCATCAAGTCGCGGGGCATCTACGAGACGCCGGGCGGCACCATCCTCCACGCTGCGCATCTGGACATCGAGGGCATTGCGATGGATCGGGAGGTCATGAAGCTTCGGAACATGCTCACCGCCGAGCTGTCGGAGCTGATCTACAACGGCTTCTGGTTCAGCCCGGAGATGGACTTCCTGATGGCGGCCATCGACAAGAGTCAGGAGGTGGTCGACGGTACGGTGTTCCTGAAGCTGTACAAGGGCAACGTGATGGCGGTCGCGCGGGAGTGCTCGTCATCGCTCTACGACCGCGAGCTGTCCAGCATGCACATCGAAGGGGGCTTCAACCAGGAAGACGCTGAGGGATTCATACGCATCAACGCGCTTCGGCTCATGGCGCACAGCGCGATCATGCACAAGAAGCACGTCCATTGGGGTATCGACTGAACGGGCTGGAATACGCGACGGGCGGTCCAACCCTCGGCCGGATATCGGCTGACTCATCATGTGATCCCGGTCATCTCTGCCGCGGAGGCGCTGGCCGTATCGTGAAGACGACGGTAGGCACGGCATCCGCGGTCACTGTACCAGGGGCATCACATGACGGCGAGCACGCTCGGTAGTCTGTTTCAGAAGATCCAGGGCCTGTCGGTCGAGCCCGTCCCCTTCGATCCATCGGCGATCGGCGACGAGGTCGCCCAGCGGACCCAGTGGGGCCCGGCGAAGGGCGGCGGTGCCAGCTTCCGCACGCATCGGTTGGTGCGGGTGGATTCCAACCGACTCGAGTTCAAGGCGACCGCCGGTGCGCTCGCGTTCTACTGGCTCTTTCTCGTGGTGGGTCTCGGCGTGTTGATCGGGTTCTCGGTCGGCGGTTCAAGCCGCGGGTCCGTGGTTCCGCTCATCGTCGGCGCCATGTTCGTCGTCGCCGGTGGCGCGATGCTGCGGTTCGGAACCGCACCGATCGTGTTCGACAAGCGGAAAGGATCCTACTGGAGGGGACGTACGTCGCCGTACGACGTGCGGCACACCAGCGAGTTGACACACCATGCACCGCTTAAGCGCGTGCACGCTCTCCAGATCGTCTCCGAGTACTGCCGAGGCAACAAGAGCTCGTACTACAGCTACGAGCTGAACCTGGTGCTCGACGACGGATCGCGGCAAACCGTCGTGGATCACGGCAATCTCGAGCGACTTCGGGCTGATGCGCGGACGCTGGGCAGGTTCCTCGGCACCCCCGTCTGGGACGCGACGGAGTAGCAAGCGCTCCGACGGAGGGAGCCACGGAAGCTCCCCCTGAGTCTTACCGCCCAAGCGCCGTACCGCCTTCCGCGGCCTCTTGCCCCGACCCGGAACGGTGGACGATTCTTAGCGCCATGGAATTCCTCAACTTCCTCCTCATCCTGTGGGCCGCCTGGCTCATCTGGCGGCGGCCCGAAAAGGAACGCCTCGCGTTCACGCTGCTCGTCGTGAGCTGTATCCTGATGGCCCTGCTGTTCTTCATCGGCACCCACACCTCACTCGTGCCTGGGGTGAACCTGTGACGCTCCTGTCGCAGGACCGACTGCGCACGGTGCTCGCCTGGGTCGTGATCGTGATGATCGCCGTACCCGTGGGCAGCGCGGTGTGGCTCGGCCTGGTGTACGGGGAGTCGCCCTGCATTCTGTGCTGGGCGCAGCGCACGTCGATGGTGCTGATCGCGCTGGTGGGCCTCTTCGTGTTGCGCTACGGCCCGCGCCCCCGCTACATCGGCATGGTGGTGCTGCTCGGCGCGTGGGGTGTGTTCATGTCGCTCCGTCACTCGGGCCTGCATCTGGCCCGGGACATTGGCCAGGGCTTCGCCGCACCATACCTCGGCGCCCATACGTACGTGTGGGCCTGGTTCATCCACTGGGTGGTGCTGGGTGTGGTGGGTTTCCTGCTGCTGTTCCTCCGCGAGGATCCGCCCGCGTACGGGCCTCGGGAGCCTGGCCGTGCAGGCCGTTTCGCCATCTGGCTTTTCCTGGTAGTGGTGGGCGCCAACGCGTTCCAGGCGTTCATCACCACCGGCCCGCCCCCGTTCATCGGCCAGGCGGATGCGGTGCGCTTCTCCCTGAACCCCAAGCATTGGGTGTGGATGTACCGCGACGAAGTGCGCGGACGGATTTCGCTCCGGGGATCGTGGACCGTTCCGAGCCCCGACCCGGCCGCCATCGAGGTGGATGCCGACCCCGCCAACGGACCGCTCGCGAACCTGCCGGTGCTTGAGGTGACGGGTCGCCTCACGATCGACGTGCCGCTCGACGGACGGCTCACCGGGCTCGCCCACGACCCGGCATCCGGCCGGTTCCTCGCCGTGACGGACCACCACGGCGTGTACCTGCTCGACAGCACCCTGTCGCGCGCCGAGCACCGCGTGCTGCTCGACCACCAGTACAGCATCGATCTCACGCCACTGGCGGGGGCGGCATTCGTGGGCGACACGCTGGCCGTGCTGTCCACCAACAAGAGCTACGTGCTGCTCAGGCCGGATCCAGCGGCCGACGCCGATCGCGAGTGGCGCCACTTTCGGGAAACCGATGGCGGCGTCACCGAGCTGCGTCGGTCGCGGTTCGCCACCCAGCGTGCCCGCCGCATGTACGTCCTGTCGCTGGCCTACGACTCCCAGGCGGACGAGCTGATCACCGTCACCGTCCCGTCACCGAGGCACCGGCGCCTGGTGGTGTCGCGCTTCGCCCGCGGGGATCGCCTGCTGTCGTCGGAGTTCGAGCCGCAACTCGGCAATGGCCTCACCCCGAGCGGCCCGGAGCGCTCGCCGGCGGACTACGTGGTGACGGGCACCGTCGCGGTCGACGACATGCTCTACGCGGTGAGCGCGGCGTACTCGACACTGCTCGCTGTCGATCTCCGGGCGAGGGAGATCGTTGCGGCATACGCCGTGCCGGGGTTGGTGCAACCCGTGGGGCTCGCGGCGCGAGGATCCGAGCTGCTGGTGGCACAGGCGGACGGACGGATCGCGGTGATCGAGCGGCCACCGACGGTATCCGACCCACGTCCGTGACCGACCTGGAGTGCTTTCCGAACGATGACGACCGCCTGTGAGCTCGGCGGGTCGCCCGGCGCACCCGCCAGCCGAGGACAGAGCCGCGCGTAGGAGGAGGGTGAGGGTGAGCAGACCAGTCAAGATTCTGATGTCTACCCTGGCAGCGCTCCTGGGCGCGCTGACCGTGCTCGTCGTCTCCTTCGTGTGGGTCAACATGCGGTCCGGCGAGGACCTCGAAGCAAGCTACGCCAACCTTCCGACCGAGATCAGCGCACGATACGATGTGGACGATGCCTGGTGGAAGTACACGTCCGTCTATCAGATCTATCCCCGCTCGTTCAATGACAGCGACGGCGACGGCATCGGTGACCTTGGCGGTGTGATCGCCAAACTGGACTACATCCACTCCCTCGGCTTCGAGACCATCTGGTTGTCGCCCTTCTTCGCCAGCCCCCAGCAGGATCACGGGTACGACGTGAGCGACTACCTGGATGTGGCCCCGGAATACGGCAGCCTGCCGTCGGTCGACAGTCTGATCCGGGGCGTGCACGCGCGGGGCATGCGCGTCGTGTTGGACTTGGTGCTCAACCACACGTCGATCGAGCATCCGTGGTTCAAGGAATCCCGATCGAGCCGCGACAACCCCAAGGCCGACTGGTACGTGTGGCGGGACGGCAGGAACGGAGACCCCCCGAACAACTGGAACAACATTCCGTCCCAGGGCTCCGCATGGAACTACGCGGCCGAACGGGGCCAGTGGTACTACGCGGCCTTTCTGCCGTTCCAGCCGGATCTGAACATGCGGCATCCGGAGGTCCGAGCAGCGATGCTGGATGTGGTCCGCTTCTGGCTGGACAGGGGCGTCGATGGCTTCCGGCTGGACATCTTCAACTTCGTGTTCGAGGACACGTCCTTTGCCGACAATCCGTGGACGTTGCGGATGCTGCCCGACATGGCCCGCCAGCAGTGGATGTTCGAGGAGCGCAGGTACAACATGAACCGGCCGGAGAGCTTCGCGTTCGCCCAGGAGCTGCGGGCGGTGCTCGAGGAATACGACGACCCTCCGCGGTTCATGGTGGGCGAGGTGTTTGGCACACACGACGTGCTGCGGAAGCTCTTGGGAGCGGAACGGTACGATGGTCTGAACCTGGTGTTTCTGTTCGACATTCTCGACGGCTTCAGGTTCACTGCCCACTACTTCCGCGAGAAGGTGCGGACCTACGAGCGGTTCTACCCCGAGCCCTTCGTGCCGACCTACGTGTTCAGTAATCACGATCAGGTGCGGAGCATCACGCGTCTGGGCGACGATCCCGAGAAGGCCAAGCTCCTGGCGTTGTTTCAGCTGAGCGTGCGGGGCGCGACGTTCACCTACCAGGGAGAGGAGGTCGGCATGACCACCGGCACCATCCCGGTGGAGGACGGGCAGGACCCTCTGGCCAGCGGCTGGACGAGATTCCCCGCGTGGTTGCGCAAGCGGGTGCCGGTGTTGTTCAACCGGGACAACGCCCGCACGCCGATGCAGTGGAGCGCTGCCGACAATGCCGGCTTCTCCGCACCCGGCGTCCGCACGTGGTTACCGATCCAGGCCAACTACCGCGACATCAACGTGGAGTCGGCCGAGTCGGATCCGCGCTCAGTACTGCACGTGTATCGACGCCTCCTCCACCTGAGGCAACAACACGTCGCACTGCTTCGTGGGTCGCTTCGGATTGTCGAAGTGAACACTCCCCCGCACGTCCTTGCGTACGTCCGTGAAGCTGATGGAGAACGGGTGATGGCACTATTGAACTTCTCCGGAGAGCCCCAATCGGTCGTGCTTGGGGAAGACGGATACACGACCGTACTGTTTGCGATCAGACCCGAGGATGCTATCGAGGGCCGCGACGTAACGCTCAGCCCGTTCGGGGGTATCCTGCTACGGTGAGCGTGGTTCCTCCCAGGGAGAGACGTCACCCGAGCAGCGCAGCCGCAGGGATTGCCGGCGACGGGCAGATCGTACGCGCCGAGACGGAACGGTCGACTCCAATCGCCAAGGAGAGAATTGGCTGGGTGTTTGTGCGCTGCGCTACGACGACCGCGTTTGGTGGATCGAGTTGCCGAACGGCTCCGCCAGTTCGTCGACCAGTGGAGCAGGGATCCGCAGCCCCCCATGGGCAATCGGGTGCTCGTCGCGCAGTGACGCCTCGGCAATCCTCTCGTTACGCACCTTCTTCTGGAGCAGCAGGATACCGTAGATGAGCCCCTCCGGCCGAGGTGGGCACCCCGGCACGTAGACGTCGACGGGGACGACGAGGTCGATGCCCTGGACCATCGCGTAGGTGTCGAACACCCCACCGGTGGAGGCACATGCCCCCATCGCTATCACCCACTTTGGCTGCGGCATCTGGTCGTAGATGCGCCGGATGACAGGAGCGAGCTTCACTGGCACGCGCCCGCTGCAGATGAGGACATCGGCTTGTCGAGGCGAGAATCTCATCCACTCCATGCCGAAGCGCGCGGTATCATACCGCGACGCCCAGGTCGCCATGAACTCGATGGCGCAGCACGCCGTGTTGAACGGCATCGGCCAGAGACTGTTGGACCGCGCCCAGTTCACGAGGTAGTCCAACCGTGTGGTCACCCAGCTCATGGGGCCCGGCACTACCACGGTTGACCGTTGTGCCATCAGCAGTGACCTCGTTGCCGTCCGTCGTTCACGTGATCAGGGTCTCGATGCGCGCGCCGCAGGCGACGCCTCAAAGGTGGGTTTCAACTCCTGATCTGTCCACGCTGTGGGATTCACTCCACGCTCAGCCGACCCCAAGAGCCGGCACGCCTTCATGACGCAGACCCAGGTCGACCGGAGCCGGCGCGCTGCAAACCGACGCGCGTCCGACTCGAATCTCAGCGACCTGGCGGCTAGCGCTGCTCGAGCCTCGCCTCCAGCTCTTGGATCCGCTGCTCGCCGCCGACCCGCAGGCGCTCGAGGAACTCCGTGTCGGGACGCGGGTCGTTCGGGATGGCCGCCAGCGCCTTCCGGTAATACCGGATGGCTCGCTCGATGTCCCCCTCCGCGTCTCTCGTCATGAATCCTTCGGCCAGGCTGTCATACGTATTGGCCGATCGGGGATGTTCCGCGACGTTCAGCTCGAACAGCCTGATCGCGTCGTCGAACCGGTCCGCGTTGAGCAGCGCGTAGCCCAGACTGTTGACGGCGTTCTCGCCCGCAACCTCAGGATCGCTCGCGCGCAGCTCCGGGAGCCGCGCGATCGCCGCCTCCGCACCGTCCTCCACTACAGCCGATGTGAACTGCGCGGTGGGCGTGTCATACGGCTCATATCCCAGGAAGTCCATGGCGTGGAGCGCGCCGCCGATAGCGTACGAGACGATCTCCCCCGCAATGCTGAGACCGTTGAAGCTGTTCGTGAGGTAGACCACCCCGATCTTCGGTTCCCTGTACGCGATCGCGAAGTTGCGGAAGATCCCGTAGTCCCCCCATTGCCAGAACGCATCGCCGTTGCCATCGCGCTGTACGCCGAAACCGAGGCTCCACGTGTTGTGCTCGTCGATCTCGATCTCCGGGGTGAGCATCGCCGCGACCGCGTCGCGCTGCAATCCCTCGCCGTTCAGCACCGCACCGACGAACCGCGCGTAATCGACCGCGGTCGTGTACATCGACGCCGCCGCATGGGCTCGCCTGTACTTGCGGAACGATTGGGGGTTCCCAAGCAGATCGTGGCCGTGCGCGGCAGTGGTCTCGAACTCATCCCGCCAGATCATGGAGCTCTGCGTCATCCCCAGCGGATCGAAGACGTACTCCCGCGCGATCTGCTCCAGGGGCTTGCCGGTCAGATGCTCCACGGTCCGTTGCAACAGCAGGTAGCCGGCCGCCGAGTACTTGAACCGAGCGCCGGGCTCGAAGAACAGCGGGTAGTGCGGATCGATCGGCTCACCGTGCGGGAGTCCGGACGAATGCGAGAGCACGTGTCGTCCGGTCACACGCTCGAACCAGTCTCGGCGGAACCCGGCCCTGTCGAGCGGATGGGTGAGAAACGTCTCGACGTGCTCCGGCGGCAGGTACTGCACCAGTGGCGTGTCCAGGTTCAGCACCCCCTCCTCCACGAGCCGCATGACCGCATAGGCGAAGAGCGGCTTGGTGAGGGACGCCGCTTCGAACAGCGTCTCGGTCGAGACCAATGCTCCGGTCTCCGTGCTCTTCACGCCAAACGCTCCATGCCACACCACTCGCCCGTCGTGAACAATCGCGATGGAGAGCCCGGGGACCCTCGCCTGCTTCATGAGCGCGGGGATGCGTGCGTCGAGGTCCGCCGCCACCGCCGACGGCTCCCGGTCGACGAGCAGGCGGGGTGGTGGCGCGTCCTGCGCGGCAGCATCGGTGCTGGGGAGCGCGAGCAGGAGACACGTGGGGACGACGAAGCGCGAGATGGTCGGGTACGTACGCATACGGACGCTCCTCAAACGGTGTGGCTCCGGCCGGTTTCGGCTCGGCGGTCCATGTTCGTCCCATCTCGACCGGCCGCTGCGGAGGCCTTAGGCAGCTCGACAGCAGCCTTCTCAGACGCCCTAGCAGTCATCTCCCGGGCCGGAGCAGTAGATGAGAAGGCCAACACCGAAGGCGACGGCAGCCACTCCGACCACTATCCCTGTGGTAAGCGCAATTGTCTTGACGGTATCACCCTTACGCAGCTCCAGTTCACTCACGCTGGCGAGGGAGATGCTCACTTGCTCACCCTCTCTCAGTCCTGTGAGCGTGTCGCCCGATACCACCGGCTGCTCGAGCACCACCTGCGATCCGTCAGTAAGGGTCACCCGCACCTTGGCAGGCTGCTCGTCGGCAAGCACCTGCTGCGGACTGGCCTCCTGTGTCTTCCACGTCGAACAGGCGAGCAGACAACACGGCAGCAGGATGCAGGCGACTAGGCGTCGAAGCGGTGGGTGTGTGCGCATCGCTGGCTCCTCGGGAGGGGAATGATGTGCGTAGCGCGTCTCAACCGAGTTCGGGGTGACCTACCTGCCCGCGGACGCCGTTGCCGTCAGACTGTACGCGCTGAGGTCCGTCCGCAATTGGTCACTGCGGTCGGCGACCTGCAGCACAGTTCCCTGATAGGCCCCCACCGAACTGACATCCAAGACGTCCACCGTGAAGAGCGGCCCCGCGGTGATCGCGCCAAAGACCGCCACACGCAGCTCGGTGGCAGAAACGAGGCGCCAATAGACGGTGAAGCTCGGATTCGCCGCTTTCGGCTCGGTCAAGCCGGAGCCCGTCAGAGTGAGCAGTATCCCCCCGTCCGTGGCCGGGGACGTAAGAGACACGGTGGCGGTACCCGGCGTGGGCCCGCTCGGTCCGTCGCCGCAGGCGCCCATCCCGATTGCCGCAGCAAGGCTGCACACCGTCAGCACCAAGAAGGGGGTGCGGGTCATTGTCGGTTCCTCCTCTCCGCTGCGTTCGCAATTGCGTCGAGCGCCGGGGCAGAGATCTGTCCCCGCGCACGGAGGTACGCCTGGACATCCCCAATGTCGAACTGACCGTTCTCATTCCCTTGGAGATCCAGGAAGGTCTCCACTTCTGGCGTAATCAGGCCGTCGATGCCGAGTATGGCGTTCACGACGTCCTGGGTCGCGATCACCGGATCCACAACGGCGATGAACAGGTTCGCGAATCCGAACTTGCTTTCGCCGTCGACGCGAAGCGTGAAGTCGAAGTGACCGGATTGCTCCGGAGTCCCCGACAGCACCCCCGTCGCCACGTTTAGGTCGATGCCTGGCGGCAGCGAGCCGGCGATCACAGACCACGTGACAGTCCCTGGAGGATCTTCCATGGTCACCGTGGCCTCATACGGCGCGCCGACTGTGGCCGTGTCCAGCTCCGTCGTTACGACTCGCAGGAGGTCGGTGCCGATACGGAATCCAGGCGCCACGACACCATCAGGATTCAGCTCGAAAAGGCGCCCGGGGTCAGGTTCCCGGTAGTCGTACGCCGCGACCGACAGCCGCGAGGTCATCGCTCCGGAGGCACTCCGCCCGAAGGCGATCCCGATCGGCTCTGCACCCCCGAAACGGGCGAATGGATCGTGAACGGGCTGGTACGCGTCGTCATGCATGAGAATGCGGCCAGGATATGGTGGAGAGGCCGCGTAGAGGTTTCCGGCCTCGTCGAACGCGAGCCCGGCATACCAGATCGAAAACGTCGTGTCCTGAATCACCACTTCCGATGCGGTCCCCACCAGCTTGAAGATGGAAGAGCCGGCTGTGTAGTGCAGCTCACCAGCCGGCGAGAACGCCATTGCCCACGCCCATTCGGCGAGGTCGATGACCTCCTTCGGGCTGCCGAGGGGATCGTACCGTTGGACTGCCGGGCAGCGCTGCCCGCACTCGAGCGCCCAGATGTCGCCGTCCGGTCCCACCGTAATCGGTCCTGTAGTCGACCGGTTGTCGATGAGTACCTCCCGGGCGCCCCCCGCCAGCACTTGCCAGATGACCGGTACCCCCCGCTGGTTGTCGTAGCCGGATACCAGCAGGTCCCCAAAGCCGTCAACCGCAAGACCCAAGTCTCCCCCGAGGTTTTGCGCGAACTCGGTCACCGTCCCATCGGTGGCCACTTCGAGCACTCGTCCCTGGCATTCGTCTGCCACGTACAGCTCGCCTTGCTCCCCGGCAGCCATACGACCGGGGCAGCCGAGGTCCACGGCCACCAATGCGCTCGGGTCCCCCGGCCCTCTTGCCAGAGAATTGGCAATCAGGCCGTAGAGGGGGGAACGAAGCGGGTCCGGAGATAAGTCACTGACCGAGAGGAAGTACCGCCCGGAGGCTTCCACCAAGTACTCGAGGACGGGCGGCCAATTCCACACCGTATCCGTGACCAGGGGCGTCGTGCCGTTCACATCGTACAGCACCAAGACTCCATCGAACCAGGTGTTGAAGTTCTGTTGGAGCTCGAACGCGATCAGCGTGCTGTCCGGCACGTCGATCGCGAAGAAGTCGATGTCGGTTGCCGGTGTGAGGGTAGCGAAGGTCGTATCGCCGAAAGCGATCAGATTGGCTTCCCCCGCCGAGTTGTTCGGCTCCAGCTCGTTGAGGGTGAGTTCTCCAAACTTGAGCCGGTAGGTGTACGCGGAACCCCCGTTGCCCCCGAGGTCGGTGATGCCCACGAAGTACAGGCCATCCACCGGGATGGCGTATGCGATCCGACTGTCGAGGCCGTCCCAGTCGTCGTTGACCGCGAGAATGGTGACCGAGTCGACATCGAACAGCGCGATGATCGGATCCATCGCCGATCCCAAGACACATCGAACAGCGCGATGATCGGATCCATCGCCGATCCCAAGACGACCGCGTCGACATCGAGATCGAGGACTGTGCCCGTGGCTAACTGGACGGCGAAGTAATCGAAATCGCCTGCCGGATCAATTACGCCGTCGACCGTGTCGCCGAGGGTCACCAAATTGCCTTCAGGAATGGTGTCGTTCGGCTCCGTCTCCGGCACGATGTCCGCCGCGGAATAGGCAACCGGCGGTGGCAGGAGCTCGGCAACCCTTAGGCGCCGTTCCAGGAGATCGGCCAACGTCGAGCGGTTATCGATACCGCGAATGGAGGGCGCGAGCGCAGGTGGTGCGGCACGCTTGGTCCTGGGTACCCAATCCTGCGCGCGCGCGACGCCGTGAGCGCCGGCCAGCAGGACCGCGGTGACCGCCAGCGTGGCTGGGGACTTCAGGAGAGGTCGGGATCGGTACATTGGTCCCCCTGGTGCAGCCGATGCAAAGGTCGGCGGGGTTCAGCCACCCCGCTCGTGTACAAGTGCGCCCTCGCGGTGAGAGCTCGCATTCGCCAGCAAATGCCCCCCGTTACCGGGCCGCGACCCTTTGTGGCGTCGAGACTGGTCCGCCGGAGTTACCCAGCTTTCCACCGTCGTTATTCCCCCAACAATACGCCGCGTTCGCGGTTGTCAGGCCACACGTGTGCTGACCGCCGGCAGATAGCAGTTGGAAGCTGAGGTTTCCAGTCACTGCCGTCGGCATGCTCCGGTTGTTCAGTGTCCCATCACCGACCTGACCGTCCTCGTTTTGACCCCAACAGTAGCCAGAACCGTTCGCCAGGAGGCCGCAGCTGCTGTCGAACCCGACCGATAGCGTCTGAAACGTGAGGCCGCCGCCGACAAGCTGAGGGGTGCCAACCGTGGCATTTGAGCCATCGCCGAGTTGCCCAAACGTGTTGTCACCCCAGCAGTATGCCTCGCTCACAGTGAGACCGCAGACGTGGGAGTTCCCAGCGGTGATACTTTGGAAGGTGTGTCCATCAGCGACCTGTACAGGGATGCCGCTCCCTGCAAATGTCCCATCGCCGAGCTGTCCCGCGAAGTTAGCGCCCCAACAGTACGCCACCCCGGTGGGGTCGAGCCCGCAGGTGGAGCGACTGCCAACTGCCAGCGTTTGGAAGGTCATCCCGCCACCGGCCAGCACCGGGCTACTCCGGTCGGTGAACGATGCGTCCCCCAGCTGCCCCGACGAATTCAACCCCCAGCAATACGCCTCGCCACCAGTTGTGAGCCCGCACGTGTGAAAATTGCCAGGAACTATCGACTGGAATGTCAGCCCCCCACTCACTTGGGTGGGCACGTTCTTGTCCAACATCGTCCCATCACCAAGCCCTCCATTCTCGTTCCTTCCCCAGCAGTACGCCGCGCCATTGAGAGTGAGTGCGCAGGTATGGGGTATCCCCGCCACGATGCTCTGCCACGCCAGACCGCCCGACACAGGCAGTGGCGTACTGCTTTCTCCTCCCCCGCCGGTCCCGAGCTCACCGGCGCTGTTCTCACCCCAACAGTATGCCTCGTCGGCGGCCGTCAGCGCACAGCTGTGTCCACCGCCTGCGGACACGAGCGTCCACGTCTGAACGGTGGCGGCCACAGGAGTGCTGGTTACGCCGCCCGACGAGGCCGTTATCAGTGTTTCCCCGTCGGCGACGGACGTTACGACCCCCGCTCTTGTTACCGACGCGACGGCCGCCTCAGTCGAGTTCCAAGTGAAGGTCACGCTCGACATCTGGTTCCCGTTCTGATCCAACCCTCGTGCAACGAGGGTGGCGTCCTCCGCGAGCCCCGTGAACGTGAGCGTCGTCGGAGAGACGGCAATCGTGGTCAACACGGCCGATCCAGGACCAGACGTGTCCCGTGAACGTGAGCGTCGTCGGAGAGACGGCAATCGTGGTCAACACGGCCGATCCAGGACCAGACGTGTTCTCCCCACCGCACGCCAGCGCGAATGACTCACCCACGAGGAGGAGCATGATCCACAACCTTGCTCGGTTCCCCGAGAAGCGTGCGACGGCGCCGGTGGTTGTGTGCGTGAGACAGTTTCGCATCGTGGCCTCCGAGTAGGAGACAGTCATCTCGGGGGCCGTGAGGTCCTGTCGTCGGGCAGGCGTCCAACTAGAGGGCGTCGGTCAGGCGGCGAGGCCGGGAGGGCCACCGACGGGAATTATTCCCTTTGTATTCACCTTAATAGCTCCCCAGACCATTTTTGACAAGAGCGATAACAATTGCGCAAGTGAAGTGAAACGCTCGTGTATGCCTTTCCCGATTTGAGAGTCTTTCCGTTGCTCTTGACGTGTTCGATCCTCTCTAGAACCTCGGGAACTGCCTGAAGTCCAAGCTCGAACCCACGCTCAAACCAGATTCGACGTCGCATTGCTTTGAACAAGCCGGAATGAAGGGGCGTTGCTACGCCCCCGAACGCCGTGATCTCAGGCACACGGA
>JBDGYA010000163.1:0-3693 GCA_039584325.1 Gemmatimonadota bacterium
TGTACTCAGGTGCCCGAGCCGTTCACGATCGCGCTCCTTGGGAGCGGCTTGGCCAGCATGGGCGGAGTCGCCCTCCGGCGGCGCAAGAAGGGGCTGGACGCCTAGCAGCAACCGAACTCCGCATAGTGCCCTCGGCGGGCCCGGCCAGGTGGTCGGGCCCGCCTCTGCATGTGCCGGCTCGCGATCAGGACAGCGTAGGGGGCTGCATCACGGTCACAACTAGCCTGTCGCGACTTCTCAGCCGATTCGTGGGACATACCTGTGGCCTGGCACTCGGTCCGGCGCAAGCGCTCAGAGGCGGTCGTTCAGCCCGGCCGCTGGCTTGGTCGCTCGCAATCCTGGCTTTCCCAGTGCCGGTACCAGCCACGCCGCAGCGATGATGCTGAGTCCAATGTAGCTCCACACGTCCCTGCGCCTTCCCGGATGACGGTGCAGCTCGCTGAGCGCGATGGTCGAATCGTCCGAGAACGTTCCGCGAGCCGACACGATGGCCGATTGCTCGAGCCATGGCCTTCGCAACCGCAGCTCTTCGCCGACGTACGTGCGGAGGTAGTGGGCACTACCTCGGACCACGTACTGCGCTCGGTCGAACTGGGCTTCACGGCCCGCCCGTTCGTGTCGGTCTTTGAGGGTCCCAACCGAGTTGGTGTCTGCGACGAGTGGACCGTGCCGAAGTGGAACGGGAAGCGCAAGGTAAAGGGTGAGGAGCACCGCGGACAGGAGCAGGCGCGGCCTCGAACACACCAGGCCGACCGGCGAGCGGAACCAGTGGACGACCACCAAGATACCCACGCAAATGCCCAGGGCAGTCAAGATGTTGGTTGGCCAGGATTCGAGCCCGAACCAGCCGGCATTCCAATCCTGCCAGGAGAGCGGCGCAATGAGATGAACGCCATTGCCTCCTTTCGCCTGCAAGCCGTCGAGCAGCAGGTGGAGGAGGGCGTTCAGGGATAGGATCACGAAGGCGCGAGTTGGCTTCGCGGCCAGTGAGGCCAGGGCTCCGCACAGCAAGAGCGATACGGCGAGGGATGACTGCGCGATGTAGTAGGCCCAGAGGTCGTGCGTGTGGAGACCCGGAACGAGAGATTGCGTCAGCCGACCGAAGATCCACGGGATGTCAGGCACGATCACACCGACGAGTGCCCATCTGAGGTCGGCCTTACGAACGACGCCGCGTGTGATGAGCGTCTGGACGCCAATGTGTGCGAGGGTATTCGGCATGCTGTGGGAGCGTCCGTTCAGCAGGGACTCGTATTGGTAAGAGGCAATATGTGGTGTGCTCGTCGGAACGTGCATCCCCTGATGGGCCATGGTGAGTCGGCTGGCGACGCTCGCCTTCCGTTACGCTCCTGGAGACCCTCGCGCTCCTGGCAGTGAGTGCGGCGGTGAGCGGGAATGGGGTCTAGGTGCGTGTCAGGAGCAGGACCCAGTCGTCGGAGCTGGGCGGTGTCAGCACGTGATTGCTGCCGCCGGACAGCGTGCCGGCTGAGGTCTCGCTGCCGGTGCGGGGGTCGAACCAGATCGCTTGATAGGTGCCGCTCACGCCGGTCAGCGTGACGGTGACGTTGCCGCCCGACTCGGGATCCCACTGATCGTTCGTCCCCATGAGGAAGACGAGGAGCTTGGTCCGCGCCGGGTCGGCGAGGCAGTACCCGTTCTCGACCAGGGAAGGGGTGGGGACCATGGCCCCGAAGGTCGCGCCCAGCTTGCTCGCGACGAACGGGTTCACCAGGCGGATCCACTGCTCCGACTCGAGATCGCTTGGGAGGGTCGAGAGGTGGAAATAGCCGTCGTTGCCGCGATAGATCGCCCCGAGCCCGCCCGCGACCACGGCCTTCCACAGCGACCGGCGGACGTCGGCTGGAGAGAAGTTCTTATGCGGCTGGGCAGAATAGTTCTCGCCGAACGCATCCGCCATGAGAATCGGGATGCTCGCGCCATTGAAGTGCGTCAGGAAGTCGTCAATGTAGGCCTGGTTGTCGCCCATGCTCTCGTAGGTCCGGCCCGCCATGTAGTAGGTGCCGGAGCCCCCACCCACGCGGCTGGAAACCGGATGATCGTACGGGTCTAATGCACGAAGTTGGGCGCCCCACCAGTCAATGCCGGCCTGATTGCGGTACTCCAGAATGTCGATGCCCGTGTCCCACAGCACGATGGGATACCCGGACAGGCGTGCCACCATATAGCGGAGTAAGAGGGCTTCCGTTGCCGACTGTGCTGCCCATTGTGGTTTCCCGGCGTCATCAGCATAGGGCATGATGTACGCGCCCAGCCCCCGCGCAGCCAGCGCGTCCATGCGCGCTTCCATCTGATCCCAGCGCGGCAAGTTGAACTGATGGTTCTGCCATGGCCCGTCAAACATCGTCATGGTGGACGAGAACTCGTCCTGGAGCCGCGTGTCCATCATGTGGATGTGGTTGGCCGCCATGAAGTCTGCGGCCGCCTCGAACTGAGCCTGGCTTGCCGACTCGAAGAAGAACTCGATCCGCAGGATCACCGGCACGGCCAGATAGGAGCCATCGGCAAACTGCCATTTGCGGGCATGTGTCGTCCCGCCACGCAGCAGGCCCTTGCTGCTGGAGGTCGTGGCGGTCACCGTGCCCGTGCGGCCATCCAGATCCGCATCGGCTGACGACGTGACATAGCTCCAGGTGCCCGACAACGTGGGCATGAATCCGAACTTCCAGGTGGCATTGCCCGCGTAGTACCCCGGCAGGGTGAGGGTCGTCCCGCTGCCGCTGTGGGTGAACGTCGCGTCCACCTCGAGCTCGAACGGGTTCCCGGTGTACGTGGCGTTGTCGAGGGCAATGACCGCCCGGCCCCAGGTGCTGACCTGCAGGTCCCCGCCGGGGCCGGCGGTGTCGGCGAGCCCGTGCTCGGGGGCGTGGGCGATCACCCGGTAGCTGCCCGGGTCCTGACCGGCGGTGTAGCGGCCTTGGGTGGTGATGGTCCCGCCGGTGGCGGTCCATTGGATGGTGCCGCTGCTGGCGGGACGGCCCAGCAGGTCGATCACGCTGGCGCTGAACTGCACGCTCTGCCCGGGATCGAGGGTGGCGCCGGTGGGCGCCAGCTGGAGCGCGACGGGCGCGAGCTCGGACGTTTGCAGGAGCAGCACGACGTACATGCTCTCCGCCCCTTGGGCGCCGGCGGCGAGATTGCCTCCCAGAACCACCGGCCCGGGGGCAAAGGTCTTGTGAAACAGCCGCAGCGGTGAGATCGGTGCCGGCACGACGATGCGCACGCTGGCCGGTGCCTCCTCCCAGCCCGCCAGCCAGGCGGGGACGCTGGCGGCACTGCGGTCATAGCCGACCACGACGGCCGCTTCCTCCAGCAGCGTGAAGCCGATCGCCGAGTCGGCGGTGCTGCCCTTGTCGGCGTTGGCGGTGCGGATCCACAGGCGGTCGGCGAGCCCGGGGCCCAGCTCCGTGATCGTGTAGTCGTGGTCGATGTAGTACTGGTCCCCCACCCCCAACCGCGCTACCTCGTATTGCGCCGGAGTCAGCCCCGCCACCAACGTAGCGTCTGCTACGCCGTCACCCTCTGAACACGCCCCGACGGCGAGGAGGATGAGCCATGTGGGCAAGATACCCGCAACAGCGTTCTCTGACATTCGCTTCACGAGATAACGGCTACGGTGCACACAGTCTCCACGATGCACGTTCCGACTGCCTGTGAAGGATCGGCTGGCACGCG
>JBDGYA010000082.1:0-10334 GCA_039584325.1 Gemmatimonadota bacterium
AAGGCAGAGCACTCGGACGATGCGACGATCCGTTCGCCGAGGGACTCGCATGGGTGCAGTGGCTCGAAAAGCCGCTGGTTCCGGTGCCGCCGCGGGAGGAGGGGCAATAGCAGTGGACTGCGGGGGAACGCTCGGGGCTTCTTCTGCGATATCACAAATCTGTGGTGTGCGAAAAGTGTGCGAACACGCGATGGACGGTAGGACGGAATCCTACCACCCTACCGTCTGACCCTCCTACCGTGACGTCAGCTGGCGTCAATATCGGCCTCAAACCGACGGTTTCGCGTCAATTGACGCTCACTGACGTCAATGGCCGTTGTTACAGTGACGCAAGCAATCCTCTCTGGAAGCCGACCCTCCTGGCCTCTCTCAGGCCTGAGCCCCATCTTATGCGGTGACTGAGCGGAGGCCGTTGCTCATGACGGATCAGCTCGATCGCCTGGAGACCGCCTTTGCCGACCGCTACCGCATCGAGCGGGAAGGCGGTGCAGTGGGACGGCGACCCTCGTCCCGTAGCATTGACTGCGGTACCAGATCCACCTGAGGGCCGTTCATGCCAAGACGAATCCTCTTGGTCGACGACGACCCCGGTGTGCTGACGTCGCTGATGCAGGGCTTGTCACATCTGGGTGTTGAGCCGGACCGTGCAGGCAGTGCTGAAGAGGCGCTCAGCAAGCTCGGTCGTGATCCTCCCGATCTGGTTCTCTCGGACATTCGCATGCCCGGGCTCGACGGTATTGAGCTACTGAAGATCGTTCGTGCTCGAGCGCCATCCGTGGACGTCGTGCTGATGACGGCATTCGATGACATGACGACCGTCGTTCGCTCGATGCGTGAAGGTGCCTTCGATTTTCTGGTGAAGCCCATCGATCTCGACGAACTGAGTGCGGTGCTGAGCCGAGCCTTCGAGGACCAACGCTCCCGCGAGCACGTCCGCCGCGCGGCGGAGGAAGAAGCGCAACCTTTCCAGTTGAACGAGCTGGTGGGGCGGGACGCGCGCATGATCGAGGTCTACAAGCTGGTAGGGCAACTCGCGGCCAGCCGGGTGAACATCCTCGTCAGAGGTGAGACCGGCACCGGCAAGGAACTCGTAGCCCGGGCCATTCACTTCAATTCACCGGACGCGTCCGAACCGTTCATCGCCGTCAACTGCACAGCGCTGCCGGAGACGCTGCTCGAGTCCGAGTTGTTCGGCCACGTGCGCGGCGCGTTCACCGGCGCGGTGTCGGACCGGCGGGGACGGTTTGCCCTGGCGGGGCAGGGCACGATCTTCCTCGATGAGATTGCAGACACTGGCCCGGAGTTCCAGGCCAAAGTGCTTCGCATCCTCGAGGACGGAGAGTTCTACCCGGTGGGGACCGAGCTTCCCGAACGCACCGAGGCCAGGGTGATCGCGGCCACTCACCGCGATCTGGAGAACATGGTGAGGGCAAGCCGATTTCGCGAAGACCTCTATTACAGGCTGAGGGTCGTGGAGATCGTGCTTCCCCCTCTCAGGGACCGTCCTGAAGACCTTCCCGTCTTGGCCCGCCACCTGGTGCACAAGGCAAGCACGAAACTGCATCGCTCGGAACCGACTCTGCCCGACTCGACGGTGGAGGTCCTGTTACGGCATGACTGGCCCGGCAACGTGCGAGAACTCGAGAACTGTCTGACGCGGGCCATCGCACTGGCGACCGGCGGAGTGATTCGGCCCGAGCACCTCGGCATCGGGGCGGAGCCAGGCGCGTCACTCCGTCCCTTCAGGACGTTGGAAGAAACCGAGCGTGACGAAGTGCGGCGCGTGCTCGCTGCAACCGGTGGCAACAAGACCCGGACGGCGGAGATCTTGGGAATCTCGAAGCCGCGGCTGTATCGACTGATCGAGAAGCATCACCTGACCTGACGCTGCATTGCCACGCAAGCTCTCTTCCATGAGTCTACGGAGTCGATTCCTCACCCTCGTACTATTCGGCGTCATAGTGCCGCTGGGCCTGGTCGGCGTGTGGCTGTCCCGCTCGACACGGGAATCCGGCGAGAATCTCGTGCGCCAGCGCTTGGAGACTTCACTGCTGGATATCGCCAACTCGATCGGGTTCCAGTGGGGAGCGCACCGCACTGCCATGCTGGACCTGGCTGAGAACGCCGCTGTGATAGCTGCACTGCGGGAGCGACGGCAGGTGCTGGAGAGTCAGGATGCCGTGGCGCTGCAAGGCCTGCAGCAAGCGTGGGCCAGGCTCGCCAACGTCGCAGCCAGCGTGAGCTTTCTGGACCTGGAAGGCGCGACGGTCGGCCACGTTGCCCACGGCACCGACCGGGAGGGTGCCTCGGCAACGACCGGGTCCTTTGACCACGCTGTCCCCATTCACGATCCTGCATCGGGTGCGCGGTTGGGGACGTTGGAGGTGCAGCTCCGCACCGAGCAGCTACTTCCCCCAGGCATACTGACCACCGGTGTGAGCGGCTCGATGCTCGCGGTCTTCGACTCCCGCACCGGTGAGCCAGTCACACCTCTTGCTCTGGACCCCGAGCTCTTTGCGCAATCTCGTTTCGTGTGGATGGGCGAGGACTGGATTGCTGTCGAGCGTCGCTTGCGGGAACCGGCCCTGCGCCTGGCACTTGCCGGACCGGTGGGACCGTTCTCAGCTCCGTTTGAAACCGCCGCCAGGAGCGGGATGCTGGCATTGCTGCTCGTGGCACTGCTGGCACTGCTGCTTGTCACCCTACTCGTCAGGCGGTTCACACGGTCGCTGCTGCATCTGAGTGACGCCGCCCAAGCCGTAGCGCACGGCGACCTCGCGCGCAGAGCGAAGGAGGAAGGTCCACCGGAAATCAAAGGCACGGCCGCGGCATTCAACTCCATGACCGAGAGCCTGCGACGCACACTGCAGACACTCGCCCAGCGGGAGGCGATGGCGGCGGTGGGGGAGTTCGCCGCGTCGCTGGCCCATGAAGTGCGGAACCCCCTCACGTCGGTGCGAATGGATCTCCAGCTCACGCGTACGAAAGTCGACGATAGGGCCGAAGCCGTGGCGCTGGTGGACCACGCTTTGGCCGAGATCGATCGACTGAACGCTTCTGTGGGTGGCTTCCTGCGTGTGGCGCGCAGCGGGCGCACGTCCCCCGGACGGGTAGACTTGCGGGTGACACTCGAGGCTGCGGTGCACGCCGCGCGGCCTCGCTTCGAGGAGCAGAGCGCACCGCTCGAATACTCGCCGCCCGAGGCACCGATTTGGGTCAACGCCGACAGTGGGGCCGTGGAGCAGTTGCTGCTCAATCTGCTTCTCAACGCGGCGGACAGCATGCAGCCCGGAGAGCGTGGCGGCGTGAGCGTCGAGGTTGCGGGCGAGAACGTCGAGGTTGCGGTGTGGGACGAAGGGCGAGGGATAAGTCGCGAAGATATGCAGCGGATCTTCGAGCCTTTCTTTTCGACTAAGGACGACGGTACCGGGCTCGGGCTGGCGGTGGCGCAGAGAGTTGCCCGCGCACACGGGAGCGAGCTGACCGTCGAAAGCAAGCCGGGTCAGGGGACCACGTTCCGGTTTGCACTGCCGTTGGCACCCATCGGTAGTCCCGCGCCACCGTAACGAATCTCCCTCCCATTCCAGAACGATTCGTGACGGTCTTGCAGTCGAGACAGACTGGGACCGACGGCCATCCTCTTGCCGCCCATCGAGTTAGGCAACCTACGGAACCTCGGAACGTCCTTTGCCTTTGCTCGCACCGGCAGCGGCCCATCACGATTTCTTCGAAGGAAGGTGCCCCGTGTCCAGGATCGCCATGAGCTTCTCAGTTGTCACGCTCCTCGCCATGATCGCGTGTGAGGCGGGCTCAGAGCGTGCCGCCCCGGCGGTGATGCTGCAGGCAGGGCTCGGCATCGCGCCGGTCGCAATCGTCGATCCGCCGCCGGACACGCTTCCCACCGTGATCCGCAGGCTCTGGACCGGCTTCAATGCGCATTGGCTGGTATCACCGTCTCGCGACCTCCGCTTCGTGGCTCTCACGGATTGGAGCAACGGTGACGTGGCCGTGCGGAACATGGAGACGGGGGAGATCCGCCACGTAACGGACGACGCTGACCGCTACGGGTCCGGCTTTGCTTTTCGCACACATCTCTCGCCCGACGGTAGCCAGATCGCATACGGGTGGTGGCATAACGAACGCGCTCTGTTCGAGTTGCGTCTCGTGGACTTCGACGGTGGCGAGCCGCGCATCCTGAAGGGTGACGGGTTCACCGTTCCATATGCGTGGTCGCCGGACGGCAGGTTCATCTTGGCCTCCCATTCGGAGAACCGCCATGGCGCAACTGCTGCAGTGCTGGTTGCTATCGATGATGGCTCCGTGACAGAGCTTGGATCGTTCGGGACGTCCTTCCCCCAGCACGTTGCCTTCTCCCCGAACGGCCGGCTAGTGGCCTACGACCAGCCGGGCCGAGAGCGCGCGGAGGAACGGGATGTCTTCGTGATGACGCTGGAAGGGCGGGAGAGCGTCCGCGTTGTCGACGAACCCTCCAACGACTACTTGCTGGGGTGGGCTCCCGATGGGCGGCACATCCTCTATTGCAGCGACCGCACAGGGACGCCGGGCGTCTGGGTGCTACCCCTCAGGGAGGGGCGTCCAGCGGGCGAGCCCGAACTGGTACTACCCGATGCGTGGGGCGTGTATCCGATCGGATTCGTACCGGATGGCAGGTATCTCTATGGCGTCAGGACTGGAGCCCAGCAGGTCTACGTTGCCACCCTGAGCGCTGATCTGGAGAGTGTGGCAGTGCCACCCACAATCGCTACGCCGCGGCGGTTGGGGGAGAGCAGCTACCCGTCTTGGTCGCCGAACGGACGCTACCTGGCCTACATCAGAAGTCGGGGTGTTATGTCTGCATCCGGCAGCCTGTTCATTCGGTCTCTGGAAACGGGCGAAATCCGAGAGCTCAATCTCGGCGGGCAAATCAAGCCCGTATCTACGCCGCGTTGGGCACCCGACAGCCGATCGCTGTTGATACTAGGTGCAGACGGCATGGGACCTTCGGGCATCTACCGAGTCGACCTGCAAACTGGCACTACTGAAACGCTGGTGGGCGAACGACTACTACTGTGGGATACCGGAGATGGCTTCGATCTGAGCCCGGACGGGCGCTTCATCTACTACCGAGCAGGTGTTGAGGGAGAGGATGATTACCCGGTGCGGGTCTTCAGGAAAGATCTGAACAGCGGCAGAACCACAGATGTCTATAGAGCGCCGGCCGGATTGATACGGAACGTGGTCATCTCACCAGACGGTGCGAGCCTGGCGGTCTCACTGCAAGCGATGGCAGAGCCTCCCGAGCACCATCAGATCCTGGTCCTTCCGGCCGAGGGTGGTGACGCCAGACCGCTGACTCCCCTGTCAGTCGGGATTTTCTCGATCGCATGGACGCCGGGCGGCGACGCAATCCTCTATTCCGCCTCCGCGAGTGATGATATGGAGGACCGGCGGACGAGTCTGTGGCGCGTGGTGCTGGACGGCGGTGAACCCGTGCCCGTCGGTCTCGAGATAGATGCTATGCAGGACCTGCGGCTACACCCCGACGGCCGCCGACTGGCATTCGCGGCGGGAAGTAGCTCGGTCGAGGTGTGGGTGATGGAGAACTTCCTGCCACCTGTGAGCAACTGAATGTCTCGCACCCGAGTGCGATTGAGGAGGGCCACCATGAACTACTCGCAGGTCAAACTCGGTATCAGCTGCTGCACGAGCCTGCTCTTGTGTTGTGGCCTTGTCGCCTGCAGTGACGTGGGACGTTCGGTAACGTCCCCGGATCTCACCGCCGCCAAGGCCAAACCGCCGACGCCACCAGGCCAGCTGGAGGTGAGCGTTTACGCGATGGCCATCACGCTCGAAGATCGAGCAGGTGACGCCATCCTGAGTGATGGAGGTGGCACCTACACGCACGACGACGGAGCCCTCGTCGAGTTGCAGGCCTGGGAAACCATGGACGATCAGATGTACGTGAAGAGCGCCCCTGGTGCGAAGTCGCGTGGTGGGCGACTCGTGCTGGATGGACTCGATGTGGAGTGTGGGTTCCAGCTCAGAGTGTACTCCTCCAGCGAGTTCCTCGATGTAGTGGTAGGTGAAACTGTGATCGGGACCGGGCTGGTGATGTGTACCCCTCTGGGGTCCGGCAGAAAGGAGCGATACCAGCTCGACATCGGTGAGTTCGTCGCGATCCACCGGATTGCGCAGGATACGTGGCGTGTGTTCTGCGAAGCCGATTGCGTCGGCCGGCTCAGCCAAGGTAGAGAGACGCTCGGACTCTATGAGGCGCCGTTTGCCTTCGAGGGTGTTCTGCGCTGAGGCTCATCGGTCCGGTCGAGGCCAAGGCCGCTGGGTACCGCTCGACATGACTGGGTTGTGCGAAGCCAATCGGTCTTGGAGATCCACCATGGATCGATACTGTTCCCCGCGACACCTCATCTCTGCCTCGCTGTCAGCAGGTCGATCCTGCTGACAGCACTCACCCCACGGGAGTGTCCCATGTCAATGTGCCACGTGACGCGCAGAGCATTCATCGGGGAGACCCTGGGGATGTGGGCCTCCGGGCCAATGATCCTGAAAGTGCTTGCCGGTGAAGAGATGGCTCACAGAACCGTTGCCCCGATCCGGACGAGGCTACCGAACCCGTTCGTGGAAAACGGCCAGCCTATCGTTGTGGTCGTGCACGGCACTGAGTTCTCGACCATGTTCGCCAAAGGCATGGAGGTTCTCGGCGGATTCTCGCCGTTCGGCAGCGACAAGTCCGTCATCGTCAAGCCCAACTTCGTGTTCGATCAGCGTACCCGATACCCTGCAACCACCGATGAGCAGTCGGTGCTGACGACCGTGCGGCGTCTCAAGGAAGAGGGCTTCACCGATATCACGGTCGCCGATCGGCGGGCGAGGAAGGTGAACGGGAGGGCCGGTGGGAAGTTCGAGTGGAGCGGACTGAACGACATTGCCGAGGCAGAAGGGTTCCGGACCGATTCGCTGCTGGACGATGGAGAGGCCGAGGCGGTCGACGTGCAGGATGCGCGATGGATGCACATGCCGTCCATCGGCGTGATCAAGAAGATCTACGAAGCCGATCTGATCATCAACATGCCGACCCTCAAGCGGCATGCACAGACGGGTCTGACGTGCGCGCTGAAGAACATGATGGGTGTGCTCGATGTGCAAACCACCCAGAACATGCATCTCTGGGGCGAATCCAACAAAGCGCGGTACGACTCCATGCCGAGGGATGAGGTGTGGCGGAGGCTCGCGCTGACGATTGCCGAGGCGGCGATGGCGGTCAGTCCCGAAATGACCATCGTCGACGCGCGAACGGTGCTCTGCGAGCATCACGTCAACGTGAGTACCGGTGGACCACGCGAGGCCAACCGCTTGATCATGAGTGGAGACTCATTGGCGGTGGACGTATTGGCGGCCGCGATCCTGAAAGAGGTACACGAGCCTTATGATGCGGGACACACCCCGGAGACACTCGAATATGCCGCACGCTTGGGAGTGGGAGTGGCGGATACCGATGGGATCGTGCTCAAAGAGGTGGAGGCCTGAAGTTCGAAGTCGAGGCAGCGCAGCCCTTCCACAGTGTTGGGAAGGTTCTTGGGAAGGTCTTGCCGCTCGCGCGCGGTTCGCGGCGAGTCCCCCGCCCTTCCGCTCTGCAGCCATCGGCGTTCAGGCCTCAGCCGAAGAAACGAAATCCCAAGCCAGATGGTCGCACTAGAAGCTTGCATGCCCACCAGAGTGTGACATCTTAGCGAGCAACCGTCACTCCGTCGGTGGCCTCTCCGGCGCCGCCGCCTGACAGACGCCGCAGGACGACGCCCGCCCGACGACGAGACCGACCGGTCACTGGTGCAGCTCTTCCGGGTGGTGTTGTGCCCGCGCACTTCTTGCCGTGCGGAACGCTTCGCCCCACTATGGTTGGCATCGAAACGTGGCTCCCCCCAATTGGGCGGCACGACCGACGAGGCAGCAGACGGAGGCTCGTTGCTTCCGCCGATAGGAGGCTCCGTGATCGCGTGCGCAGAGGCGCCACTGACAGATCCACCTGAATACGGCTCCCCTGCCAGTCTCGTCTACTCTGACAGCGTTTGCGACGCCCGATCTTCCAACGGAGGCTCTCATGCTTGACGTCAAGCCAGGATCACGAGGGCGGCCTTGCTAGCACGATGCGCCACCGCGTCCATCGTCGCTGCGCTGCTGCTCCCACAGCCGCTCCTGTCCCAATCACCGCTGACGACGCAGCGCGAGTTCATCCTTCCAACACCAGGGCTGGGCGTGGGAAACGCGGTCATCGAGCTGCGCGGCGGCGGGTTCGCGGCGGTGGGCTACGCCGACTTCGGTGGACCCACCGGCACCGACGTGCTGCTCGTTCGGTTCGACCCCGCTGGGGACACCCTCTGGACCCGCTCGTACGGAAGCGAGCGCGAGGACTTCGGGTGGGACGTCGTGGAAGCCCGGGACAGCGGCCTCTTCCTCGTCGGATACACGGAGGCACCCACGGAGGGTCGGGAAGACGTGCTGGTGCTGCGGGTCGACGCGTCGGGTGCGCGTCTGTGGCAGCGCACCTATGGTGAGGCGGGGCGAGACCGCGCGTGGTCGGCGGTGCTCGCGGAGGATGGAGGCATCGTCGTTGCGGCGGAGAGCGAGAGCATGGAGCACGGAGGCCGTGACGCCTACCTCCTGCACATTGGGAGTGATGGAACGGCACGGTGGATCCGTAGGGTCGACGTTCCCGGAGATCAGCGCGTCTACCACGTGGCACGGACGGACGACGACGCATTCGTGGCGACCGGAACCACCGCGGAGCATCCCGACACGACTCGCGATGCGTATGTCGTGCGCGTGGCCGCGGACGGAGCCGTTGTCTGGACCCGGTCGTTCGGCGGAGCGCCGGACGACGTCGGTCACGGCGTCATGGCGCTGGACGGCGGCGACGTGCTCGTGACCGGATACGGCGCGACCCTGTCCCACGGCGGCACCGACGTGTACTTCCTGCGCCTCGACGCGGAGGGGAACCTCCGCTGGTGGCGGCACGATGGTGGAGTGGAGGACGACCGCGCCATGATGAGCGCGCCAACTCCGGATGGCGGGGTCGTGAGCGTGGGATTCACCTTTCGACCGACGGGCCCCGACATCGTCGTGCTTGAGGTTGACCGCGACGGCACCGTGCAGACACGGACCGTGCTCGAGCGACCCGGCGTCGACCGGGGCGTCATGATCGTCGCGCCGCGCACCGGGGGGTACCTGCTCACGGGGACGCTCGGCGGATCGCGCTCGGCACCTGGAGACTTCGCGGTCCTGTGGCTCGCCCACTGAGCAATTAGCTGAGATCATCCGTGATCCGGTCCGCTTCGGGGAGGACGGTACGTACCGTCTTACCGTCCTACCGCCCGACAGCCTCGGGGCGGCTCTGGCGCCCCCGCCCGGCCGGCCACATCTTGAGCCGCGTCTCCTAGCAGGAGTGCGCCCGCGATGGCCGAGCTGGTCAGCTACCTCATCACCGCACTCGCTGGCCGGTACGGCGTCGAGCCCGAGCTGGCCGCGGGTGGGATGGCGACTGAGTGTCTCGCCCGTGCGACGTCAGGCGTCCGCCGCGGGCCGAGCTGGATGCTCGTCCTCGCGAGTGTGGTGCTGCTCGTGGCATGCGCGCCGGCCCGCCCCCCAGACACCGACCGCCCTCCCAACCTCGTCATCATTTTCGCCGATGACCTCGGCTACGGGGACCTCGGCGTCTACGGGCACCCGACGATCCACACGCCTCATCTGGACCGGATGGCGGCGGAGGGCATGTGGTTCACGCAGTTCTACACGGGGGCCTCGGTCTGTACGCCGAGCCGGGCGGCGCTGCTCACCGGGCGGCTCCCCGTCCGCAGCGGGATGGCCAGCGACGGACGTCGCGTCCTCTTCCCGGATTCGAGGCTCGGCCTGCCGAGCGACGAGATCACGCTCGCGGAGGCGCTGAAAGAGCAGGGGTATGCGACCGCGGCCATCGGCAAGTGGCATCTCGGGCACCTGCCTCCCTTCCTGCCTACCCGGCATGGGTT
Source organism: Gemmatimonadota bacterium (assembly GCA_039584325.1). Lineage (GTDB taxonomy): Bacteria > Gemmatimonadota > Gemmatimonadetes > Gemmatimonadales > GWC2-71-9 > JAOTVV01. Next base: position 10,041 of record JBDGYA010000082.1, read on the forward strand.
CGATCAGTACTACGGCATTCCCTATTCGAACGACATGGACCGGGCCGTTGCAGGCGAGTGGCAGGAGATCTTCTGGGACCCCAAGGTGGAGTACTGGAACGTCCCGTTGATGCGCGGGGAGGACGTCATCGAGCGGCCGGCCGACCAGCGCACCATCACGAAGCGGTACACCGAGGAGGCCGTGCGCTTCATCCGGGCCCACACCGACCAACCGTTCTTCGTCTACCTCGCCCACAGCATGCCCCACGTGCCGCTCTTTCGATCCGACGCATTCGCCGGCACGAGCCGACGGGG
>JBDGYA010000011.1:0-18067 GCA_039584325.1 Gemmatimonadota bacterium
TCAAGGCCAGCAACGAAGTGGTCAGCTGTTGCGCCATGTTCTCGGCGTCCCTTTCACCCGTCGTGCGAAGCCCTCAGCTCGCACCTCACCGTTTCCTGGCGACAATCCGATGAACCGCGTTCTTGCGGTCCCACGGCTCGGATTCGGTAATGGCAAAGCCCGCACCCGCAATTTCTGCTCTGAGCTCGGCAACTGTAAGGCTGAGAATCGGCGGTGCAATCTTCACCTTTTGGGCAAGACTGACCAACAACCTGAACAGCGAGCCCCTTTCTCCCAAGCACGGTGTTTCCGAGATGAAAAGCCCACCAGTCGGCAAGAGCTCATGGACGCGGCGCACAACGGCACGGATATCACTCGCCTTCGCCGTTGCCAGGGCGATCATGTTCGTCGATGTGTCGATTCCATGAACGTGCCGTACGACGGGGGCGATATCAAGACTGTACTCACCCGATCCACAGCCGAGATCCAGGGCGACATCTGCGATCGAGAGCAGCAACTTCGCGCTCTCGATCGACTGCACGTAGACGGCACCGTGTTTTCGAATCTCGTCGTCGTACTTCTTGGCCCGCTTGTCCCAAAACTCCGCTGTCACCCGTTCGGCTCCTTCTGTGAGTACGCTGCCACACTCATCCGTTGCGAAGTTGGGTAACGCCGCCCAACGGACTCCGGGTTCAGCTGCGGCGGCCGACCGAGCGCAGCCGGGGAGCACGATCGCCGGCTGCAGACCCTCGTTCCGCCGCAACTGCCCGCTCACACGTTCGAGAGACGATGCGCTCCCAGCTGAGCGTGACGGCCCCTAGCGGTCGAATCCGAAGGCGTGCGTGCCGAACTCGGCACCCAACTGCATCTGCACCGTTGCCTGCTTCAACTCGTCAGGCACATCTCCGAAGAAGAAGAACGGCCCAGGGACTGCGATGGCCAGCAACGCTGGGAAGTGACTGGGCGCCGTGCTGCTCAGATGCAAGCCCAGCGCAGCGGCATCTTTGAACTCGTCGCGGACGTAGAGGGCGTTGTCGTGCTCAGAGACGTAACAATGGACGGCCTGGGCGTCTGGCTCGTTCTGCTTCATCGCCTCGGTCACCTGCCCATAGATCGACGTGAGCTCATCGAGTTTGCCGGGCTTGGCGGTCCACTTGTACACGACCGTGATGTGAGTTCTTGCCATCTTGTCTCTCGCTTGGGTAAGGGGCCTTAGTGAACTTTGGATGCCGGCGGTAATGTAACGAGTGAGGTGACCTGGCACCGCGGAGATGGCTGGGACGTCCATCTAATGGTCAGCGCATGACCTGTGAGCGCCTCGCTCGCCGGGCGCTCGCTCGCCGGGCGCTCGAAAGCCAAGGGTCCTCACCGGCGGGTGACGAACACGTATTCCCGGCTCTCGTCGGTAAACGGCTCGCCGGCGAAGCCGGCGTAGAGCGCTTCGAGTTGCAGACCGGAAACGTCGATGAGCCCGAGCCATTCGTTCTTGGTGGCCCACCAGAGTGAGCTCGTTCCGCCGTCGTCGAGTGTGATGTCGATTCTATTGTCCCCCACCGAGTACCGGATCGTGTGTGGCGCGGGCGCGTCCTGATGCACGCCGTCGAGGCGCGCGGCGATGGCGTGATCGAACGCAAGGGCGTTCCAGGCAAACCGGCCCCCGGGCCGCAGCGACGCGGCGACTCGCTCAAAGACGCGACGGCGGTCGGCCCAGGTCGGAAGGTGGAGCAGCGCGCGGAACGGGCAGTAGATCAGCCCCGCCGGCTCCTCGAGGACGAGGTCGCGCATGTCGCCCTCGATCAGCTCCAGCTCCACGCCCGCCTCGGCTGCACGGGCACGGGCCTGCGTGAGCATCGCTGGCGACGCGTCAATGCCGATCACCCGGCGACCGGTCGCTTGTGCGACCGGGATCGCGACGCGGCCGTTCCCGACGGCGAGCTCGACCAGCGGCCCGTCCGCCGCAACCGCAAGGTCCGTGTAGAAGGCGACGTCGGCCGTCATATGCGCCGCCCACTCGTCGTAGCGGTCTGCGAACCCCTCGTCCCAGCTCATCGGTCGATGCCGCTCCTTCCGAGCATCATGGGTCGCCAACCGCGGTCCGGTAGCCGGCCCTCACGGTGGCCTACACAGCAGGCGGTGGCTGACGTGATGCCGGTCCTCGCGGACGTCCGTCGGGTCGGCGGTGCGGAAGATGACCCGGCCGGGCCCAGGCACATCGTAGCGCGCCGTCTCCATGCCAACTTCGCCGAGCCACGTGGGGGCGCCGAGCGCCGGGTCGCCGGTGAGCTGCGCCTGGGGAATCCAGCCGACCTGAACCGGGATAGCCGAGTGGTTGGTGAACTCGAGGACGAGCTGCCCGGCGCATGCCTGCTCGGGCCCGACTTCGGAGAGCGCCGGCGGGCGCGGGTGGCAGCCGGCGAGGACGAGTATCAGGAGGGGAGCGATCCGGCGCCGGCTCGCGCTGAGGCAGCAGGCGACCGGACTGCAGCGTATCAACGTCATTGTCCCTCTATCCGGCATCGGGACCTCCTCCGCGCTCGTGCTCGCGTGCGCCCGGCAGTTTCAAGCGTGAGCGAGGCTGCCGGAGTCAGAGGCATCGGCTATCCACGCTGTTGCTTGATCTCAACCCTGCATCCATCCGGGTCACGCAGGACGATGGCGGCGACCGGATCGCCGAACTGTTCTACAATCTCGACGCCCTTGCTATTCAGTTCATCGACACATCCCTGAATGTCCTCTGCAAAGAACGAAAGAGATATCGTGCCGGGGAAATGCGGTGATTTGATGAGATCGAGGTCGGGAATGCCGGAGCCGAAGACCTTCAACCCGTGTTCATCCACGTACGTCTCAAGCCCGAGTTGCTCGCCATAGAAGTACTTTGACGCCTCAGCGTTATCCGTGTTGAGCTCGATCTCTAGCAGGCGGAGTTGCATGACGTGTCCCTTGCGTGGTGACAGAGTCGAGATGGTGGCTGGTCGAGCCTGACGCGTGCGCTGAGCGTCCGGTGGCCAGAGCCGTCCGCTCCAGGCTGGCCGGTTCGATGCCGGCCCGCTCTGGCGTGGTTAGACGGCGTCGATGGCATCACCCACCCACGAAACGAAATCGGGCACGGCCCGAAACAGGAAGTCGGGTCGTGCCGCTTGGAGCAGACTGTAGCTGGCTGCCGGGGCCCACGCTGCCCCCACCGCGACGACGCCTGCTGACCGGGCGGCTTGTATGTCGGCAGGAGCGTCGCCGACGTACGCGACGTCGGGCGGTTGGAGCGACCATGCACGCAGTACCCGAGCGATGGCCGCTGGTTTCACCGGTCCGTTGGGGGAACCGGTTTCGAGGTATGAGAAGTAGCGTCGGATGCCGAGCGCACGGCATGTGATCTCCGCGCTGCGGCGTCCCTTTCCCGTGACCACGGCGAGCCGTATTGCGCGACGCTGAAGACCATCGAGCAAGGCGGCAACGCCAGGAAAGGGAACTGTGAAGGCTGTGTGCAGCCGTTCGTACTCACTGAGGTACGTCTCGAGGGCCAGTGGCGAGTATTCTGGCAGCACGCGCTGCAGCATGCCTTCCTCGGTTGGGCCGAACAGCGATTCGACTTCCTCGTGGCTCAGGCTGGGACCGGAGTGCGCCTCGACCGTGTGCTGGAACGCCGTGATACAGATCGGTATCGTGTCGGCGAGGGTTCCATCGAGATCGAAGATGAGACCACGAAGGCTCATATGAGGACCCTGCCGCCGGTCGCAACCGCGTGTGAGCTAGCCCCTGCCTCCACCGAAGAGACGCGCGAGCAGTCCGCGCCGCTGTGGCGGTACCGCCGCCCATAGCCTGTGCGCTCCGGCGCGCGTCCACTCGGTCCGCGGACCATAGCGACCCCATGAGAATCCATCGCCGAGCTTCGCCCCACGGAGGTCGGCGAACACGGCCGTCGGCGGGAGACCGGCGGCAAACTCTGCAAGCACCGCGTCATTCGAGGCGAGCGCAACCTCGCGATCCATGATCCCGACGTTCGATGCCCAGATCTCAGACGTCACATCCTCATGCACGACGTCGACGGGACTGCGAGATCCGGGTTGCCACAGGGCCACCACGTCCCGCACGAACTCGGACACGCTGGCCGACTGGAACGCGATCACCGGTGGGTCGTGACACGCGTAGAACACCGGCCCGCACTCCCCCGCGTCAGAAGTGAGGTCGAGTATCCAGTAATTGCCGAAGCCGTCGTGACCCACGGGATACGCGTTCGGGAACACGTCGTCCATGCCAAAGCCAGTGACGTCCAACAGCGAGAAAGACTCGAGTGGCCCGTTGGCGAATCCCGTGGAGACCCGCAGCGCCTCGCGGAGCTCAGCTGGGAGTGGCATCGGGAATGCGGCTTCGACCGTTGCGACTTCGCCGTCCGTCGCAGGGGGCAGGAGTTCGAGCACTACCTCGTCGCCGTCTTCATCTACGAGCCGTGTGCCGGCCACATCGCGGAGGATATCTGCGAGCATCATCGTTCAAGGGTGGGCGAACGGTCAGCAGATAGGCTACCGGCGTTCACTCGCCAGCAGCGTTGAACGTGTCGTCCTGCTCGAACTTGACCTGTGAGCAATTGATCCGCCAGGGAGCCGCCCGCCAGCTTCACTCCTTGTGAGACCGCATCCCAAAGGGCTACGACGCCGGCGGCTCCGGCAACGCGCCCTGCGCATCGTCGTCCGCGCGTCCGCGCGTCAGCACGCGCTCGGTGAAATCGAGCTCGTCCCGCAGCACCCGCACCTGGTCGTGGAGCAGGTCGACCGACTCGGCCAACCGTTCGACCTCCTCCGAGCGTGGCGCGTGCTTCGTGTCCCGCAAGTGGTTGTAGCGCAGCTTCATACCGATCAGCACGAACGAACCCAAGCCCAGCAGGGCGAGGACCGGCGCGAGGAATTCGACGACATCGGGCGACATGCAGGCTCCTAGGAGGTGGTACAGTGCGGCGGCCGCACACCAGGCACTACGGCGCTCGGCGTCGTCGGGTTCAGCAAGGGCGCTCCAACGATCGGTGTTACCAGCCTCTCACGCGCACCAGGATGAACTCGCTGTCGTCCGGCTCCCCCGTGTCGACGTGCCGGCCCAGCCCGAACGGGTAGTTGTTGTCGTTGATGACGCCGATGGTACTGTCATCGATCACGACCAGCGCCTCGGTGGTCTCGAACGGGAACGTGAACCTGCCGGTCCCGGCACCACCCAGGTCGTGGGGATCGGGGATGTCCAGCAGGTTGACGACCTCGGTCTTCACGAGATGGCCGTCGCGTCCGAGTACGAACGGATTGATGTGGTACACCCGCTTGAATCTGGCTGCCGGGCCCTGTGCACCATCGCGCTCGATGACCAGGTGGTCGTCTCCCGACCACACGGTGAGCTCCGGAACGGCGACGCCCAGGGAATCGAGCGGATACCGGTACGCGGCGCTGTCGGCGTCGAGGTGCGTGTACGCCCCTCGGCGAAGATCGAAGGCATACACATACAGGACCGACTCGCGGCCGTCGAGCGGATGCTCGAGTATGGGGTAGAGCATCGTGCTGTCGGCGCTCAGGGCCATCCCCTCGAACCCTCCGCTGCGTGGCAGGTTGGGTTGAGCATCCCCGAGATCCGGATGCTGGGGCGAGCGGACGCCAGGCAGGGAGATCGGCCGCTCGAGCAGCCGTCCGGTCGCGTCGGTGTGCAGCAGGAAGGGGCCGAACTCGTCGCCGAAATAGAACGTTCCGTCGGGCACCTGGCGAAACGACTCGACGTCGAAGTCGGCCCCGGTGAGCCACCGCTCACGCCGGATCGACGGATCGACCGGGATGTCGCTACCCGGATACCGCTCGCCATCGGCGACGATGGGGAACGGCACACGGCGATCGGGATCGCGCAGGATGAAGGCGGATCGCACCTCGATCCGACCAGAGCCACCGTCCCGCGTGGCGAAGTCGGGCTTCAGCTCGTAGACGCGCAGCAGGAAGTCGGCGGAGTTCTCACGGGTACCGAATCCGTTGTCGGGCAGCGCCAGCAACGCACCCTCCGCATCTCGAATCAGGGCGGAGAAGCCCTGCACCGGCTGGCGCCGCTCGAATGGGGGCGTTCGGCCGTTGGCGGGCCCGATGAACTGCCCCGAGGTCGGCCCCTCCACGAAGTGATCCGCCGGCAGCACCGCGATGCCCACCAGCTCCGCCGAGGGTGCGGGCTCGCCGCATCCGCACACGACGGTCACGAGCGTGAAGCGTAGCCATCGCCGACGTCGCCTCATGGCGCCACCGCGGTCCGGGCGATCGAGCGAGGGACCCGGACGCGCAGCCTCACACCCGCCCCCGGCTCTGGCCGGTGGCCAGCGCACCGGCGATCAGGTGGGCGCTTCTCAGCGGCTCGGGGATGCTGCCGTGCACGGCCAGCCGCTCGATCACCGCAGCCGCCTCGGCCGGCGTGAGGCCCACGCGCTGCACGTACACCCCCGCCACGCGCTCGGCAGGGCCGAGCCGCTCGATGAGCGCCCACTTGCGGGCACCGCCGGGTACGCGGGTCAACAAGGCGGTTCGCACCCGCTCCAGTCGGGGCCGGTGGCGCACCACCACGAGGACCGGGATCCCCAGTGCCCGGTTCAGTCCGTGGAGGTCCACCACGTTGAAACCGGCGACGGCGATGCCCTGGAGCATGACGAGCTGGAGCTGGCGCGCGAACTTGGACCTGCGCACGAGGTCGGTGAGTCGGCTCGTCGCGTTGGCGCCGTCCCGACGCACCACGCCGGTCAGCACCCCTTCGAGCCGCAGGCCGGCGTACACCGCGCCCACCACGCGGACATCACCGCGATGATCTCGCTCGAACGGGGCGTCGTCGAACCCTACGACGTGGGAGAAGGCGCGGGGCATGTCGACTCCAACATGGCAGCCGGCCCGCCGTGCCGCTACGCGCGCAGCGCTCGCTCGCTGATGCGGGTGCCGAGTTCCTGCAACTGCTCCTTGGTGTGGCCTTCGAACCGGCGCGCGCACACGGCACCGTAGGCGGTGCAGAGTGAGCGGCAGGTCGGTCCGCGCACGGCCTGGTCGGCCATCTCGAAGAGCACGTGATCTTCCTTCTGAATGTGGCCGCGGATCAGGTTGACGTATCCCATGGCCGCGTTGCGCAGGGTGGCCTGCGCCTCCGGGTCGCCCGCGCGCGCGCGGTCGAGGGCGGCCGCCATGTGTCGCGCGAGGGCGCGACCCTGCTGGTGCTCGTGGAGCATGACGGCGATGGGTCCCTGATCACGCGGCATGCCCGCCGCCTCCAGCTCCGGGAACAGCAGGTCTTCCTCCTTGCCGTGGTGACACGCGTCGGCGAAGAGCCGGATGAACGTCACGCAATCCGCGAACGCGTCCACGTCCCACCGTCCCTCGTCCGCGGCGCGCACCAGGACAGCGAGCGCGTTGGCGACCTCGAGAATGTGCGTATGCTCTTCCCGCAGGCGGGAGGTCGCGGTTTCGGGCGCGGCATCGGTCATGGCGAATCCTCGGTCGGTGCGGGGCGAATGGCGCCGCTGCTAGCCGACGTGGCGGAGGAGGTGCTCGACCAGCCGGTCGAGCGCGGGCAACGCGGCCTGGACATCCGCCGGCACGATCTGCACCGGTGGCGGACAGCGGAACAGCCGGTTCCGGTAGGCCGACAGCAAGAGCAAGTCCGCCTGCTGCTCGGCCGAGAGCGTGACCCCGATCGCCTCCCGCGCCGAGCCACGGGAGCGCCGGCAGGCGAAGCGCCGGTCTTCCCAGCCCCGGTGCATGCCGGGACTCACGCACTCGAGATCGTCGTCGCTCAACAGATCGATCACGTCGGTGAACTGCAGCACCTTCGGCACCTGAATGCCATCGCGATGTCGGTCGATCTCGGGGATCGGCAACTGCAGCTGTACCCCAATGGTCGCCGGGAAGCGGTCCTTATACGGCTGCAGCAGGTGGATCACGAGGATCTCGGCGGCGTGCAGGCCGAGATCGAGCGCTTCACACAGGGAGACCACGTCGTCCGCGGGAGCCGTCCGCGCCTCGCGGGCGCCGGCCCACAGACGGCGGGCCTCGTCCAGCGGCCCGAGCTCGATGACATCAGCTGGGTTGGTCATGTCGGTCGATCGCTCCTCCCGGTCCGCCTCACGGTTGTATCCCAGTCTCCGGCACGGACCCCACACGCTGGAACGCCGCGCGCGTGGTGACGGGCACGTGGCACTGGCGGCAGCGGCGTCGCTCCGGATGGCTGGTGCGGATCTCTTCTCGCGCGCCGGGGCCGTCATGACAGGCGACGCAGTTCTCGCGCATCAGGAGGCGGTGCGGGATGGTCGGCGGCGCACCCGGCGTGGCCCGGGCTCCCACACGCAAGTCCTGCGCGAGCCCGCCAAACGTACTCTCGACGAAGCGCCCGTCCGCAACGACGAACACGTGGCACTGGGTGCAGCGTTGCGTGGCACCCTGGCGCGGGCCGCCCTCGTGGGGCGACGCCGGGGCAAAGCCGACACCGTCGACCGACATCCCGCGCGCATCGTGGCACGTTCCGCACGCCATCCCCCAGTCGGCGTGGGGCACGGTGGGCGGAGCCCCGTCGTAGGCGCGCCGCTCGGCGCGCACGCGCGCCGTCGACTTGACCGCCCCCTCCTCACCGGGCACACGTACCGTGTCCGCTCGCCCGCATGCGGTCATCGCGATGACCGCTGCGAGCGCGACGGCGCTCAGACCCGCTCGACGCGAACCGCGCATTTCTTGTAGTCCGGTTCCTTGCTGATGTTGTCCATGGCATCGAGCGTCAGCACGTTGGCCAGCCGGCGCTCGTCGAAGAACGGGATGAACACGGAACCCTGTGGCGGCTTCCCACGACCATCGATCAGTGCAGGCAACTCGAGGCTGCCGCGGCGGCTCACCACGCGCACCGTCTGCCCCGAGCTCACGCCGAGTCGCTGCCCGTCGGCCCGGTTCACCTCGACGTACCCTTCCGGAGCGGCCTGATGCAGCTGCGTCACGCGTCGGGTCATCGAGCCCGTGTGCCAGTGCTCCAGGATACGGCCGGTGCAGAGCCAGAATGGGTACTCGTCGTCCGGCGACTCCGCCGGTGGATGCCAGGGACGCAGCCACAACGCCGCCCGCTCCCCATAGCCCTTCGCCTTGTAGAAGTGCACGCCCCGCGCCTTCTGCACGTACGGGTCGTGCTCCGCGCTGTACCGATAGCGGGTCTCCACCCCGTTCACAACGGGCCACAGCATCCCGCGCTTCTCCTTCAACTGCTGGTAGGATGCAACGTCCTTGCCGATCCCGAGCGTGAACTGGCGGTACTCCTCGTACATCGGCTCGTGCCAGGCGTCCTCGGGCCAGGGGAACAGGTGACCCATCCCCATCCGCTTGGCGACCTCGATGATCTGCCAGGCATCCTCCTTGGCCTCGCCCGGCGGCTCCACCGCCTGCTCCCAATGTTGCGTGCGGCGCTCGGAGTTGCCGAACACCCCTTCGCGCTCCACCCACGCCGCCGCCGGGAGAATCAGATCCGCCACCTCGGTAGTCGGCGTCGGGTAGATGTCGCTCACCACGATGAACCGCCCGTCGCCGGGCTCGCGCTCGATGCGGTGCAGATTCGGAATCGTGACCCACGGATTCGTGGTCTGGATCCACATGACCGTCACGTCACTCCGCATCAGGGCACGGAACATGTCCATGGTGTGGTAGCCGGGCCGCGCGGGGATGGTCCCGGGCTCCAGCCCCCAGATCTCCTCCGCCTTGGCACGGTGCTCCGGATTGGTCACCACCATGTCCGCCGGCAGCCGGTGCGCCAGCGTCCCGACCTCGCGCACCGTGCCGCACGCGGACGGCTGCCCGGTGAGGCTGAACGGGTTGGCCCCGGGCCGGCTGATCTTCCCGGTAAGCAGGTGCAGGTCGGTGATCAGGTTGTTCATCCAGGTGCCGCGCGTGTGCTGGTTCACGCCCATGCACCAGAGGCTCACGGTTCCCCGGCTCTCGTCGCCGTATACCTCCGCGAGCTGGTGGATCTGCGCCACCGGCACGCCGCTGATCTCGCTCACCCGCTCCGGGGTGTACTCGGCGAGAAACCGCTCCAGCTCCTCGAACGACGAGTCGCGGCCCTGATCACGAAACAGGTAATGCTGCGCCGGACCGGCCGACGGGTCGGTGGCCAGGCCGTCCTCCCCCCAACACCCGTAGCCGATGCGGTCCAGGTCCTCGATGCCTCGCCGGAACACCACGTTCTCGCGCATGAAGGCCTCATTCACCTTCCCGTTGCGCACGAGGAGGTGGAGGATCCCGTTGGCGAGTGCCAGGTCGCTGCCAGGAACGAACTCCACGTACATGTCGGCGTAGTCGCTCGTCGGCGTGCGCCGCGTCGCGATGTCGATCACGCGGACCCCTGGATTCTCCCGCCGATTAGCCAGAATGCGCGAGAAGAGGACCGGGTGCATCTCCGCCATGTTGTTGCCCCAGAGGACGAAGTCGTCACCGGCCTCGAAGTCCTCGTAGCAGCCCATGGGCTCGTCGCTCTGGAACTGCGTCATGAAGCCGGTCACGGCCGACGCCATGCAGAGCCGGGCGTTGGGCTCGACGTTGTTGCTGCGCATGCCGGCACGGAACCACTTGGATGCCGCGTATCCGTCGAACACGGTCCACTGGCCCGAGCCGTAGATCGCGACCGACTCGGGGCCGTGCTGCTCGAGCGCCTCCGCGTACTTGGCGGCGACGAGATCGAGCGCCTCGTCCCACGAGATCCGCTTCCAGTCACCACCGTCCCGCAGCATCGGATACGTCAGGCGATCCTCTCCGTACAGCATGCCGGGCAGGTGGTAGCCCTTGACGCACAGCACACCCCGATTCACGGGGCTCTTCTCATCACCCCGGACCGCCAGCACCCGTCCGTCTTTGACGCCGACCTCCACACCGCACCCCGTCCCGCAATAGCGACAGGGGGCCTTGGTCCACGTCAGGTCCGCCTCCGACGTCGCCTCCCCGGCGAGACGGGCCGCCTGCTCCCGGTCCGCGCACGAGAACGCGACGACGCCGGCTCCCGAGGCCCCCAGCGTCTTCAAGAAGATCCTGCGTTTCATCGGCACCCTACCTCGTGAGTCGCATGCGTTGGGTCCCCAATCCCTCGCCCGTCACTGCTCCTGCCCACGTCCATACCGCCGCTCCATTTCCTGCCGGATGCGTTCGGCCTGCGCTTCGGCGCCTTCCTCGAACCAGACGTGCTCGGGCCGAGCGAGGATCTCATCGACCACCTGCTCAACGGCGCGGGCCGCATTTCCGCGGCCGCCTTCGCGCGCGTGCTGGACGATCTCCCGCGTCTGCGGGATCAGCTCCATGTAGAAACGCTCCGCCACTTCGTACATACCGTGCCAGTGCGTGTAGTCGGGCGCCATCATCGACGCGCCGTGCCGCGCGCGTCGCCCCTCGTGATGCCACAGGTAGAACCAGGTCCACTCGACCTCGTCGTCGAATTGCGTGGGCGTGCGCAGCCCGTTCGACAGGAGCGCCCCCATGATCGCCAGCCCGGACTTGGCGAACTTCTCGTTGTAGAGGATGATCAGGTCATCGTACTGCCGGTAGAACCCGTTCACGTAGTCGTCGGTGTGACAGTGGGAGCACACCTCCTTCATGCGATCGCGCTTCTGCTCGGCCGAGTCGTGGATCAGCGAGCGACGCAGATCCGGTTCCGTCTCAGTCACGATATCGTGGTTGATGTCGGTGTCCATCACGAGGCTCACCGCCGGCCGGTTGGTCCACGAGATTCGCTCGCCAGGATCGTGCGTGACCCGTCCGCCGTTCCGAATGTTGCCGGACATGTGGCAGGTGGCGCAGGTGGGCGCCGCGGCGTAGTCCACCCCGAGGACCCATCGGCCGGCATCCAGGTTCATGTCGTCCTTGAGATCACGGAACGCGACACCGTGCTTCGACTCCTCGTAGATCTCCTTCTGCGGATGATCAGGCCCGAGGTGACATTTCCCGCAGTTCTCCGGCTGGCGCGCGCGGCGCGGCGAAAAGTCGTGCCGGCTGTGACAGGCCGTGCACGAGCCACGCGAACCGTCCAGATTGAGCCGGCCGATGCCGGTGTTGGGCCAGGTCCCAGCATGCAGGAGGGCCCGGCCCTCCTCGCTGCGGACGATGCGTGCCACCGCATCGAGATTGGTCGGCACGCCGTCCGCATCCGGCTGCAGGTCATCGACAGTGATTCGACCGCCGTCCGTCGATTGCAGCGCGACCTTCGAGCCATGACACTGCTGACAGCCGGAGAACGCACTGGCGAACCCGTTGACCATGTCCACCGCCTTCCCCGGCGTCGGCGAGTGCGGTTTGAACGCCATGCGCGCTCCCTCAACCGTCTCCGCCAGGAAGTTGTCCAGCGACGCCAGGATGTTCCCGGCGGCGGCGTGGTGGCTCTGAGCGAACTCTTCGGCCTCGTGGTCATGACACCGAGCGCAGTCCCGGGGCGATACGATCGTCGCGATCTGCTCTCCATGGTGCAGATAGCTGTCGGCCTCTTCGAGCGCCGCGGCGTGACACTCGAGGCACCCCACCCCCTTCTCGGCATGCGTGCTACCCTCCCAGTGCACCACGATTCCGGGGTTCTCCTCGGCGTGACATTCGACGCATTCCCGTGACTCGGCAGGAACGGAGATGTGCGGCGGGCGGAGTCCCGCCTCCTCCGCCTTCCGGGCCGTTTCCATCCACTGCACCAGAATGAGTGAGACAAGGAACAGCCCTCCCAGGGCAGCGATGACATACCGCTTGGTTTCCAGTGTCATGCAGTACCTCGTGCCGCACGCTCGGCGTGCGCGCCAATGACCATCAGTGTCTGACCAGCGCCTCCCACAGCGTCATCCCCACGATCGTGAGGACCCCTGCGATCCCCACCCAGACGCTGGCTTCCTGGAATCTCGTGTGCTTCCGGATCCACCCATCGATGAACGGCCACGCGAACATGACGAAGACGATGAAGCCCATGCTCAGCACGGCCGCGGTGCCGCTGAACAGCTTCAGCCAGCGGAACGCGACGTAGAAGAACCACTCCGGCTTGATGACCTCAGGCGTCTGCAACGGATCGGCGGGTGGGCCGAGCGTGGCAGGGAGAATGGTGGCCAACGCACTGAGCAACACCATCAGCACGAGTCCGATGATGACCTCGGTGTACAGGTGGTCGGGGAAGAAATTGAAGGTCCGCGGCGTGCCGCCCTCTTCGTCGCGGAACCGGAACTCCGTCACCCCCTGCAGCCGGATGATCGTGATGTGCACGGCGAGGAGCAGCACGATCGTCACTGGCAGCACGGCCGCGTGGAGGATGAAGAACCGGGACAGGGTCGACTGGTTGTACGTGTCCCCGGCCAGCATCATCCGCTTGAGGAACCCACCGATCAGCGGCACCGTGTCGGTGATGTTCGCTCCGACCGTCGCTCCCCAGAAGCTCAGCTGCTCGTACACCAGGCTGTAGCCGGTGAACCCGGTCATGAGCGTGCAGAACAACAGGCACATGCCGACGATCCAGTTGATTTCCCGCGGCTTGCGGTACGCACCGGTGAAGAACACACGGATCTGGTGCAGGATGACGGCGACGATCATCAGCGTCGCCGCCCACTTGTGTATGCTGCGGATGTACCAGCCGAACGAGACGTCGCGCGTGATCGCCTCCACCGAGGCGTACGCCGCTGACGGGGACGCCTCGTAGTAGAACGCCAGCAGGATGCCAGTGAAGATCTGGACGATGAACAGGTAGGCCGGCGTGCCCCCGAGGGCGAACCACCAGCGCTTCAGATGGTACGGGACGGGCTCGTTGGTGAGCTCCCGAAACTGCTGCCCGGAGACGGGCAGGCGATCGCCCAGCCAGCGGCCGACCGCGCTCATGCGCGTGCCCCTCGAGTCCGTCGGTGCGCGCCGTCAGGCTGTCGCATCCGTCCCCCCGCGTCGCGGACGGCAGGTCAGGCAGGGGTCGTGGCCGGGTCCAGTGACGCCTTCCTCCGCCACGACGATCCCCGATTGCTCCTGCGACTCGGCGAACTGTGGTGGGGGGACCGCGATGTGGAGGATCCCGTCATCGACCCGAAGCTCGTACCGCGGCAGCGACTGCCCGGCCTCACCCGGCGGTCCGGCGGTTGCCTTCCCCGTGGGGTCGAACACGCCGTTGTGGCAGGGGCAGAAGAACCGGTCGTTCTGCGCCTCCCACCGCACCTGGCACCCGAGGTGGGGACACGTGCTCGACAACGCAATGAAGTCGTCGGCCGAGCCCTCGCGGGCTCGTCGCGTGATATTGATCGTCTCACCGGAGGGCCCGCGGTATCGGATGGCCTCGCCCACCTCGATCCCGTCGATCTCCGTCACGAACTGCCACAGCACCTCACCCGTCCTGGCTGGATAGAGGTACCGACCGGCGATCGCGACGAAACCACCGTATCCCCCGACCAGTCCCGCAGCCATCGCGGCGCGGGAGGCGTTCTTCAGGAAGCCTCGCCGATTCTCTCCCTCGCGCGCCGGACCTGTGCTATGCATGTGGTCCACGTCGTGCCCTCTTCCCTTCTGGCCGCCCGTCACGCGACCCGTCTCTCCAAGGCTCAGTCCGGCAGCCCAGGGACGTACCGCATCACCGCGCGCCTGGCCACCGCACGATCAGTTGCGCGTACCCCCAGTATGTGAGGTCGTCCCCACCGACGAATGCCGGCAGCAGCTGCGTCGCCAGCTGGTTGGGAGCGAACAGCCCAAGCCCCACCTGCAGCCCTCCCAGCTCGTGAAAGCCCCAGTCGCCGACGAGGTCGAACTCGGTCCCCAGCGCCCGGCTTCCGAAACGTTCCCTCGCGGTCCAGAAGCGATGCAGATCGGCACGCACCCGCACGCGCCTGGGCAGAGCGAGTGAGCCACGAAGGACGGCATCGATCAGCCCGGCCTGATCGAGCTGCGCCGGGAGCGCCAGGAAGTAGTCCATGTAGCCGTAGAACTTGTGGTTGGTGGCGTAGAGGGTATTGAACGCCTTGATGTTCCCCGCGGCCGGATCATCGTCACCCGAGACGTAGTCCCCCTGCGCGGCCACCGTCACCTGGCCGAGCACCACACCCACCCTGCCGCTGGCGAAGTACGCACTGCGGTCCGGACCAAACTGGTAAGCCGCGGCTGCATCGTACCGGACCGGGCCGGCTCCACCGTGCGCACGGAGGTTGGTCGTGTACGACTCATCGGTCACGGCATCCCGATCGAACAGAGCCGTCAACTCCACGGTGGCACCGCCGAGCGTGGTCGAAGCGAAGCCACCGATGAGCCACCCATCGTCGTCGATGCCCTGGTTGCCCTGCGGAACCAGGCCGACCGGGAGGAGCGAGTCGCGCTCCGCCACGTTCATCCAGAACGCCTGCCACGCGATGCCGCTCGCCTCGCCGAGCAATCGTGCCCCGTCGAACGCGCGACCGGTGTTGCTCCATCCGACAGCACCGACCAAGCGCTCGTCCGCGAGCGCCACTTCCTGCCGGCCAAGACGTGCAGCCACAGCCTTCGTCCCCAGCTCGGCGTAGACCTGATGCATGTCGAGGTAGTCGGCGCTGGCGTCGACGAGCGTGCTGCCCTCGGTTCCCCACGCGCGGGCGTCCTGGAGCTGGGCGTAGGCGCGAATCCAATCGGCAAGCTCCGCTCGGACCCCCAGCCGGATACGCGAGAGCGTCGCGGCGTCCGCGCCGACACCGACCGTTCGCCGGTCCCACTCACCTCGAAGCCGCAGTTCGCCACCGAACGTGAAGCGCACCCGGTCCTGAGCCTGCGCGGGCTCGACGCACACGCAGAGGGCGAGGCTCGCGGTGAGGATCCGGATCAGCTGCGGGCCCTGCATCGGCACCTCCGACATGCCCGGAAACCCGACCGGAACGGTAGTAAAGATGACAACAAGATCATCTTGTCGTCAAAATATGCTCGGGCTACCTTTTGGCAAGCTCGAACGGGAGATGATCCGATCCTCTCAGCGACCGCCGAGTACGCGCTACGTGCTGTCGTGCACCTGGCCCGGCAGGGCGAAGGGGGCGCGCTGCAGGCCAAGGAGCTGGCCGAGGCGACTGTGGTCCCGCTGAGCTACATGCGAAAGGTGCTGCACGAGTTGGTGCGAGCTGGCGTGCTGGAATCCACGCGTGGCAAGCACGGCGGCTTCCGCCTGGCCGTGGCCGCCGAGGAGCTACCGCTCCTGAGCATCGTGTCGCGCTTCGATCAGCTCGGTGCGGGCCGGCGCTGCCTCCTGGGACGTCAGGAGTGTAGCGATCGCGATCCGTGTCCGGTGCACGACCGCTGGAAGGCGGCGGCCGACCGTGTGGCGGCATTCTTCAGCGAGACGACCGTGGGGGACGTACTCAACGACACCTCGGCGGATGCCACCGCCTTGCGGGAGGCACGTAAACGGGGCGAACGCTCGGGGAAACGAGCGCGGCGTACGCGTTCGCGATAAGGGGCACCCGGGGCGACAACCATCCTCAGGGCCGCTGCGGCATGATGAGCTGAGGGGAGGGATGACGGACGATGGGGCAGCAGGTGGTGGAGATCGCACGGCCACGTACTGAAGGAACTCGACCGACCGCGCATTCGACCTCGCGATCTGCTCACACGGAGCCAGCGGGCCTGGGGCTCCGTGGGTCAGCGCTACTCCTGACCGTCGCCCTGCTCTCGATCGTACAGCTCGTGGTGGAGCGGCCGATGCTGATCGCCGAGCGATTCATTCCCGGAGCTGGATGGGTAGAGATCCTGGCGCTGGCCGCATACGCGGCCTGGCTGGTCGGCGTGCTCCATGAGACGCGCCATACCGCACTGTGGCGGCGCCGGCTGTGGACCTTCTTTTCGCTCGTCTTCTTTGCCCAACTCGCGATAGGCCTGGCGGGCATCGAGCAGTTCCTGATGAGCGGCAAGCTGCACCTGCCGATTCCCGCCATGATCATGGCCGGTCCGCTGTACCGCGGATCGGGGATCTTCATGCCGATCCTGTTCGGTGCGACCGTGCTGCTCGTAGGTCCGGCGTGGTGCAGTTACCTGTGCTACGTCGGTTCCTGGGACTTGAATGGTGCCCTTGCCCGACGGCGGCCCGCCCAGTTGCCGCGATGGCGCAACTGGTTCCGCGTGGGCGTCCTGGTCCTCGTCGCGGGGACCGCTCTGGCGCTGCGCGTCGCCGGTGTTCCCGGCATCACGGCGACGCTCCTCGGCCTCGCCGTGGGCCTGATCGGGGTCGGCATCATGGTGACGACCTCGAGGCGCACGGGTAGCATGATCCACTGTACGATGTACTGCCCGGTAGGTCTCGCAGCCGACGTGCTGGGAAAGCTGTCACCATTCCGACTCCGGTTGCGCGAGGACTCGTGCACCGACTGCGGTGCCTGCGCGATCACGTGTCGGTATGGCGCGTTGCGGCCGGAGGACATCGCACGTAGACGACCCGGGTTGACGTGTACGTTGTGCGGCGACTGTCTCCCGGCGTGTCGGAGCAACGCCATCGAGTACCGATGTGCCGGCCTGTCGCCACCAATCGCTCGAGCGGCATTCCTCCTGCTCGTCGTGTCGCTCCATGCGGTGTTCCTCGGCGTCGCGAGGATCTGACGGTCCACGAGGATCGCGACTGCACGATCGGTACGGCTGCTGACGCTTCCACACACGGTGGACCATGACCCGATTCATACTGACCCTCGTGGTGCTGAGCTTTGTGCTCCTCGCGGCGCACTTCTCGCGGCACGATGTGCCGGTGCTCACGATCCTGTGCCTGCTTGTTCCCTTCCTGCTGCTGCTGAAACGGCCATGGGTGCCGCGCCTGTTGCAGCTGCTGCTCGCGATCGGTGCATTGGAGTGGATCCGCACGGCCGCGGTGCTGGGCCGTCAGCGGGTCAACGCCGGTGAGCCGTGGCTGCGCATGGCGCTCATTCTCGCGGCCGTGGCAGTCGTCACGGCCGGCTCCGCGATTCTGCTGCAAACGTCCAGCGTGCAGCAACGCTACGGTCCTGAGCCGCCGGCTACCTAACCACGGCACTCCGGCCCTGAGTCGCACACGGTCGGCGCATCTGGACACCGACCAGTCGGAACAACATGCTAGGGGGGCATGTCCCACCGACGGCTGGCCGAGAAGGTGTCGTCTCTCTCTCGCACGTCCCGCACCG
>JBDGYA010000011.1:18111-99121 GCA_039584325.1 Gemmatimonadota bacterium
CCGCCGCTAATCGGGAGTGTGCACCATGCGACGATCCATCGTGGCAGCCACCGTTTCCCTCACCATGAGCGTGGGCTTCCTCGCCACCGCGCCCTCACCGTCTGCAGCGCAGCACCTCGACCCCGACTACGAGGCGGTGCTCGATCAATTGTTCGCGCTGAGCCCCCGCGCAGACCGGGTTGCGCCGGTTGACGGCTTCAGCTTCACGCGCGATGCGGCGACGTTCACGCTCGACTCCGGGACCTTACACCTACTGACTCCCGTCGCCGGCCGCACCATCGGTGCCGTGTTCGTTGGGGAGGGCCGGGTGAGCATCCTGCCGCCCATGGAGGTCGAGCGCGCCCAGATCCGCCGCGTGTTCGAGACGCATTCGGATACCCTGACCCGCAGCTTCGAAGCGCTGGTCATCATCTTCGCCGATTCGAGCGCGGACGAGCTGGAACGGCGCCTGGTATTCGGCCCCGGGGCCACCGCCGGCAAGGCTGACGACCGCGTCGACGACGCGCTCGAGTACCTGGGCAACCGAAAGCGGCATTCGTTCCACCGCGACGTGCTGACGGCCCTGCTCAATCGGTGGCGGACCAACCTGTTCTACGCACACGCCGAGACTGACGACGGTCCGCTCTTCTTCGTCGTCAACCCCTACGACACCCACGAGACGATCACCATCGGCCGGCGCAGTCGCGAGGCGCGCGGCGACGTGATGGAGCCCGTGTCCGAGTTCCCGTGCGCCATGGAATTGGGACAGCAGGTGCGACTCGAGCCGCGGCTGATCGCGGTGGACCACTACGCGATCGAGACTGAGATCGAGAACGACCTGGACGGCAGGGGGCACACGGCGCTGACCTTTCACGCGCTGCGCCGCGGCGTACAGTGGATTCCGCTGCGCCTCATGCACGACATGGACATCGACTCGGTCAGGGGGGCGGACGGCACACCGCTCTCCTTCGTTCGTCCGGACGAGAGCGCGCTCATCTGGGTGCGCACCAACGCGCTCCTCGAATCCGGAGAGAGCCACACCGTCACCGTGTGGTACCACGGCCGCTTGCTCGAACGGCGGTCGCTCCTGCCCCTCGACGTGCAGGCCCGGATGCAACTCGGCCCCGTTCATGACCGGTGGATGTTCCTGCGCGACCCGAACTGGTGGTACGTCAGCTATCGGTGGGAACCCGCGCCCATGGACCTCGTGTTCCGCACGCCGAGCAAGTACATCCTGGCGACGGTTGGCGACAGCACGGGGGTGGACGTCGAGGACGATGTCACGACCACCCGCTGGCGAGCCGCCGCGCCCACTCGGGCCTCGTTCATGATCGGCGAGTTCGAGCGACTCGACGTCAACGATCCACGCATTCCGCCCGTGACCGTGCTGGTCAACGAGCGGGCTCACAGGGCTCTCGAGGACTTTCTCATCCGGAACGGCCTGTTCCTGCCGCGACAGCGGGACATGCTCGACGATGTGTCCGCCGACGTGGCCAACAGCCTCTCCTTCTTCACCGGCGACCTCGGGGCACCGATCTCGCAGCGGTACTACGCTGCCGAGATCCCGTACTCGCACGGACAGGCGTTTCCCGGGCTGCTCCATCTGAGCTGGCGGACCTTTCAGTCCACCGAAGACGAAGGCGGCGAGGAGATGTTCCGGGCGCACGAGATGGCCCATCAGTGGTGGGGCATCGACGTCGAGCCGGCAACATATCGCGATCACTGGATCTCCGAGGGACTCGCCGAGTTCTGGGGCCTGCTGTACATGCAGCTCGCCCTCGGGGACAACGAGAAGTACTTCAGGGTCCTCAGGGACTGGCGGGACGATCTACACCGGCGCCGCAACGACATCGGACCCACGTGTATCGGCGCCCGCGCCGCGGTCGGGGGCGATCCCGGGGACTACACCCTCGCGATCTATGTCAAAGGCGCGTGGGTCGTGCACATGCTACGGAATCTGTTCCTCGACATGGACACGATGAGCGAGGAGCCCTTCCTCGCGATGATGAAGGAGTTCTACCAGACACACCGCGGTGGGAAGGCATCGACGCAGGACTTCCAGCGACTCGTCGAGAAGTATGTCGGAAGCTCGATGGGCTGGTTCTTCGACCAGTGGCTGTGCGGCACGGCCGTCCCGACGTACCGATTTCGTCACGCCGTTGACGAGCACGCCGACGGCACGTACACGCTGCGGCTCCGCGTGTGGCAGGACGACGTGCCCGACGGATTCAAGATGGTGGTCCCCGTGTACGTCGACTTCGGCGAGGTCGGCACGGCGGCCGTGCCCATCTTCATAGACAAGCCGGAGCAGGATTTCGCGTTCGACCAACTGCCGGCCAAGCCCCTCCGCGTCGAGCTGAACTACCTGGAGTCCGTTCTCGCAAAGGTGAAGGATGAAGGAGAGCTGAGTTGACATGATGCGCACACCCCAACCCCCAGCGCTCGTCCGTCTCCTGACCTGCCTCGCAGGAGGTCTGCTCCTCCCAACCACAACGCAGACACAGGAGACAATCGATGAGACCAACGAGTTCCGCGACACCGTAGCGCTGTTCACCGCGAACCGCAGAGCCCTGGCCCGCCGCTACGACGTGGACTACTCGCCGGTGCGGCGCGAGCGCATGCGGCAGTACTACTCGGCGTGGCGCTCGCGGCTCGCTGATGTGGACTTCCAGGCCCTGGGGCAGGAGGGCCGAGTCGATCACGTGCTGCTCGACAACGAGCTGCGCCATCAGCTCGAGCTGCTGGACCGGGAGAAGCGGCAGCACGCCGAGATGCTCCCCTGGCTCCCGTTCGCGGCCACGATCATGGATCTCGAAGAGAACCGGCGGCGGCTGGAGCCGATCGACCCGTCCGACGCCGCGGCGACGCTGGCACGGCTCGCCGATGCCGTGGACAGCACGAAGGAAGCCGTCGCGGCGGTATGGCAAGAGCGGAGCGTACACGACTCAGGGCAACGCACCACGGTGATCGCCCGGCGCTCGGCCATGCTCCTCGAGGACCTCCGGGAGACGCTCGAGCGGTGGAACCGCTTCCACGCGGGCTACGACCCACTATTCACCTGGTGGACCGCCGAGCCCTACGCCACAGCAGACTCGGCGTTGATCGCGTACCGCCGGTTTCTGCGCGAGACCGTGTTGGGGATCCGACCCGGTGAGCCCGAGCCCATGATCGGTGACCCGATCGGCGCCGAGGGCCTCCGTGCCGACCTCGCTCACGAGATGATTCCCTACACCATCGAGGAGCTGCTCGCCGTCGCGGAGCGGGAGTTCGCGTGGTGCGAGGAGGAATACCGCAAGGCCGCGCGGGAGATGGGACATGGTGACGACTGGCGAGCGGCACTCGAGCAGGTGAAGCGGAGCTACGTGCCTCCGGGAGCGCAACCGCAGCTCATCGCCGACCAGGCGCGGGATGCGGAGACGTTCCTCGAGCAGCGCGGCCTGCTCACCATTCCGCCGCTCGCAAAGGAAGTGTGGCGCATGGAGATGATGTCACCCGAGCGCCAGCGGGTCGCCCCGTTCTTCCTGGGCGGCGAGGTCATCCAGGTGTCCTACCCCACCGACGGCATGACGCACGAGGAGAAGCTCATGAGCATGCGGGGCAACAACCCGCACTTCTCCCGCGCCACCGTGCACCACGAGCTGATCCCCGGCCACCATCTCCAGGGGTTCATGACGTCGCGCTACAACGCGCATCGCGGCGTGTTCGGCACACCGTTCTGGACCGAGGGGTGGGCCCTCTACTGGGAGATGCTCCTGTGGGACCTGGACTTCCCGCGCAGCCCCGA
Source organism: Gemmatimonadota bacterium (assembly GCA_039584325.1). GTDB lineage: Bacteria > Gemmatimonadota > Gemmatimonadetes > Gemmatimonadales > GWC2-71-9 > JAOTVV01. Next base: position 21,875 of record JBDGYA010000011.1, read on the forward strand.
GGACCGCGTCGGCATGCTGTTTTGGCGCTCGCACCGGGCGGCTCGGATCATCTTCTCGCTCCGATTTCACCTGGGCCAGATGACGCCGCAGGAAGCGGTGGACTTCCTGGTCGAGCGGGTGGGACACGAGCGGGCCAACGCCGAGGGCGAGGTGCGCCGCTCTGTGGCGGGAGACTACTCGCCCCTCTATCAGGCGGCGTACATGCTCGGCGGGTTGCAGTTCCGGGCCCTGCACCAGGAGCTGGTGGCATCCGGCCGTATGACCGACCGGGAGTTCCACGACGCGATCCTGCGTGGCGGGATGATGCCGGTCGAGATGGTGCGTGTGCGACTCACCGGGGAGTCGTTGGGCGCCGACCACGTCACACAGTGGCGCTTTGACAGCGACCCGCTCAAGCAGTAGTGGGGGCGCGCTCGGTACCACCCGGCGGACGAGCGAACGGCGGGATCGGTAGATCGGCCCGATGCGCGCGGGAGTCCGTGCTGTCTAGTACGAGACGTCGCCGGGAACGGCGGCGAACTCACCGCTCGCAGTCACCGTGCCGTTCTCCGGTTGGCGGTCCTGCCCTGGGAAGAACACCAGCCCCTCGGCGGTGAAGTTGAAGCTCCCCCGCATCGAGGTGGTCGTGGCCGTCGTGAGCGTGAGGGATCCCGACGCCGTCGAGCCGATGAACGCGCGCGTGCCGTCCGCGGAGGCGCTGATGACCAGCACGGCGCCTATGTCGCCGGGGGCCAGGTGATCCGCCGCTCCCGAGAACGGCTTCAGCGCATAGCTGCCCTCGGCGGGAGGGCCCCCGCGGCGTACGAACCCGACGCCGTCGACTTCACCGGGCTCACCGGCAGTCAGACTCAGGATCCATACGGGCAGCTCCGACAGGGGCTCGATCGTCTCACCGAAGATCGCTCCCGAGGCTTCGACGGTGAGGCTGACGTCCCCCGAGACCGTCATTGTGAAGGTCGGTCCAGTGTCGGGCCCACTGTCGCCGCACGCCGCCGTCCCGAGCAGCAGTACGACTGCGGCACCGATGGCGAGAGCAGCAAACCGACCGTATCTCATCGGCGCCTTCCCGGCCGGTCCGCCTGCGCCCGCAGCACCCAGCCGTTGGGGTCGATGTCCACCGCGGTGCCGCCGGGCAGGCTGATCTCTGCGGTACCGTCCGGCACCTCGACGCGACGGACCTCGTCACCGACGCGCACCTCTACGGGCATCGGGAAGGGCTCGTCCGTCGGTGACGCCCAGCTGAGCGTGACGCGGGCCCCGTCCGATGTGACGTCCAGCCGCGGCAGCTCGGCTCTCCGCAGGTAGACCTCGAAGAACCAGCCGAGGTCGCGCCCGCTTTCGGCTTCCGCGATCGCGATGAAATCCCGACTGGTGACGAAGCGGACGGCCCTCCCGCCGGCCGTGCGAGCCAACACGCTGTCGGGATACGCCATGCGCCGCACGGCGCGGAAGAACGCGTCGTCGCCGATCAACCATCGCAGCGTATGCAGCACCCACGCACCCTTGAAGTAGATGTCGTGGCCCCGATAGATGTCCTGCGCCGACTGGGACTCCGCGGGCGCCATCGGGAAGCGGTTCCCGATGGTCCGGCGAAAGCTCCGCAGGTATTCCCGGGCGCGTGACATCCCCTGCGTGTCCTCCATCCACAGCACCTGCATGTACGTGCCGAACCCCTCGTGGATCCACATGTCCTTCCAGTCGGCGTTCGTCAGGAGGTTGCCCCACCACTCGTGCGCCAATTCGTGATGGTGGAGGGCGTCGAATCCCCAGTCGGTCCCGCCCGTCATCGACCGATTGTCGAAGTTCGCTCCGTACGCGATGATCGACTGGTGCTCCATCCCGAGATGGGGCGTCTGGGCCACCCCATACTTGTCGGCGCGGAACGGGTAGGGCCCGATGCGCCGCTCGTACCAGCGCAGGTGCTCCACGATCTCGGGGAAGAACGCCCGTCCCCGCTCCTCGTCCTCCGGCAGCACGTAGAACGCGACCAGGAACTCCTCTCCCGTGATACTTTCGAACCGCTGCCGGATGGTGCGGTAGGGCGCGATGTTCAGGGCCACGTTGTACGCGCTGATGGGGGTGGAAACGAACCAGCGCCACGTCTGCCATCCCGCATCCGCCGGCTCTACTGCCACCAGCCGGCCGTTGGTGGCCACGACGAGGGGCTCGGGCACCGTGACGGCGATGGCCATCGAGTCCGGCTTGTCCGACACGTGGTCCTTGTTGGGCCACCACACGTCCGCGCCGATCATCTGGTTCGACGTTGCGATCCACGGCGCCCCCGACGGCGTGCGGGCCCAGGTGAACCCGCCATCCCAGGGCGGCCGCGGTGCGACGCGGGGCCGTCCCCCGTAGGCGATCCGGATCGCCAGCGACTCCCCGGGCTGCCACGTCCACGGGAGCATGACGCGAACGCGACCGCCGCAGCGCTCGATCGGGAGACGGTGATCCGCATCCGCCCCCACCCGTCCCACCCACTCGACGGTGAGCAGCGTGTCGAGGTCGAAAGCGATCCGACCCGTCGGTGCCACCACCGTCGCGTGAAGCGTCACCTGGCCGCTGATCGTGCTGTCGCGCGGATCGACCGTGAGCGCCAGGTGGTAGTAGTGGACGTCATATACCGCCGCCTCTGGATCGATGCGGCCCCCGGAGTCGTACGGGTCGGACGGATTCAGGCAGCGATCCTGTGACCCCTGGTGCGGGCCGAGCGGCGCCGCGGCCACCAGCAGACCGAGGAGCAGTGCGAGCATAGACATGTGCGCGTGCAGACTCCCATGTGTTGGCTGTGTCGAACGACCATGTGGAGGGACGTTATCCCTCGGGTAGGCTCTCCCCTACGCGGGCGGATCCCCCGATCCTGACTCCGGGGTCTCTTGGGATCGGCGCTTGCGATCGCGGTAACGGCGACGGGGCTCTTCGCGGGCCAGCTTGTGCAGATTCCGCCCGAACCGTACGACCAGCAGCGCGAACATGATGAGGGCGGCCCCTCCCACCACGGCGTTGGCGGCAAAGCGAACCTGCGCTCCCATGCCGGGCAGCGCCGTCGAGCTCAGCCACAACACCACGTTCACGAGGATCAGCAGGATGCGGGCTTCCGTCGGTCCGATGCGCCCATAGGCGATCTTGAACTTGCCGAAGACGGCGGACTCCAGATACACGTTGATCGACAACGTGAGGTAGACCAGGACGAGGACCAGCGCGAGATCCAGCCGCACGTAGGGTGAGAGTCCGAGGCCGATGCCGATCGCGGCCGTCGCGAACGCGTCTACGATGTGATCGATGTAGTACCCGTACCGGGGCCGCTCCGCCTTGCGCACCCGGGCCAGCGTGCCGTCCATGCTGTCGCCGAACCAGTTGACCACCAGCGCGAGACTGGCGAACCACAACCACTTCGGATCGTCGGAGGAGAGGCTGTAGCACGTGCCGCACGCAACGGCGCCGATGACCCCGAGGGCCGTGAAGTGGTTCGAGTTGATCCACCCTGGTGTCCGCCGTGCGACCGTAGTGAGCACCCACCGCTCCGGCCCAGCCAGGAGGAACGTCATCTCGCGCTTTGCCTTTGCCGTATCCGCCATGCCATCAAGCTAGGGGATGTCCTGGGCGGAGGCGAGTGGGGGATGCTCGCCGGGGGGCGCCGTGGGCCAACGGACCGGGCACGACCCAGTCCCGGCACCGAGGGGGGACCTAACTGCCTGTCCCGCACGGCGATCCACCTTCCGGCGGGGTCGGAGAGGCCTAGGGTGGCCAGCCCGGCCGGGTTACATTTCGGCTGTGGCACGGCTCAGGCGGCTAGATTGCACCCATGACGTTAGAAACCAACGACATACAGATCACAGCGACGGCCAACGAGCCGGGCGCGAGGACCCTCAAGGTCGAGATTCCTGCAGCACGCGTGCAGAGCGCCGAGAAACAGGCAACGGCGTTCTACGCGAAGCGCGCCCGCCTGCCTGGATTCCGCAAGGGAAGGGCACCGCTGCCCGTGGTACGCAAGAAGTACCTCGGCGAGATCCGTGAGCGGGCGCTCCGAGACCTCATCGGGGAGAGCTGGAAGCTGGCCCTGGAGCAGGAGCAGCTGCGTCCCATCGCCGAGCCCCACGTCCACCACCTGCAGTTCCAGGACGGCGCCGACGCCACCTTCGAGTTTCGGGTGGAGGTCCAGCCGGAGTTGCAGCTGGACCGGGTGGGTGATTTCAGGCTCAAGCGGACCGTCCCCCCCGTGACCGACGACACCGTCGCGGAGCAGATCGAGGAGCTGCAGTCCCAGAAGGCCTCCTGGCTGCCTGTCGAGGGAGAGCGTCCCGTCAACGGACAGATGGCTTCCGTGAGTATTGCGACGGTCGAGGACGGAGTCGTCGGGGACGCACGCCAGTATCAGGTCGTCCTCGGCTCGGGCCAGGCGATCCCGGACCTGGAGGAGCAGGTCATGACACTGCTCCCGGGAGAGGCGAAGCAGGCTCTCGTGCGGTATCCGGACGACTTCCCCGACGAGACCAAGCGGGGGCAGACCCGCACCGTGGAGATCACGCTGCACGATGTGAAGCGCCAGCAGCTCCCGGAGTTGAACGACGACTTCGCCCGGGAGGCCGGCGATTTCGATTCCCTCGATGCGTTACGTCTGGCAGTGCGGGAAGACATGGAGGCTCAGGCCGTGCGGGAAGCCGACGCTGACGTGCGGCGGCAGCTCATTGACGAAATCATCGCCGCGAACGCGCTCCAGCCTCCCGATCCAATCGTGCGCCGGGTGTTGAGCGCGTACGCCCAGAGCTATGGCGTCCCCGACGATCAGTTGGAGAGCTTCACGACAGAGTTCCGGCCCGTCGCCGAGCGTCAAGTGCTCCGAGATCTCATCGTCGACCATGTGGCCGAACTGGAGCACTTGCAGGCGACGGAGGAGGATCTCGACCGGCGTATCGAGGAAATCGCCCAGCGGCGGTCGACGGAACCTGCCACGGTGTACGCGTCACTGCAGAAATCCAATCAACTTCGCGAGATCGAGCGGGGTATCACCGAGGAACGGGTGTTCGACCATCTGCTCGCGAAGTCGACGGTCGAGAACACATAACACGCTTGGAGTCAACGAGTTACAATGCCGACAATCTATCCCCCGTACGTCATCGAGCGGTCGAGCCGCGGCGAGCGGACCTACGACATCTTCTCACGGCTCCTGATGGACCGGATCGTGTTTCTCGGATCGCCGATCAACGACGACGTGGCCAACATCATCATCGCGCAGATGCTCTTCCTCGACGCGGAGAACGCCGAGCGCGATATCTACGTCTACATCAACTCGCCGGGCGGCATCATCTCGAGCGCGTTCGCCATCTACGACACGATGCAGCACATCTCCGCCCCGGTGAACACCATCTGTATGGGCATGGCGGCCTCGGCCGGCTCGTTTCTGCTCGCCGCGGGGAAGAAAGGCAAGCGGGCAGCGCTGCCCCACGCCCGCATCATGATGCATCAGCCCTCGGGCGGGGCGCAGGGCACCGCGGCCGACATCGAGATCCAGGCCAAGGAGATTCTATACCTGCGCGACAAGTTGAACCAACTGTACGCGCAGCATACCGGGCGCACGATGGACCAGATCGAACTCGACATCGACCGCGACCGCTTCATGTCTGCCGACGAGGCGAAGGAGTATGGGATCATCGACAAGGTGATCCAGCGTCAGACCGAACTCGACGGTATGGAGAAGAAACCGTCTTGACGGTCGATCGGGGACGTCTCATACTAGCGATAACCGTGCGGTGATCCATGGCACAAGACAAGCACCTGCGTTGCTCGTTCTGCGGTAAGTCGAAGGACGCCGTCCGCAAGTTCATTTCCGGGCCGTCCGTCTACATCTGCAACGAGTGCATCGCACTCTGCAACGAGATCCTCGCGGAGGACGAAGAGCGCGACGTCACCGAAGCGGTCACGCAGGTTCCCACGCCGAGCGAGATCAAGGAAGTCCTCGACGAGTACGTGATCGGCCAGGAGCGCGCCAAGAAGGTGCTTGCCGTCGCGGTCTACAGTCACTACAAGCGCATCAACTCCGAGGCCGTCCGGGACGACGATGTCGAGCTGGAGAAGTCGAACATCCTGCTGCTCGGTCCGACCGGGGTGGGCAAGACGCTCCTCGCCCAGACACTGGCCCGGATCCTCGACGTTCCCTTCACCATCGCGGATGCGACGACGCTGACCGAGGCGGGTTACGTCGGTGAGGATGTGGAGAACATCCTCGTGCGACTGTTGCAGGCGGGTGATTTCAACGTCACCGAGTGCGAGCACGGCATTGTCTACATCGACGAGCTCGACAAGGTCGCGCGCAAGAGTGAGAACCCGAGCATCACGCGGGACGTGTCCGGCGAGGGTGTACAGCAGGCGCTGCTCAAGATCCTCGAGGGGACGGTCGCTTCCGTGCCGCCGCAGGGCGGGCGCAAGCACCCGCAGCAGGAGTACATCCAGATCGACACCAAGAGCATCCTCTTCATTTGCGGCGGCGCGTTCGACGGTCTCGAGAAGATCATCGAAGCTCGAACGGGCCGGCGTCAGATCGGCTTCTCGAAGGAGGAAGTCGAGGCCGGCACAGCAGAGCAACTGGCGCGCAACCCGTTCAGCGAGGTCGAGCCGGACGACCTGCTGCGGTACGGGCTCATCCCCGAGCTGGTGGGTCGTCTGCCGGTCAGTGTGGCGCTCGATTCGCTCGACGAAGAGGCGCTGGTCAGCATCCTGCTCGAGCCGAAGAACGCCCTGTCCAAGCAGTATCGGAAGATGTTCGAGCTCGAGCATGCGGGCCTCACGTTCGAGCCCGAGGCCTTACGGGCCGTGGCACGGTTGGCCATCCAGCGCGGTGCCGGTGCCAGGGGGCTCCGGTCTATCCTCGAAGAGGTCATGACGGATGTCATGTTCGACCTGCCCAGCCGGGATGACGTCCGCGAGGTGGTGATCACGAAGGAGTGCATCACCGAACGGCGGCCGCCGCTCATCGTGACCGAGCGGGCGCGGGTCAAGAAGGAGGCTTGATCGCGGTCAGCTTCGTCGGCAGCTATCCGACGGTCGACTTCCGGCTCGAACCCGCACGCCCCGAGATCTGTGTCCTCGGTCGGTCCAACGTCGGGAAGTCATCGCTCATCAACGCCTTCGCCGGCCGGAAGGCCCTCGCGCGGACGAGCCGCACACCGGGCAAGACCAGGCTCTGCAATGTCTTCGATGCGGGCGTGTTCTACCTCGTGGATCTCCCCGGCTACGGCTACGCTCGGATCGGTCGGGAGGAACGGAGAGGCCTGCAGCGGCTGATCCGGGATTATGTTGCGGAGCGCGAGACGCTCGTCGGCGCCGTCTGGCTCCTCGACGTACGACGGGATCCCTCCGCGCACGATCTGGAAATCGTCGAGTTGCTCGATCGCCGGGCCCTGCCGGTACTCGTGGCTATCACCAAGGCCGACAAGCTCGGTCGTGGGCGACGCAAGCAACGCACCGAGGCTATCTTGGCCGCAGTCGGCCTCCCGGAGGATCAGTGCGTCGTGACCAGCGCCCGGACCGGTGAGGGGATCGACGACCTTCGTGACAGCATCTTCGCGTTCGCCGGGGACGGCGACGCATGAGGGAGAACGAGATGATCAGACAGCGCCGTTGGTCGACGCGCACGGCGGCCTCGGAAGCACTCCTCCTCGCGTTGCTCGCGGGCGCCGGGACGTGGGGCTGCGCGCAAGCGCAACAGGACGATCGCGCGGTGGCGACGGAACAGGACCCGAGCCTCCCGCCGGCCGGGTACGGCACGCTGCGCCAGGACGACGTGTCCCTGCAGCTACGCACTCAGACTGTGCGGATTCAGGTGGTGCCGCTCGACGAGCGCGTCATCAGGCTCTTGGCGAACGACACGTACACGTCGCTCCATCGGCTCGTCGAGAGCCGCCGGGAGGAGATCGACGCCGCCGCTCGACGGAATGGCGTCCAGAACCCGACCGTCTTTCTGGTGACCTTCTTCGCGCTCGAGCGTGAGGCCCGCTTCACCCCGGACGAGCTCAACATCGGCAGCCAGAGCCGACTGTTCCGCCCCCTGGCCGTCATCCCGCTGTCGCCACTGTGGAACAATCAGCAGCTCAACCAGCGGGAAACCGCCACCGCACTGTATGTCTTCGGCGACGGTATCCAGCTGCTGGACCCGTTCCTCGTGGAGTACGTGGTAGTACGGAACGACGCGTGGGAGCAGATCCTACGGGTGCTGGACGGCGAACGCGCCTCCGTACTCGCCCGCGCCACCGCGGACCGCAAACCGTAGCCGCGCAGCCGGAGGAAGTCGGCCCATGGCCCTGCGACCCCTCCGGCCGGTTACTCTGCCGGTGGCAGCCGAGCGGGTGTTCGCCGGCTGGCTCGATGAGCTGGACGAACGCCTCTCCGACCCGGTGTGCGACCGCGACCTGCTGTGTCGCGATACGCTGTACGCCATCTACTACCCGGCCTTCGGATCGTACGCCGACCGGCTCGAGGATCCCGACACGCCTCCGGCGACGCGGGCGGCACTGCTGAGCCTCGATCCGCGACACGTCACCCTCGAGCCGGAGTACTACCACGAGATCGACCCGGAACGCTACGCCCGGGTGAAACCGCTGCTCTGGCTGTGGCAGGGCTTCGACCGCTCGCCAATGGGTGGCGGCAATGTGGACGTCGCCGTGCGGCTACGCCGCCTCCTCGCCGGACACGTCTTCGCACGGTGCGGCGCGAACTTCAAGTGCTTCCAGCACGTAGAGTGCTCGTTCGGGTACAACGTGGAAGTCGGAGACGACGTCGTGATCCATCGGCACGTCCTGCTGGACGACCGCGGCGGCATCATCCTGGGCAACCGGGTCTCGATCGCAGACTACGCGAACATCTACAGCCACACCCACAGCCTGGCAAATCAGGTGGATGTGACGGATGCGACGACGATCCTCGGTGACGGCGTGCGCATCACCTATCACGCCACGGTGCTCGCCGGCGTGCACGTCGGTGAGGAAGCCATCGTGGGCGCCGGTGCCGTACTGACCAAGGACGCCCGTCCGTGGCACCTGTATCTGGGAGTGCCGGCCAAGCCAGTGCGGGTGAAGCCAAACGCCCCGCCGGAGGTCGGCGAGGCGCGGCCCTGAGCGTTCGGACCCGGTCGAGAGACCTAGTGGTCGCTCCCTCTCCTGCGGCCGAGGACGGCCTGCAGCCTCACCGATAGCGCACGTGCACGGAACGGCTTCGACAGGAAGTCGTCGGCGCCCAGCTCGAACACGCGGACCTCGCTCTCCTCGTCCCCGTGAGCCGTCAGAACCACCACCGGGATGCTGTCAGTCGCGGGTCGTGAACGGAGGTGGTTCAGCACACCGTAGCCGTCGAGCCCCGGCAGGTTGAGGTCGAGCACGATGATGTCGGGCGCGTGCCGGTCGACCTGATCGAGGGCCTGCACACCGTCTGCCGCTTCCGCCACGTCGTAGCCGTCACGCTCGAGCAAATCCCTCATGACCTTGCGGAGCTGGTCTTCGTCGTCAACCAGCAGGACCTTGACCCCATCGGTCTCCCTTTGCCCGCCGGAGCCTCGCCTCGGAGTGGTCTCGGCCGGCTCGAGCAGCTCAAACGCCCCCTCCAGGCCCGAAGGAGCGGCGGTCGACGGATCCGAGCTGCGGGGCTCTGCAACCGCAGGCGTTCCACCGGAATGCCGTCGGGGACCCGTTGCACGCTTCGCGGCCGGCTTCTCCCCCTTCGCGCGGGCGGATGGGCCGTCTTCCTGTGGCACGTCGACGACGCGGAGCAGCTCGTCGATGGTCGACTCACCCCGCAGAACGTGCGACAGACCGCTGTCCCACAGTGAGGTCATGCCCGCACGCGTGGCGATTTGCGCGATGTGATCGGCGGTCTCATTGCTGCCGATCGCCCGTTCCACGTCGCCCGTCACCTTGAGCACTTCGACGATCGAGAACCGGCCGCGGTATCCCGTCATGGCACACTCCGGACACCCGACCGCCCGATAGAGCGGTGTGTCGGGCGGCACCCAGTGATGCAGCTTGCGCGGGACGGCCTCGACCCACACCTCCTTGCAGGTCGGACACAGGCGCCGCATGAGCCGCTGCGCCATGACGCCCCGGAGCGCACTGGCGATCTTGTACGACTCCATCCCGATGTCGACCAGGCGGGTTACCGCGTTGGCGGCATCGTTGGTGTGGAGCGTGGAGAGCACGAGGTGTCCGGTCAGGGATGCCTGGACGGCGATCTGCGCCGTCTCCCGGTCACGGATCTCCCCGACGAGCACCACGTCGGGGTCCTGCCGCAGGATCGAGCGCAGCGCCGACGCGAAGGTCAGCCCGGCCCGCTCATGGACCTGCACCTGTACGATGCCCTGCATCCGGTACTCAACCGGATCCTCGACTGTGACGATGTTGACCCCCTCACTTTGCACGTGCCGGATCGCGGAATAGAGGGTGGTCGTCTTCCCGGAGCCCGTAGGGCCGGTGACGAGGATGATGCCGTCCCGGTTGTCCAACATCTCCTCGATCTCCGCCCGCTCCCGCGCGTTGAGGCCGAGCTTTTCCAGCGAGAGGACGGTGCGCGAGGTGTCGAGCACCCGGATGACGACCTTCTCGCCGAGCGAGGCCGGCAAGGTGGACACGCGGAGATCGACAGGAACGCCATTCACCGCCACCCGTGCACGGCCGTCCTGCGGCCGCAGCCGATCGGCAATATCGAGTCCGGAGATGATCTTGATGCGCGAGATGAGGGGCAGGCCCGCCGCCCGGGGGATCTTCATGACCTGGCGCAGCACGCCGTCGATCCGGTAGCGGACCGCCACTCCACCCTCTTCGGGCTCGATGTGGATGTCGCTCGAGCGCGAAGCGATGCCCTCGGAGAGAATCAGATCGACGAGACGGACGACCGGCCGCTGCGACGCCTCCTCGGCGGAGATGGTGAGCTCGTCCGCCTCGGACTCGTCTTCGAGCTGCTCAATGTCGGCCACATCCATGCCCTCGAGCAGCTGATTCAGCACGTTCTCGGGCTTGTAGAACTCGTCGATCTTGTCGCGGATGGCACGGGGGCTGGCCAGCTGCGAGCGTACCTCACGCCCAGTCGCGAAGGCCAGCGTCTTCTCACAGTCCAGATCGAACGGATTCGCCGTGGCGATCTCCAGCACGGAGTCGGAGACCGTGATGGGGAGAATCTGATACCGGCGTGCCACCCCCTCCGGCAGGAGGTCGCGCGCGGCGCTCTCACTCCGCGACAGGTCGGCCAGCTTCAGACGGAATCGCGTGGAGAGGGACCCGAGCAGCACCTCGTCAGTCGTGAGCTTGAGACCCACGACGGCCTCCCAGAGCGACTCGAAGTCCTCCTCGGACTCCCGGATTCCCTCGATCCTCTCCTGGCCCACGATTCCCGCGACCGTCGGTCGCAGCCACTCATCGATGAAGGTCCTAACGATGCCACCCCCGCCCTGATTGGGCACTTCGGCTGTAGTGGTTTGTTGCCGCCACCTAAATGATACCGGAGTCCTGAATGGCACGCCACACCGGATCCACGACGAACGGTACCCTTCCGCCCGATTCCCTGGGAGGATGGGTTCGTGCTGTGGTCAGAGAATTCCCCAAAGATCTCGTGTGACGTCGACTACCAGGCTCACGTCACCGTCGCGCAATCCGACTCCGAAATCGATCTGGAAGAATCGGTGGAACCACTCGAGGCTGATCCCAGCCACTGGTCGGACGCCCTCGCTCGGTTGCCACGGAAGGCCGTCGACGCCCCCGCCGGCCCAGCCCACCGCCACGAACGGAGACAGAATGACACGGCGCCCCGTATTCACGAAGGGTCCGAGCGGGATCGCTGGAACCGGCACCGGAAGCTGCCACTCGACGTGCCCGAGCACGGTGTGGCGACCTCCCCAGCGGCGGAACTCTTCCCCAACCAGGGTCCCCCGCCCACCCATGACGAACGTCCGGTACGGAGGCAGGTCGGAAGATCCCCACCCCGCGAGTACCCGCAGCACGACCCGTGTCGCACCGACGCTTACGTGAGCGTGCCCTGTCCCGCGCAGCCGAAGGTACTGGCGGCCCTCCCCCGTGCCCCCCTCGACGGTGACGGCACCACTGACGCCGCTGCGCACGGCGAGTACCGGGCTGCGGCGTTCCACCGTGAGGCGGGCAACGGCGAGCGTGCCCACACCGAGCGGCGGATTGACCCGGAAGGTCCCCGTAGCCGGTGTTGCGACGACGGCGACCGACTCGCTGTGCTGCACCCCGGCTGAGACGGCGATCCCGCCGAGCACTCCAAAGTCCCGACGCAGGCCGACGAAGGCCTCGTTCAGCAGCGTGTAGTCGCCGTAGTCATTACCGACTTCCTGCGCCAGCACGCTGTTGAGCAGCGGCGAGATCACCGGTTCATCACTCACGTCCCGGATCTCGCGCGCGGCGCGTGCCTCCAGGGTGAGACCGCCGATGCGGTGCGACACGCCGAGTCGTCCCTTGGCCCGCTCGTCGGAGATGCCGACCGACCCCCAGATGTCGATCTCCGTGGTCTTGCTGCCCGGGCGAAAGATGGTCCCCAACCCCGGGGCGAGTCCCTCCACGCGATTGAAGTGCAGGAGATCGGAGATAGAACCGACACTGAGCCGCGTCGAGGCCAGGCCCGACATGGCCGCCGCACCTGCCGTCTCGGCGATTTGTCCGCGCACCTCCTCGAGATCGACGGTCATCACTGGTCCCGCGACCTCCTGGATCGCGGCGTGGAGCGGCTCGTCCCACGTGAACGTGTCGCGCACGGCCTTCGGCGCCGCTACGATCTCCGACCCCCGGAACAGGCCGTCGGGCAACCCGACGTTGAACTCGTAGCCCTCGATCTCCCACCGCCCGCGAATGATCCCTCGCGCCGGGAGATCGAGCCACTTGGTGCGGCGACGGATCTCGATCTCTTGACGGTACGGCAGCCAGTACCGCTCCTCGAACAGCCCGTTCTCCAGCAGGATCGTGATGTCCTCGAGGGTATTGTCGAGGTAGGCACTTCGGGTGAAGCTGAATTGGAAGATGACGACGTCCGCGGTCTCGACGTCGAAGTAGAGGCTCCCGACGACCCGTGGCTCCGAGAAGTCCTTGGGACGCACGAGGACCTTCTTGACCCGCACTGCCCGGTCGGGCAGGTACAGTGTGACCGAGTCCGTCAGCGCGTAGTCGTACAGGGCAGGGCCGTCCGGAGCGAGCGGGTGCGTGATGTCGCGCACCTCATCCCCCTCGCCGAGTCGGATCCGATCGCTGAAGTTGTTCTGGACGATGCCGAGGTGATCGCGATGGTATTGGATATCCGTGGGCAGGTCGGCGCGGTCGCGCCAGCCCAGAATCACCTGCTTGCTGCGATCCGGCGCCTTCCAATAGACTTGGAGCATCAGTTGGTCCGACTTCACCAGGCGCGGCGGCTCCCGCAGCCCTTCGGCGAGCTGTCCGAGGAAGAAGACGAACCCATGTGCCCGCACCCGGAAGTCCGTCAGCGTGGTGTCACCCTGCCGGACGGCCCGTTGCGCGATACCGCGGGCCACGAGGACCTCGGCCGCATCGGAGTTCCAGTCCTGTCCCAGTATTCCTGCGGGGACGAGCAGAACCAGACAGGCCGCGAGGAGAACACGCTGAGGCATCGGCAGGCAATATCACGGCCCCTGCGACGCGCGGCAAGCGCGCTCATGCTGCTGCTCGCCGCCGGGTGTGACGAGATCACCATCCCCACCGCCACCACCCTCAGCGGGTCAGAGCTGCTGTTCCTCCCGCTGCAGGTGGGAGCCCCGGCCCCCGCCCCCGCATCGTTCTACGTGGTCAACTCGCGAACGGTGCTACATCGCGTGTTGCACCCCGACGCCTTCAACTCGCTCTACGTTGAGATCCGTTTCCCGGCAGCAGCGCTCGCCGCTCTGAACGGTACGCCGCTCGGTTCCGACGACTCGGTGCGCGTCACCCTCGAGCCGGTGCCGGGAGCATACGGTCTCACCCTGCGTCCGGCCGGCCTCGACTTCACGCCTGGCGGCACACCGACCGTCACCGTCTCATTCGCGGCGTACGGTGATCTCAGCGGAGCCGACGGGTCGCCAACCTACGCGAACCGGCTCGAATACGCCGAGGCGCTCACGCTCTGGGAGGACGGGGGTATCGACCGGTGGCAGCGGGTATCGGGTTCCGGATTCACCGGGAATGATGCGGTGAGCGGGAGGCTGCCGGCACCCGGAACCTATCGGGTGGCTGCTCCGCGCTGACGGTCGCTGCATTCCCCGCGGGATTCCGGAGCCCGTATATTGTCCCGAGCGAGGAGCCAAGCCGTGGCCGCGTTCAAGTTGCTGAGCACTTCGGGAGAGCAAGCCCTGGAGATCACCGCCGGGCGGACCTTCGTGGTCGGCCGGGCCGTCACCTCGGACATTCCCGTATACGACCCGACCGTCTCGCGGCGGCATGCGGAGCTCACCCTGACCGCGGAGGGGATCCGGGTGCAGGACCTCGGCTCCAGTAACGGCACGTTTGTAAACGGAACACACGTCACCGCCTCGGTTGTCGGCGACGGTGACGTTGTGACCTTCGGCAAGGTGGCGTTCAACGTGGTCGCCGTGACGTCAGCGTCGATGCCCGCGGTGCCGCGGGAGTCGGGCGCGTTCACCATCCCCGCTCCGGAGGCGACGATCGTCAAGCAGGTGGCCGTCGGGGAGCCCACGGATCTGGAGGAGCGGGTGGCTTCGCGGCGCAGCGGCGGCCGAGCGGCCGCGATCGGGGATTCCGCCGAGGCGGTCCACGCCGAGAAGCTGGCACTCCTACTCGAGATCTCGAAGGAGCTGTCGAAACAGCAAGACGTCGATCGGCTGCTGGAGAAGGTCGTCGACATCACGTTCAAAGTGATGAATGTGGACCGCGTCTCGATCCTGATGCTGGAGGGTGATGCCGAGGAGCTGGTGCCGCGCATGTCTCGCAACCGGCTGGACGAGTCAGAGGGTGCGCGCGTCCCGCGCTCGATTGCCCGCCGAGCAGTGGACGAGCGACTGGCGATCCTGACCGACAACGCGGCTGCCGACGAGCGGTTCAAGGGCAAGTCCATCGTGATGCAGAGTGTCCGCAGCGCCATGTGTACGCCGCTCATGGGGAGCGACGGGCGAGTCCTGGGCATCCTCTACGTCGACAATCTCACAGCCACCAACTCGTTCGATGACGAGGACCTCGAGTTTCTGATTGCCTTCTCCGCGATCGCGGCGGTCGCGATCGAGAACAGCCGGCTTACCGAGCGCATCCGCCGCGAGGCCGTTGTGCTCTCCAACTTCCAACGCTACTTCGCCCCCGACCTCGCCAGCCAGATCGCGGACGCAGCCGACGAGGTCCAGCTCGGTGGGACGAAGCGTCCGGTGGTGGTGTTCTTCAGCGACATCCGGGGCTTCACGCAGATGTCCGAGTCGATGAGCCCCGACGAGATCGCGTCGCTGCTCACCGAGTACTTCACCGAGATGGTCGAGATCGTGTTCGAGCACGGTGGCACCCTCGACAAGTTCATGGGCGACGCGATCATGGCCCTGTGGGGCGCGCCGATCAGCTACGCCGACGACGCCGACCGCGCCATGCGTGCGGCGATTGGGCAGCAGGAGGTCCTCGCGCAACTGAACGACAAATGGGTCGGTGAAGGACGCCCGGCTATGGAGATCGGGATTGGCATCAACTTCGGCGAGGTCTTCGCCGGTAACATCGGCAGCGACCGACGGCTGGAATACACCGTGATCGGGGATGCCGTGAACACGGCCTCGCGGTTGTGCTCCAAGGCGGGCCCGGGCGAGATTCTGCTCTCCGAACCGTTCTACAGGGCGCTCAAGGCGCCGCCGCCTGTCGAGCTCCTCGACCCGCTCCAGCTCAGGGGGAAGACGCGCGTCGTACCGGTCTACCGCGTGAATCGGTAGGGACGGCCGGCACCCTCGAGCAGCTCCACCACCAATCGGAGCGGCAAGCCCATTACGGAGAAGAAGTCGCCGTCCACCCGCTCCACGAGGACCGCACCCACCCCCTGTACCCCGTAACTTCCCGCCTTGTCGAGCGGTTCCCTCGTGGCCACGTACGATCGGATCAGCTCGGGTGAGAGCTCGCGGAACCATACACGAGTCGTGTCGTACCGGTGGCGCACCTCTCCGCCCGGCAGCGCGAGCGCCACACCGGTGACGACCCGGTGGCTGCGGCCCGACAGCAGCGCCAGCATCCGCTCGGCGTCGGCCGGGTCTTCCGGCTTGCCGAGCACCCGATCGTCGAAGGTGACCACGGTATCGGCTGCCAGCACGAGGTCGTCCGGCCGCTGGGCGAGCGCTGCGCGTGCCTTGACCTCCGCGAGCCGCACGGCCATCGCCTCCGGCTTCTCACCGGGCAGCCGCGTCTCGTCAACATCTACTGGATGGACCTCGTGCGGGATGCCGAGCATCTCGAGCAGGTGGCGCCGCCGGGGTGATGCCGAGGCGAGCACGATCATCGCTCGAGCACCAGCGTCACGGGGCCGTCGTTCACGATCGCGACCTCCATCACAGCCCCGAACGCACCGGTCTCGACTGAGAGCCCTCGTGCCCGGAAGGCCTCGACGAACTCGCGGTACAACGGTTCGGCCTGCTCGGGGGGTGCAGCCGTCACGAAGGAGGGCCGGCGACCCTTCCGCGTATCGCCGTAGAGCGTGAACTGCGAGACGACGAGCACGGCGCCGTCAACGTCGCGGACATCCCGGTTGAGCTTGCCTGCATCGTCACCGAAGATCCTCAGGCCGGCAATCTTCTCGGCCATCCACTCGACCTGCGTCGTGCCGTCGTCCGCCGTGAAGCCGACGAGGAGAGCGAGCCCCGGCCCAATGGCCCCTATGACGATCCCGTCCACGGTGACGGAGGCGCGCGAGACCCGCTGCAGCACTACGCGCATGGCCGGACGAGCACCTGGGGCAGTTCCGTATCCACGGGTTCCCCGGTCAGAACCCCTGGAGGATCTCGGAAGCGCGAGCGACGAGCGTCTGCGCCTCGTCCTCGCTGGGCGCCTCGGCGATCAGCCGCACGATGGGTTCCGTACCCGAGGGACGGACATGGAGCCAGCGCGACTCCCATGCCAGTCTGAGGCCATCCTGCCGATCGGTCGCTGCATCAGAGAACGCCGTCGCCAAGCCGGCATACACCGGTTCGAGAGTCGCTCCGCGGGGCGCCTTGGCCTTCACGATCGAGTAGCGCGGCGACGCGGCGACCAGCTCGCCTACCGTTTTGGCGCTGCGGCTCAGGAGCTCGAGTATCAGCGCGGCTGCGAGCGGCGCGTCACGACCGACGTGGAGGGCGGGTAGCATGACACCCCCGTTTCCCTCACCTCCGATTACCGCGTGGGCATCTCGAAGCGCACGCGCCACGTTCGCCTCCCCGACCGGGGCTCGCGTCACCGTGACGCCGAACTCGCGCGCGGCGTCGTCCACGACCAGCGAGGTCGATAGGTTCGTGACCACTGGGCCTACCTGTCGTTCGAGGACCGCACGGACCGCGAAGGCGAGCGTATAGTCCTCTCCAATGGCCCGGCCCGTCTCGTCCACGAGCGCCAGCCGGTCGACGTCGGGATCGACGGCGATGCCCAGGTCGCCCCGATGCTCACGCACCGCGGCGCCCAGCGTGCCGAGGTTGGCCGGCACGGGCTCCGGCGCCCGGGGGAACCGGCCGTCCGGCTCCAGATCGATGCCATCGACGCGGCAACCGAGGGCTTCGAGCAGCACCGGCATGATCGTCCCCCCCGCTCCCCGCACGCAGTCGAGGACAACATGCAGACCGCACTGCCGGATACGCTTGGTGTCGACGAACGGCAGCGCGAGGATCGCGTCGTGGTGCCGCCGGACGGCCTCATCGTCATGCGTGAGTGTCCCAAGACCGTCCCACTCCGCGTATGGGAGACGGCCGCCGTCCGCGATGGCGAACAGCCGGTCCGCCGCGGACCGGTCCAGGAACATGCCGTCCGCGCCGACGAACTTGAGCGCGTTCCACTCGACGGGGTTGTGGCTGGCTGTGAGGATGATGCCGCCACCCACACCATGATGCTCGACCGCGAGCTGAGCCGTGGGCGTCGGCACCATCCCGCACTCGATGACGGACAGGCCGACAGCTCGGAGTCCCGCCCGGGCGGCGTCCGCGAACACCGGCCCCGACGTCCGGGAGTCCCTGGCCAGGACGACGGTCGTCCCGCCCTGGTCAGCCACCAGACGGCCGAACGCCGCTGCGTACCGCGCCACAACGTCCGGTGTCAAGTCGGTGCCGACGATGCCCCGGACACCGGAGACGCTGCGCATGAGAGTGTCAGACATGGCGCGAAAGCTAACGTTGCCGAAGCACCTTTGCCCGGTATAGGTTCCGTGGCCCCCTCGAACGCCAACAGCCATGACACGTACCTTCGACGACGATCTGACCACCGCTTTCGGCACCCGCGCCGTGCACGCCGGCCAACGCCCCGACGAGACGAGTGGGGCCATCATGAGCCCCATCTATCAGACGTCCACTTACGTGCAGGACGGGCTCGGCCGCCACAAGGGCTTCGAGTACGCCCGGACCCGGAATCCGACGCGTGACGCGCTGGAGCGCAATGTGGCGGCACTGGAGGTCGCCCCCCACGGCGTCGCGTTCGCATCGGGTCTCGCCGCGACCGACGCGGTGCTCAAGCTGCTCTCCGCGGGTGACCACGTGATCTGCGGTGCGAACGTGTACGGCGGGACGCACCGCATCATGACCCAGGTGTTCGAGCGCCTCGGACTCCGCTTCACCTTCGTGGACACCCGTGACCCGGCGAACGTCGAGGCCGCGGTGACGGAAGCGACGCGCATGGTGTTCGTCGAGACGCCGACCAACCCCATGATGCACCTCACGGACCTGGCCGCCGTGGCCCAGCTCGCGCGCGGCCACGGGATCGTGTTCGTCGTCGACAACACGTTCGCCACGCCGGCGCTGCAGCAACCGATCGGGCTCGGCGCCGAGGTCGTCGTGCACTCGACGACCAAGTACCTGAACGGTCACAGCGATATGGTGGGCGGGATGGTGCTCACCACGCGAGACGACCTGGCCGAGCGGCTGGCGTTTCTGCAAAACGCGGTCGGCGCCGTTCCGGGCCCCATGGACTGTTGGCTCGCATTGCGCGGCACGAAGACCCTGCACCTCCGCATGGAGCGGCACGACCGGAACGGCCGCCGCATCGCGGCGTGGCTCGCGGACCATTCCCTCGTGGAGCAGGTGTACTATCCCGGCTTGCCGAGTCATCCACAGCACGAGCTGGCCTGTCGGCAGATGACTGGTTTTGGCGGAATGATCTCGCTGGATGTCGGCAGTCTCGACCGCGCCCGTGCGGTTGTGGAGCGCACTCGGCTGTTTGCGCTCGCCGAGTCACTCGGAGGAGTGGAGAGCCTGATCGGACATCCGGCGTCGATGACGCATGCCAGCGTCCCCAAATCGATGCGGGAGGAGATGGGACTCACGGACGGCCTCGTCCGCCTGTCCGTGGGAATCGAGGACGTGGAGGATCTCCTCGCGGATCTCGACCACGCGCTGCAGGCAGCGAAGGTGGCGTGAGTGTATGAAACCGGGGATGAGGATGTGCGTACGGTCTAGCAGTCATCGAATCGCGCCGGGAGACCGGCATACCTGGAGGAAACCATGACCGACCCTACGGGCAGCGTACCGACCGAGCGCCCTCGCAAGATCCTGTCCGACATCGCCGCAGTCTCCTGGGAGCATCCGGCGGACCGCGCAGCGCTCCAGGCGGTGCGAGCAGTTCCCGGCTTCAACGAGGCGGTTCGAAAGATCGTCGGCTTCTTCGGAGAGCGGGGCATCCGCCTGATCTTTCAGGCCAGCGCCGTACGAGTGGGACCGACGCAGTTCCCCCACCTCCACCAGCTCATGACCGAAGTGACGACGACGATGGACTGGCCGGAGCCACCGCCCCTCTTCGTCTCGCAGACGCCGATGGTCAATGCAGGAGCCGTGGGTGTCGATCATCCCTTCATCGTGCTCAATTCGGGAGCGGTCAACCTGCTGGACGAGGACGAGCTGCGCGTACTCCTGGGACACGAGCTCGGTCACGTCATGAGCGGCCACACGTTATACCGCACGGTGACCATTCTCATCCTCGAGCTCGGATTCCGGAACCTGCCGTTCCTCGCCGGCATCGTGCTCCTGCCCATCCAGCTCGCGCTGCTCGAGTGGTATCGCAAGAGCGAGCTCTCGTCGGACCGAGCCGGGCTGTTGGCGAGCCAGGATCGGGAGGCGTCGCTGCGGGTCTTCCTCAAGCTCGCAGGCGGCGGTTCCATGAAGGACATGGACCTCGAGGCCTTCATGGTGCAGGCGCAGGAGTACGAGGAACAGGGCGGCCCCATCGACGCCATCTACAAGATCCTCAACACGCTCGGTATGACGCACCCGTTCCACACGCTGCGGGCGGCCGAGTTACAGCGCTGGATCGACACCGGGGCATACGAGAAGATCATGCAGGATGAGTACACGCATCGGGGCGCGGAGGAAAAAGAGCGCTCGTTCGCGACGGACTTCGGTGAGGCGGCACGCCACTACGCCCACGAGGCCAAGGAGACAGTGACGAACGTAACCGATGCGGCCAAGCGGGCGGCAGCGGCGTTCACCGAGGCCCTCAAGACAAAGGACAAGGAATGAAGGTCTTGGTCGTCGGGGGCGGCGGCCGCGAGCACGCGCTCTGCTGGGCGTTGTCGCGGTCGGGCAGCGTGTACTGCGCCCCCGGCAATCCGGGCACGTCCCAGCTGGGCACCAATCTGCCGATTGACATTGACGACCACGGCGCGATCCTGGACGCGGTCCGTCACCATGGCATCGACCTGACCGTGGTTGGGCCGGAAGCGCCGCTTGCCGCCGGCCTGACAGACCACCTGGCGCACCGGGGCCACCGGGTGTTCGGCCCGACCGCCGCTGCGGCCATGCTCGAGGCATCCAAGGCCTTCGCGAAGGAGATCATGGTAGCCGCCGGAGTCGCGACCGCGGCGTCTCGGACCTTCACCAATGCGCGTGAGGCGTTGGCGTACGTTGCCAAGCACCCCGAGCCACTGGTCGTCAAGGCGTCGGGACTCGCCGCCGGCAAGGGCGCGATCGTCTGTGAGCGCCGCACCGACGCCTCACGCGCCGTGGAGGACATGTTCGCCGGTCAGTTCGGGGATGCCGGCTCCACGGTCGTGATCGAGGAGTTCCTCGCGGGCGAGGAGCTGTCGATCCTCGCGCTCACCGACGGCGAGCGTGTCATGCTGCTCCCGGCCTCGCAGGATCACAAACGCATCGGCGAGGGGGATACCGGACCGAACACCGGGGGCATGGGAGCCTACACCCCCGTCTCCATCGTCACGGACACCATGCTGGGAGAGGTGCGCGAGCGAGCTCTCTTACCGGTCCTCCGCGAGATGGCCGAGCGTGGCACACCATATCGTGGCGTGCTGTACGCGGGTCTCATGGTGGCGGAGGACGGGTCCCTCTCCGTGCTCGAGTTCAATTGCCGGTTCGGCGATCCGGAAGCGCAGGTC
This sequence comes from Gemmatimonadota bacterium, assembly GCA_039584325.1. Taxonomy (GTDB): domain Bacteria; phylum Gemmatimonadota; class Gemmatimonadetes; order Gemmatimonadales; family GWC2-71-9; genus JAOTVV01. The sequence goes on from JBDGYA010000011.1 coordinate 43,380, forward strand.
GTGCTGCCAGCGGCCGACATCGACCTCGCCTCCCATATGTGGGCGATCGCCGCCGGCGAGCAGTGGTCTCCCGATAGGGTCACCGTTCCAGCCGCTACCGCCGCCGTCACCACCGTGGTTGCAGCCCAGGGCTATCCCGGACCGCCACTCAAGGGATCGCCCATCGAGCTTCCGGAGGAACTGCCGGCGGACACGCTCCTGTTCCACGCCGGCACTCGGCGGGACGACGAGGGCGTGCTGCGCACGGCGGGCGGGCGGGTACTATGCGCCACCGGCCTCGGAACGGACGTGATCGTGGCCGCGGAGCGGAGCCGTCACCTGGCAGAAACAATCGTGTTCGAGGGACGCCAGTACCGCTGCGACATTGCCTGGCGCGAGGCAGCCCGTGCCGGAGCTGCCTGAAGTAGAAACCATCGTCCGCGAGCTTCGGCCTCACCTGGTCGGACGGACGCTCCGGTACCCCCGACTCTACCATCACGACGTCCTGCGGGGCGTGACGGCGCGCCGATTGCTGCGGGCGCTGCGCAACACGGCGGTCGTTTCAGTGGACCGACGAGCCAAGCACGTGGTGTTTCTGCTGGACATCGGCTGCCGGATGGTCATCCAGCCGAGGATGACCGGGTCACTCCTGGTGGTCGACCACAGGCTTCGGGTGGACGAGCGACGGTACGCCGTCCTCGAGGCGAGCATCGGCGGTGGCATGCGCTTCGTCTTCCGCGACGTCCGGCGCCTCGGAACTATCTGGCTCCTCGACGAGCCCGGGTGGTCCCGATACGACGCCAGCCTCGGCCCGGAGCCGCTCGAGCGTGGCTTCACTCCTGCCGTGTTTGCCCAGTCCCTGGGGAACACCCGCCAAGCCATCAAGAAGGTGCTCATGGACCAGCGGCGGATCGCCGGTGTCGGGAACATCTACGCCAACGAGGCTCTGTTCGAGGCGGGCATCGACCCGTCCCTCCCTGCCGATAGGCTCTCCCCCGACGCGGTGGATCGCCTGCACGGCACCGTGCGAGCCGTGCTCCGCGCGTCGATCCGCAAGCGCGGGACTACGGTGCGCGATTACCGGACCGGCACCGGACAGACAGGGTCATACCAGAAGGCGCTGCAGGTGTACGGGCGCGGGGGCGAGCCGTGTGTCCGCTGCGGGAGCCGGCTGGCCACTACCCACGCCATCGACGGTCGCTCCACGACGTTCTGCTGGCGCTGCCAGGGCACCGCTCCATGACCCTGCGTCGGTACTGCGGCAAACCCGTGCGGACCTGTTAGCTTAGACGGCGACGCACAACGACGGCCCTCCCGAATCGACGCAACACCGACACGTATGCAGAAACGCACACGCCGACACCCGACGCCGCAACTGGAGTACCGCTGCAAGTGCGGCCAGGCACTGCAACGGTTCTGGCCGTTCTGTCCGGGGTGTGGCCGCGACCAGGTGTGGGAGGACGACCCTCCGATCACGGGAGCGGAATGCTACTACTGCGGCTGGGTGGTCTCCGACGCGCACTCCTTCTGTCCGTGGTGCAGCTCGACGATCGCGGAGGATGGGGTGTCCGCCGAGGTTCCGCTCAAGGCACCGAAGGGCTTCCGGTTCGATGCCTGGTGCGACTGGGACTGCGGCGGCGGCGTGCAGTACCCGATGGCCTTCTGTCCCTGGTGCGGCGGCGAGCAGGAATGGGAGGACACACGGTTCGAGGGCGCCTGTCCGCACTGTGACCGCGGCGTGAACGACTGGATGGAAGTGTGCCCATGGTGCGGATTCGACGCCACGGGCCGGGACCTCATCGACCGGGCCCTCACACGGATCCGCCGGCTCCTGCTGGTCTCCCGCATCAAGGACTGGAGCTACCGTGTGCTGCTGCGGCCGGGCGTGTCGGGCGTGGATCCACGCACGCCCAAGATCATCGAGATCGACAGCAGTTACGTGGTCGGCGTGCAGCGCCGGGACGAGATTCCGTGGCCGCTCCTGGTCGGACTCATCTGCCATGAGCTGGGACACAGTTACCTGTATCACAATTGGCACCTCGCGCGCTCGGAGACGTTCAAGCGGGTGTTCGGAGAGGTGCACAAGGCCTACAGGGTGAGAGACGACACCTGGGTGGATTTCTACCGCAGACGGGTGAGCCTCGGGAATGCGCAACACGTTACCGCCTACGCGGCAACCCATCCGCTGGAAGACTTCGCCGAGGTGTTTCGGTTCTACCTCACGAGGCGCGGGCGCATGAAGGAGCTCCTCGCCGAGCTCGGGCGCCGGCGCAAGGACGTCCTCGTATACGAGAAGTTCCTCTTCCTCCACCGGTTCATCCGCTCGCGGCGAGGATGGCGGTAGCGCACGCACTCACCCTTCCCCTCGGCGAGGTCACGAAGCTCAGGCAACGCGTCGTGGTGCTCGCCGAAGACCGACCCGCCGTCTACCGCATGCTGGACGCGTCCGGTCGCGTCATGTACGTCGGCAAGGCCAAGCGCCTGCGCAGCCGGCTGCTGAGCTACTTCCGGGCGCAGTACCCCGAGGACAAGGCCGCCCGCATCCTCCACGCGGCAGCCGACATCGAGTGGGACTACGCGCCCTCGGAGTTCGCCGCGCTCCTTTCGGAAATGCGTCAGATCCACCGTCACCGGCCGGTGTTCAATGTCCGCATGAACCGGCGACGCCGGGCGGCGTTCGTCAAGATCTCCGGCGGTTCCGCTCCCAAGCTCTACGTCGGGCGCAATCCGGCTGGGGCGGACGTGTGGCACTATGGTCCGTTTCTCGGCGTGGGCCAGCTGCAGGAGGCCATCCGCGTGCTCAATGACTTGCTGGGCCTCAGGGATTGCTCCCTCCGGATGCCGATCGTGTACCGGGGACAGGGTGACCTCTTCGAGACGGCGACACGGGCAGGCTGCCTGCGGCACGAGCTGGGCACCTGCAGCGGACCGTGTGCCGGGTTCGTGACCGAGGCAGCGTACCGCACGCGGGTGGCTGAGGCCCTGGCGTTTCTCGAGTGCCGCACGGTCGCGCCCGTGAACCGCGTGGTCGAGGCGATGACGGCGGCGAGCGCCGCGCAGGATTTCGAGCGGGCGGCCTGGTGGCGCGACCGATTCGACGTCCTCACTTGGCTGCTCCAGGCGTGCACGCGTCTGCACGCCGCGCTCGAGGGCATGACGTTCGTGTACCTGGACACGGGAGTGCACGGCGACGACCGGGCATACGTCATCCGCCGTGCCCAGGTGCGGGCGGCCGCTCCCGCCCCCCGCACTCCCATCGAGCGCGAGGCCTTTCGAGCCCTGGTCGCCGAGCACGCCGGCGATCACGCACAGCCCGGCCCGGTCCCCAGCCATGCGATCGACGAGACCGTTCTGGTCATGAGCTGGTTCCGCCGACGACCGGCGGCACTGCGCCATACCGTGCCGCTGGACGAGTGGCTCACAACGGCGTTGCCCGGTGGAGTGACGCCATGATCCTGGCTGTCGTGAAGATCGTGGCAGGACTGACCGTCCTCCTGGTCGGCGGTCACTTCCTCGTTCGCGGGGCGGTGGTCCTGGCCATGCTCGCGCGCCTGTCGACCGCGGTCGTGGCCCTCACGGTCGTCGCCATGGGCACCAGCCTGCCGGAGCTAGCCGTGAGCCTCGACGCCGCCGCACGGCAGTCGACCGACATCGCCTATGGGAATGTCATCGGCTCGTGCATCTTCAATCTCGGAGCCATCCTCGGCACGGCCGCAATCCTCGCCCCAGTTCCGGTCCGGCGCCAGACCATTCGGTTCGAGTACCCGGTCATGTTCTTTGCGGCGCTCCTGACGGTGCTGCTCGCGCGGGACGGTACGGTGGACCGCCTGGATGGTCTGGCCCTCGTGATCGGCCTCGGCATCTTCATGAGCAGCATGGTCGTCCTGACCAAGCGCGGCGTCCCTCCGAGCGAGGTTCGGGCCCTGGACCAGGACGTGCGACGGGCGGCCCACGTCGAGGACGGACTCGGTCGCGCCTGGGGGAAGAGCCTGGCGCTGGTAGTCGGTGGAATCATCGCGCTCATCATCGGCGCGGATCTCGCGGTATCCGGGAGCGTAACCGTCGCCCGCACCGTCGGCATCCAGGAGCGCATCATTGGCCTCACGATCATCGCTATGGGCACGAGCCTCCCCGAGCTCGCCACTTGTATCATGGCCACCGCGCAGGACGAGAACGAGATCGCCCTCGGCAACGTCATCGGCTCGAACATCTTCAACCTCCTCGCCATTCTGGGCATCACCGCGACGATCTTTCCGGTACCGGTACACGCGAGGGCCATCGCGCTCGACAACTGGGCGATGCTGGCGTTCTCGATCTTTCTTCTCCCAATGATGTTGCGGGGTCGCCGCATCTCCCGAGCGAACGCCTTTCTGCTGCTGGCAGGGTTCGTGACGTTCATGGGTTATCTGCTGATCGTCGAGATGTGACGGGCGCTTCGTGGCGAGCAGCAGCGCCGACGGTCGCGGCCCGGCTGCCCCCGCCGTCACATATCCGGCTAGGCCCTACCCAGCTCCACGATCCTCCCCCGGGGCGGGAGGCCGGCCTCGAGATCGAGGATCCCCACCGTCGGCGCGGCGCCGAACCGCGCCGCGCCTGCCGAACCGGGGTTCATCACGGTGACGAGATAGTCGTACAGCTCGAGAAACGGCTTATGGGTGTGCCCGTACACGATGATCTCGGTCTCGGGGAAGGCCTGCATCAGCGCATCGGGATCGGGCGACCCGAACTGATCGCCGTGCGTCACGACGACGCGCTGCCCGTTCAGGTCGGTCCGCGCCACCTGGGGACACCGGGTGCGCACGTCGAAGCCGTCGGTGTTCCCTCGCACGGCGGTCACCGGGGCCACAGCCTCCAACTCCAGGAGCAGGTCGACCGATCCCACGTCGCCGGCGTGCAGGATGTGATCGACCTCAGCGAAGACATCGAAGACCTCCGGGCGTAGCAGCCCATGCGTGTCAGAAATCACTCCGACCTTCATGGGGTGACCCTGCTGCGGCGTCGTAGTCGTCGCGGACCCGAGCGCCTCATCGTCCCCTCCGATTCGGCGTCGGCGTCTTGTGCGGGTGCCGCGGTGGCCCATCGGGCGCCGGTCGGTTGGGCGCCCGTCGCGTCGAGCGCCGGGCTCGGCGTGTCGATCGATCGCGGCCCGGGCGTTTCGCTCGCTTCCGTCGCTCCGTCACGACGCCCCTCGCACGGTCATGCCCGTATGGCCGCGCGCCACCGCCTGCGCCCCGCGACTTCCCGGTCCACTCACGCTCGCACCGCCGTGTACAGGGAAGCGACACCGAACGTGAGGGCGCGATGCCCGACGTCGGTGAACGGGTGTGTAGCGATCTGCGTGAGCATCGACCGCGGTTCCGGAAAGGCATGCACGGAATCTGGCAGGTACGTGTATGCACTCGTATGTTTGGACACCAGTCGGCCGATGCGCGGCAGCACGTACCGGAAGTACGCCAGGTACCACGAACGCACCGGCCACCGAGTCGGCAGCGAGAACTCCAGTACCACGAGGCGTCCACCCGGCTGTAGCACCCGCGCCATCTCGGCGAGCCCCACGTTCATGTCCGCCAGGTTTCGGATGCCGAACGCGACCATACAGCCGTTGAAGGTAGCATCCGGAAACGGCAGGCCGAGGGCATCGGCGCCCACCGCGTCGAGCCGTGGGGCTTTCTCGATTCCCAAGCGTAGCATCGGCACGACGAAGTCCGCGCCCACGACGGTCCCCGTGAACTCGGGGCGGCGGCGCAGCTCGGCGGCGAGATCCAGCGTACCCGCACACACATCGAGGTACCGCCCCCCTGGTTCTCGGTCCCACTCCAACACGTCGACCGCGCGACGTCGCCACCGGCGGTCAACGGTGAGGCTGAGCAGGCGGTTCAGCAGATCGTATCGCGGCGCAATCGCCGCGAACATCTCCCGCACGTACGAGCGCTTGCTGGCCCGATCGCGCGATGCGACGTCAGAAGGTGAGGACGGCATAGAGCCGAAAGCTACTGGTACGCTTGAACTTGCTGCAAGAATGGTTCAATCTGAAACTATCCTGCCGGCCGGGGTGTAGAGTCCATACCGGATGAGTACTCCCGAGACCACCAGCCTCAGCGATCAGGAGATCGTTGCGTGGGCTCTCGAAGGGGCGGAAACGGCCCACCGAGAGTTGCTGCGGCGCTACGAGCGTCCGGTATACGCGCTCATCCATCGCATGGTACGCGATCGCGAGCTCGCGGAGGATCTCACACAGGAGACCTTCGTGAAGGTGCTGAACGCCCTCGATCGCTACCGTCCGGAGTACAAGTTCTCCTCCTGGATCTTCAAGATCGCCAACAACGCGGCGATCGATCAGTTGCGGCGCAAGGAGCTGGATACCCTCTCCCTCGAAGGCGGCCCCAACGCAACCACTCCGGACCGGGTAGAGGCAACCTCTCTGCAGGTCGGTGACGTCGCAGAATCCCCGCTCGAGGAACTGGAGGCCCGTGAAATCGGGTCGGCCATCGAGGCGGCCATCGCGCAACTCCGCCCAGAGTACCAGGCGTGCATCATCATGCGGCACATCGAGGGCCGTCCGTACGACGAGATCGCTGACATCCTCGACCTGCCTCTAGGTACGGTCAAAACGTATATCCATCGTGCACGTGCCGAGCTGCGCGACCTGCTCGAGCCCATGCGAGAGTGAAACTCGGAGGAGGGCACAACGTAGGGATGGAGGACATGAGTGACGATGTTCACAACGGGCTGACGCCCGCCGAGGAAGACCCGGTGATCCACCGGATGGTCACTGCACTTCCGACACCGCAACCGCGACGGGAGTTCGGGGATCTCGTGCTGTCGGCCGTATGGAGACCGCATCCTCGGTGGGCACGGCGGGTGCGGGCCACGTTGCGGGAGCTGATCGACAGCGGTCGCGTCTGGCTCGTGGTGGGCGGACTGGCGGTCGGTAGCCTCGTTCCGATTGCGGCGGTGGCCGTTACGATCTCGTTGTTGGCCCCGGCCGTTGCGGGGGGGGTCGAGACGCTATTCACGGAGCTCATCCCAGTAGGGTGGACGTTCCTGTGGGCGCAGGTCGCGTCGCTCTTTGAAACGGTGCTGGCAAACGCCAACGCGTTGGATCTGCATCCCAGGGCGTGGGCGATGATCGGGATTACCTCGGTGGTGGCGCTGGCGGGTTGTGGCTGGGGGCTGAATCGGACCATGACCCCTCGCGCTGTGAGGCGATGAGACCATGCGAAGGATGACGAGCCGAGTCATTGCAGCGCTGGTGGCGAGCATCGTGGGGGCCGCGCTACCGGCCTCGCTCGACGCTCAGGAGGTCGTGGGCCACGCAACGGAGCGTTCCGCCGAGAACGCGGTCGTCACGTTCCAGCTGGCCGACGGTGGTCAGCTCGTAATCGAGATTCGCGACGGCCGGGTGTCACTCAATGGAACGCCGGTGGGTTCCACGAGCACCGATACTGGTCAGCTGTCGGCTCTCGACGTGCTACTCGACAGCGCGGAGATGCTGTCGACGTCGGAGCTGCTGGGCGCGATTCGACGGATCGAGGCGGAGCAGTTCGAGATCGCCGCGGTGGAGGAGGCGTTGGAAGCGCTGGCAGCGGCTGAGGTCGAGATCGTCCTGCCGGAGATCGCCGACGCACCGGCCCCAAGGGCTGAGCGCGCAGCAACTGGAGTCGCGCGGGTGCGTCCCGCCCGGCCGGCCCCCCCGGCGGTCAGCAGGATCGTGATCGGTGAGGAAATGTCGGCAACCTTCGCCGGTGGTCTCGCGATCGCGGCCGCCAATCTGTTCGCCGTGTTCATCGCCCTGGGCTTCATGGGGCTCGGCTTCCTGTTCTTCGTCCCGAAGCAGCTCGAGACGGTGGCCGACACCGTGTGGCATTCGTTCTGGCGATCGTTCCTGGCCGGCCTCTTTGCGCAGCCGCTCATCCTGCCGGTGTTTGGAGCGATGATCGTCGGGCTCGCGCTCACGGTCGTCGGTATCCTCGTGGTTCCGTTCGCGATCGTCGGGTTCCTGATGGCGGTGTTCCTCGCGGCGGTCGGCGGGTTCATCGCCGTCGCGCGGACGGTGGGTGAGATCTACTTACGGCGGAAGATGGCCCGCGGCGAGCCCGTGGATACGTGGGGCTCGTACCGCTACATCGTCTACGGACTGACGGGGCTGCTCGCGATCTGGCTCCCTGTGGTCGCCCTTGGATGGATCCCGGTGGCCGGCACGCTGCTCACCGTGAGCGCCGGACTCATCACGTGGATCCTCGCGACGGCCGGCTTTGGAGCAGCAATCATTTCACGCGCCGGGCTCCGGGGCACGTTCGTGCGTCAGCTCGACCTCGCCCTGACCGACGAGCAGTACTGGACGGAAGACGCCATGCCGACCCAGCCGCGTCATGGCAGCGTCGAGCGCTATCGATGACACTCGGCCTCCGCGCCGTTTGGATCGCGGCTCTCGGGCTGGCAGTCGTAACGACCGGGATGCATGCCCAGACGTGGCGCACGAGCGCGAGTTCCCGGCAGTACCGCGGCGAGACGGATCTCAGGGTCGATCTTGAGTTCGCAGCCGGTACGCTGCAGCTCCGTCGCGGCGATGCAGCCACGCTGTATCACTCCCGCGTACGGTATGACGCCGACCGGTTCGCATCCACGACGGCCTTCGACACGTCGGCCGACCGACTCCGAGTCGGCGTCACCTCCGAGGACCTCCCCGAGGATCTCGATCTGGACGAGTATCCGCAGTCTCTCGAGCTGGCACTCTCACCGGCGGTCCCGCTGATCCTGGACCTCGAGTTCGGGATCGCGAAGGCGGACCTCGATCTGGGCGGCCTCGCCGTGGCGTCGGCACACGTCAAGACGGGCGGGAGCGAGAGCCGTATCCGGTTCTCCGAACTCAACCGGGTCGTGTGCGACCGCCTGGAAATCGCCGTAGGAGCCGCGGAGCTCACGGCGGAACAGCTGGGCAACGCCCGGTGCCGCCGGGTGGAGTTCGCGGGCGGGGCGGGCGAGATGATCCTGGACTTCACCGGTGCGTGGTCCCAGGACTTCGACACCAACGCCGAGGTGACCATGGGCCTTGGCTCGCTCACGTTGCGGTTCCCGACTGACATCGGTGTGTCGGTTCACGTGAGTCGGTTCTTGGCGTCGTTCGAGGACGGCGGCTTCGAGAAGCGGGGCTCCCGCTACGTGTCGCCCAACTACGATCGGGCCCCCGTGAAGCTCGATCTCGAGATGCACGCTGTGCTGGGCGACGTGAACGTCGAGTGGATCGACCGGCGCTGACGGTCGCTTCTACGCGTGCCGAAACCGCACCTCGGCACCGACTCCCACCCCGATAGCCTGCGCCGCCGACCGGTCACGCGCGGCAATCTCCAGAGTGTTGCCGGATCCCACGAGAGCGATGAGATCGCCCGAGCTGACGTCGGCGAAGGTTCGGCCGATCGGTACGGGCACCTCTCCTCCAACCAGCACGACGGATACGCCCTCGAGCAGTGCGGAGGGCGCGTCCGTGATCAGCGTACCGAATCGATCTACGTGAACGACCTTGCCCACCATGAAGACACCGTCGGCCGTTGGAGCGCTGGGCGGCAGCACCACCGGATCGCGCACGGGCTCGCCCAGCGTGTCGAGGGTGGCACCCATGGCGAGTCGCGCCGCTGTGGGAGCGAAGAGATCGCGTCCGTGGAACGTTGGCGAGGCACCGTCAGGCACAGGCAGCGCGACGATCATCGCATCGGTGAACATAGGGGTGAGTAACCCGTTGTCAGGCGCGACGAAGAAGTGGCCCGAGCCGGCTGCCGCGATGGCCCGTCTCGAGGACCCCACACCGGGATCGACCACGGCCAGATGTACGGTTCCCGCTGGGAAACGCCACCACGTTCGGGACAGCAGGAACTGGCCGGACGCCACGTTGCCGGGCGAGACATCGTGGGTGATGTCCACCAGCGTCGCATCCGGCACCACACTCAGCAGGACCCCCTTCATCTCACCGACGTAGGTGTCTCGAACGCCGAAGTCAGTGAGCAGGGTGATGACCGGGGACATCGCGTCGGAACGCCTGATCAGGTGATGATCGGCAGCGACACCGTCTTCCCGCCGGCCCTGCCGATCACGGCGGCCGCCACGGCGGCGAGCGCCTGCCCCGCCGGGGAGTCTGGCCGATTGACGACCGCAAGCTGACCCTCGTCTGCTTCCTGGGTCATCTCGGCCTGGAGGGGCACCTGTCCGAGCAGCGGGACCCCCAGCTCTTCGGCCAGCCGGGCACCGCCACCGCCTGAGAAGACCTCGGTTCGGTCACCGCAGTGGGGGCAGACGAAATAGCTCATGTTCTCGACGATCCCGATGACGGGGACACCGACCCGATCGAACATCTTGGCACCCCGAAGCGCGTCACCGGCAGCCATCTCCTGTGGCGTCGTGACGATGATACCGCCCCGCATGTGAATGGCCTGCGCGAGCGACAGCTGGGCGTCACCCGTGCCGGGGGGCAGGTCGATGATGAAGTAGTCGAGGGAACCCCATTCTACGTCGGTCAGGAACTGCTGGATAATCTTCGTGACGATGGGGCCGCGCCAGATGGCGGGCATGTCCCGCTCGATGAGCAGGCCGAGCGAGATGAGTTTCACCCCGTGGCGCTCGAGGGGAAGGATCCTGCCGTTCTGGACGGCGGGCCGTTCGTCTATGCCGAACAGGCGCGGCACGTTCGGACCGTAGATATCGGCGTCCATGATGCCGACCTGCTTCCCCTGTCGAGCAAGTTCGGCTGCAAGGTTCGACGCGATCGTAGACTTGCCGACCCCACCCTTCCCACTGGACACGGCAATCACGGTGCCGAGTTTGGGATATTCGACAGGTTGCGGTACCGCACCCGCGCCGGCCGCCGGGGCGGTTCCGGGCGGAGGGCCCGATGGCCGCTCGCTGGCGGGCTCCTGGACGTCGATCGAGACCTTGCTCACGCCTTCGACGTCCTTCACGGCCTTGCGTGCTTCCCGCACCAGGCCGGCTGGATCGTCGGACGAGATGAGGAATGTGAAGGAGACCTGGCCGTCGTCGCGTACGGCGAGGTCCTGAACCATCCCAGCCGAGATCACGTCGTTCTCGACCCGGGGATTGCGAACGTTCGTGAGCGCTCCGGCGACGAGCGCTTGCAGGTTTCGTGTCATGATGCTCGAATGATAGGAGGGGCTCTAGGGCCGAGCAACTGAGCGGGCCGCGTCCAGAATCCTAGCCTGTGCCTGCTCCATCGGCCCTTCGAGCGAGGCGCCGGCGGCCTTGCGGTGGCCCCCGCCGTCGAAGCGCTCCGCCAGTCGTGCGACGTCGAGGTCTCCCACGGAACGGAACGAGACCTTGATGCGTCCGTTGGCCAGCTGGCGGAACAACATCGCGAGATGTACTCCCTCGATAGAGCGTGCCAACTCGACCGTTCCTTCGAGCTCGTCCGGCTCGACACCGAGGCGCTCGAGCGCGCCCGGAGGGATCGTCATCCACGCGATCCCCAGATCCCGCTCGACGACGAGGGATTGCAGCACCTCGCCGATCAGGCGGATCTTCCCCTCTGACTCCGACGCATACACGTCGCGGTAGACTCGCTCCGGCTGGACGCCACGGGTCAGCAGGTCACTGGCAATGCGGAGCGCTCGCGGCGAGGTGTTGGAGAATCGGAAGCCGCCCGTATCGGTGAGAATCGCCACATACAGCGCCTGGCTCGCGTTGGCTTCCAGCTCCCAGCCGGCCACGCGGGCCAGGTCATAGACGAGCTCACCCGTCGCACAGGCCGCCGAGTCGATCAGGCGCGGTCCAGCCGGCAACGTACCGTCGGACACGTGATGATCGACGCAGGCCACCGGGACGCCGCGCCGCTCGACGACGCGCCCGAGATGTCCCAGACGTCCGAGGTCTGCAATGTCGAGCACCACGATGGCATCGGCACGCTCCAGGAAGCGTACTGCATGGCGTGACCGGTCGGCCCGAGGGATCCCTTCGAGGAGGAACCCGAACCGCTTGGGAAACGGTGTGGGGTTGGTGATCGCGACGTCGAGGCCCAGACGCGTCAGCAGGTACCACATGGCCACACCGCTGCCCGCCCCGTCCCCATCGGCATTCACGTGGGTCGTGAGAGCGACACGCATGCCGGGTCGCAGCGCCTCCACCACCAGCCGGGCGCCGCGCCGACGAGCGGGATCGACTCCCAGGCCAGGAGGAGAACGGTGCACTGCCTTCGAGCGGCGCATGATCGAGGAAGGTACACGGTTCCCCGAGCACGCGCGACGCGCGATCGGGCTTGCTCCAGCGGGGTAGCCTACCCCATCTTGTTCCCTTCTCTGTACGGCGAGAGGTCCATGGAACTGATCGAACGGATCGTCAACTCGGTCAACTTCTGGGTGTGGGAGTTCGGTATCCCCGCCCGCGGGGAAGTGATCCCGATCGCCGTCATCGCGCTGCTGGGTACGGGCGTCTTCCTCACCCTGCGTCTCCGCTTCATTCAGCTGCGCCATCTGGGCCACGGCTTCGCCGTCACGTCGGGCAAGTACGACGATCCGAACGAGCCGGGAGACGTCCCGCACTTCCAGGCTCTCACCACGGCGCTGTCGGCCACGGTAGGCATCGGCAACATCGCCGGGGTCGCGATCGCGATCCACTGGGGCGGGCCCGGCGCGCTCTTCTGGATGTGGGTGACGGCCTTTCTCGGCATGGCCACCAAATTCACCGAGGTCACGCTGGCACAGCATTACCGCCACGTCGAGGAACCCGGTGCCGACCGGCTCACCGGCACGGTGTCCGGCGGTCCCATGTATTACATCGAGCGGGGGCTCGGTCCCGCGTTCAGGCCGCTAGCCATCTTCTTCGCCATCATGCTCGGCTTCACCGCATTTCTGACCGGCAATGCGATACAGGCAAACACGGTCGCAGACTCCCTGCTATCGAGCTTCGGGATCCCCGTGTGGATCAGCGGACTGACGACGGCCGCCATAGTCTCCCTCGTCGTGCTGGGCGGCATCCGGCGGATCGGCCGCGTCACCAGCGTCCTCGCACCGTTCATGGCGACCGTGTACGTCCTGGGTGCGCTCACGATCATCCTGCTGCACTTCGAGTGGTTCCTACCTGGCCTCACCCTCATCTTCACCGAGGCGTTCACCCCCTCTGCCGGCGTCGCGGGCACGGGTATCGGGACGCTGCTCCTGACGATGATGTGGGGTGTGCGGCGCGGGCTGTTCTCGAACGAGGCGGGCCAGGGTTCCGCCCCCATCGCCCACGCAGCGGCAAAGACCGACGAGCCTGTCTCCGAAGGGGTGGTCGCCCTGCTCGAGCCGTTCATCGACACGCTGGTCATCTGCACCATGACCGGGCTCGTGATCGTCATGACCGGGGTGTGGCAGGACCGCATCCCGACCCAGATCCAGTTCGCCGGAGCCGGCGACCTCTCGTACGTGGAGTACGCCGCGGACGGCCGGCGGGCTATGGTAGTACCGGAGCAGGACATCCGGATCGACGATGGCTATCACGCCGAGACCGGCCCGGGGGCTCCGCTGGTCGCCTGGCACGAGCTGGAACTCGAGCGGCTGTACGTGGATGAAGCACAGACCGTTCCGTTCACGGGTGTGATCTCGCCGAGGGAGAGCAACAGGGCTGGTGTCGCGATCGCCGCTGACGGCACGCGCTACGACGCGCTCCATGCGGACGCCGCCGAGAGCGGCGCGCCCCTCACGATGCTCGGCTTCGAGAAAGGCCTGCCGGGCCGATGGGGCGATTACATCGTCCTGCTCTCCGTGATGCTCTTCGCTGTTTCGACGGCGATCTCGTGGAGCTATTACGGGGATCGTTGCGCGAACTACCTGTTCGGGCCGAGGGCGATCCTCCCGTATAAGATGGTGTTCGTGGCGATGCACTTCTTCGGTGCCATCGTCTCGCTCAACGTCATTTGGCTGATGGGTGACGTGGCGCTCGGCATCGTCATCCTGCCGAACCTGCTGGGTCTGATCCTGCTCTCCGGCAAGGTGAAGCAGCTGACGGACAGCTATTTCGAGCGCAAGCCGTGGATCGAGAACTACGAGGTCCGCAAGCGACTGAAGGCCGAGCGGCACCGCTAGGCGGAGTAGTTCGGCGCCTCTCGGGTGATCACGACGTCGTGCGGGTGCGACTCTCGGAGCCCCGCGGTGGTGATCTGGATGACCTCCGCCTCTGAGCGCAGCTGATCGATCGTGCTGCAGCCGCAGTAGCCCATGCCACTGCGGATCCCGCCGACCATCTGATACAGGACGTCGCCCACGGGTCCGCGGTACGGCACGCGGCCTTCGATCCCCTCTGGGACCAGTTTCTGCGGCGAGATCTCCCCTTCCTGGAAGTACCGGTCCGCCGATCCGTCCTGCATGGCGCTGAGCGATCCCATGCCGCGGATGATCTTGAAGCGGCGCCCCTCGAGCAAGAAGCTCTCTCCCGGACTCTCCTCGGTGCCCGCGAACATCGAGCCGAGCATCACGGTGGCTGCGCCGGCCGCGAGCGCCTTGACGGCATCTCCGGAGAACTTGATGCCGCCGTCGGCGATGACCGGCGTGTCTCCCGCCCCACGGATCGCGTCGACAATGGCGGTGATCTGCGGGACTCCCACGCCCGTCACGACGCGGGTCGTGCAGATCGACCCTGGGCCGATGCCGACCTTGACGGCATCGACGCCGCGCTCGGCGAGCGCTCTGGCACCCTCCTCCGTCGCGACGTTGCCTCCCACGATCTGGGCGTCCGGATAGGCGTCCCGCAAATTGGCCACCGTCTCGAGAACGCCCTTGGAGTGTCCGTGGGCCGAGTCGAGCACGAGCGCGTCCGCACCCGCAGCAAGCAGGGCGGCTGCCCGTGCCCGGGTGTCCCGGCCGACGCCGATCGCTGCGGCCACCCGGAGACGCCCGTGTTCGTCCTTGTTGGCGTCAGGGAACTGCTGCCGCTTGATGATGTCCTTGACAGTGATGAGTCCTTTCAGCACACCCCGCTCGTCCACCACCGGGAGCTTCTCGATGCGATGTTCACCGAGAATCTGCTCGGCCTGCTCGAGCGTTGTGCCGATCGGTGCCGTCACCAGCCGGTCCTTGGTCATCGCCTCGCGGAGCGGTCTGTCCAGATTGCGCTCGAACTGCAGGTCGCGATTCGTGATGATCCCGACGAGCCTGCCGGCGTCGTCCACGATCGGGACGCCCGAGATCTTGAACCGGCTCATGAGGGTAGCGGCCTCGCGGATGGAACGGTCCGGGCCCAGGGTGATGGGGTTCAGGATCATCCCGCTCTCCGACCGCTTCACCCGGTCCACTTCCGCCGCCTGTCGGTCAATCGGCATGTTCTTGTGGATCACGCCGATCCCACCGAACCTGGCCATCGCGATGCCCATCTCGGCCTCCGTCACCGTATCCATCGCGGCCGAGACGATCGGCACGTTGAGCGGGATCGCCCGGGTAAACCGGCTGCGCACGTCCACGTCCCGCGGATGCACCGTCGCGTGCCGCGGCACGAGGAGCACGTCATCAAAGGTCAGACCGAAGTCACCTCGCAGTTGCATCGTCGTCCATTGCTCCCCGTAAAAAAGCGAAGACCCGCCGCGCGCGGGGCACGGGGCGGGTCATCAACTGCATTGCGTATGAGGGCGTTACCATGCGACAAGGTACGCGTCGCGCAGCAAGGCGGTCAAGCGGGGGCGGGGGGCTCCTCCGGTGGCTCTTGCTGCTCCTCGCCAGCCGAGGCATCATCGGCGGATGAAGGTGCCTCGTCCGTCGCCGGGGCCTCAGCCTGCTGCCCGTTGCCCTTCGTCGGCGGCGCCGTAGCGAGCTCCTCCGCCACCACCTTGCTCGCGGCCGCCAGCCCCTCCATCAGTTTGCCCGCGGCCTCCACTACCTGCGCCGTTCCTTTGGCAGCGACGTCGGCAATCCGCACACCACCGATCCGATCCTCGATGTTCTCGGCCAGACGCTGCACGGTGGAGGGCGTGCGCGAGCTGCGATTGTACTTGGACTCGAGGAACTCGATGTAGTCGAGCAGCTGCCGACCCATCTCGTCAGAGAGCCCACCCAACTTACCCGTGATCCGGGACGTGAGGTTTTCGTTCATGACCTTCCCCCTTCTGTGTCGATCACCGCCTGGCCACCTCTACGAGAGTCAGCACGGGATTGCCGAGATAGTGTGACCGTCCGGTACGAACGCGTCCGATGATGACCAGCTCGCTCAGCGGCTCCTCGCGCTCGAGCTGGGCCGCCTGCACATCGGTGAGGACCACGTAGATGAATCCGGTCTCCGGTACCGGTCCCCGTGCCAGCAGGTATCGCGTTCCCGCGGGAATGTCGCGTCGCACCTCATCCGGACTCTGTACGGCGATGAACTGTACGGTCCACCGGAGGAGCTTTCCTTCGTACTCGCTCGGCCGGGCCCGTACCTCCGCTCCGCTGACACCGACCAGGATGCCGGGAGGCGCCGCAGCGAGATCGCTCTGCCGCACCCAACCCTCGGTCGACACCCGCACCCATTCTCCCGATCGCGCCAGAATCCGTACCGGCACGTCCGCCCCAATCGTTCCGGTCGAGTCGCCGTCCGGTGTTCGGCGCAGTGCGGTCGTCGTGGCCGTCGATGCGTAATCCAGCACCGAGCCGCCCGTGCTCGGGATCTCGCGAGGCTGCTCCGGCTCAGCGGGTGCAGCCGCCGAGATCGGTGGACCGCCCACCCGCTCCAGAGACGGCCCAAACATCCACCCGATACGACGGACGCGAACCCAACCTGGCTGACGGTCGACCTCCTCCAACAGCGTCCCCTCCGAAAGCCGAGCGAGGATGCGCCCATTGGGTGCCACCCGCAGGTTCTCGCCGCCTCGCGGGGTCACGATGAGCTCAAACCCGTCGCGCACCGTCGAATCGAGCGAGCGGGCCCAGAGCCATCCTTCCAGCACGATCTGTACCCAGCGACCGTCCTCGCCCTCCGCCCCGAACTCGGCACCCGCATTGACGGTGGCAAGCAGCGTGGCGCGCCCGGACGGCTCGCGCCGGAAGTTCTCCGTCTGGATCACCCGATAGCGACTCTGCGCGGCGAGATCGGAGATCCCGCCGAGCACGCACATCGCCGCCGCAAGGCAGGCTGGTAGGGCCGGAACGACCTGGCTAGATTGCCTCATTCGCGCTCACGAGGATTGTAGGAGCGGCGAGTATTCATGTCAAACCGAACCGCAGGCTCCAGATGCCCCGTCCTATCCTGATCTACCTCCTTCTGGGCCTCGGCGTTCCTGGCAGCCTCGGCGCGCAGGTCGGTCACACCCCACGGTCCTCGCCCTACAGAGATCTCCCAGAGAAGTACATATTCGCCCTCACCGGCGGCTACTCATGGGGATCGGGCGGTAAGGTGAAGGTCGGGCCTGGGGAAGGGCCGGTGTTCGGTGCCCGCGGTGACATTCATCTCGCCGGACCGGGCACTGTGCAAGTGGGATTGAACGTCGGTAGCTTCGATCGGCTGCTGCTGGACCCCAAGCAGGGACCCGACGAGCGCGTCCTCGGCTGGGCAACGCAGTCGGTGGTGATGGCCGACGCTGGTCTGAATCTCGTGCTCACGGGGCAGAAGACATGGTACGGCTTCGCCCCGTATCTCGGACTGTCGCTGGGGGTCGCGATTGGCGGCGACGTTCCCGCCGACTCCCTGAGCGGATATGACTTCAACATCAAGTTCATGATTGGCCCGGGCATCGGATTACGGTGGCACCCGGTGAGGCGTATCGGTCTCCGCGTTGAGTTCCGGGACGTCTTGTGGAAGCTCTCGTACCCGGAGGTGTTCTTCTTGCCCCCGGAGAACGATCCCGATGCTCCGCCCGTGCTCGACCCCGACTTCAACAAGACGTCGCAGTGGACGCACAACCCCAGCCTGTACGTATCACTGGGCTTCGCATTCGGCGGATAGGGTCCCGACTCCCCTTCAGCGTGCAACCGGCAGCATGTGAAGCCGACGGTGAGCGAGTCGGCCGCAGCCGTACGCCAGCACTCGACACGCAACACAGACGCGATACGGCTACCGTCAGAGCGGGATCGGGGTGTGCAGCCGAAAGTGCACACCAGTTGCTTCCGGGCTAGATTGCCCACACGATGCCCAGCGTGCGTCTCACCCGCGTGTTTGCATTCTCGGCCGCCCACCGCTACTTCCGCCCCGAGTGGTCGGAGGAGCGAAACAAGACCGTATTCGGGGCCTGCGCGAACGAGCACGGTCATGGGCACAACTACGAGTGTCACGTAACGGTGGCGGGACCGTTGGACGCCGACACGGGTATGGTGATGAACCTCCGGGATCTGGACCAACTGCTCCGAGAGGAGATCGGCGAGCGTCTGGACCACCGTTTCATCAACTTCGTGGTTCCGGAGTTCGGTCCGGGACGGCAGATCCCTACCGGCGAAGCGTTGGCCGTACATCTGTGGCGCCGTCTCGCTGCTCGGTTGCCCCAGGGCATCCGCCTCGTGCGTGTTCGCGTCCAGGAGGATGCATACCTGTACGCCGAGTATGACGGCGAGGGAGAGGCGACGTGAAGGGCGCGGTTCGGATTCGCATCGTATGCTGGCTGGGGCTCCTCGCGGCAGCGCCGTTGCCACGGAGTGTAGGTGCCCAGACTGGTGACGAACCGCGTCTCATCTTCTCCTTCTACGGAGGCGTCGCGAAGGGGCCAGACGTCTACCAGATCCCTCGGCAGTCGCTCTTTCTGCTGTTTCAGACCGACCTCCACGACACACTCCAGCTGACGAGGAATCTGACCACGGCGCCGACGGTCGGAATGAATGCAAGCCTGTTCCAGCCGTCCGGTTTCGGGCTCACCGCCGAGATCGCCTACGTCGGGCTCAAGATCGACGATTTCTGCCGTATGGTGTTTGAGCACACGGATCCCCAGCTTCGGAACCGACAGGTGTGCAACGACATCTCTTCCCGGACCCTGACGGTTTCCAACGTCGGCATTACCCTGGGAGGAGCGTATCGGCTGTGGGCCAGGAACCCTGTCACACCCTACGCACGGGTGCAGGGTGGCATCGGCATCCGCAGTACCAGCATCGTCGAGACGGTCGGTCGGTACAATGCGGAGGGCATCGACGGCGTAGTACGGCCGACGGATCGCGTGGTCATCAATGACGCGTCCGATGTCGTGGTGCGCCCGTTCTTCGTTGGTGCAGTGGGTGTGACGCTCGCGATCGCGAGTGGGTACCAGATCCGCTTCGAGATCCGGGACCACCTGATGCGTCTGGAGCGACCCACCGGACCGGCCGACGACTTCGCACAGGTGAACACCGAGGGCTTCTGGGGCCACGCCCCAGCGCTCGTGTTCGGGTTCGACATCGTCCTCGAGCAGAAGCGCGGTCGCCGCTACTGACGATGCGAAGCGCTGTCCTCGCCGGTGGCGCAGCGCGGCGGTTCGAAGCCCGACCCAAGGGGCTGCAGACCGTCGGCGGTCGTCGCATCCTCGACGCCGTAGTCGACACACTGACGCAGGCGACCGGTGCCCCTCCTCTTCTCATCGCGAACGACCCCGAGGCCGTGGCATGGCGTTCCGACCTCGATATCCGAGCTGACGTGCGCCCCGGCACGGCGAGTCTCGGCGGCATCTACACGGCGGTTCTGGCGGGTGACGGTCCCGTGTTCGTGGCCGCATGGGACATGCCCTTCCTCATCCCAGGCATCGTGCGCGAGTTGATCACGCGGGGTACGGACTACGACGTGTACGTGCCAGAGAGCCGGGGGCCCCGCGGTATCGAACCGCTGAGCGCCGTCTACGCACCGACGTGCGCCGAGGCCATCATGCGGAGCATCGATGCCGGCAGGCTGCACACGACGGCATTCCATCGCGACGTGCGCGTAGGACGCCTCCCGCTGAGCGAGGTCGAGCGCTTCGGCAATCCTGACGAGCTGTTCTTCAACGTCAATTCGCCGGAGGAGCTGGCGGCCGCCCGAGCCTTACACCGGCGGCGCGCCCGGCGCGGCGGCTCCACACGCACGTAGCCCCATGTCACCCCAACGGACCCGACTGACCCCGGCCGCTGCGGTGGCGACCATCCTCGGCGAGATCGACGTGCTTCCCCACGAGTGCATTCCGCTCCGGCGGTCCGCTGGCCGGGTGCTGGCAGAGGAAGTACGAAGCCCGTTCGACCTTCCGCGCTGGGACAACTCGGCGATGGATGGATACGCCGTGCGCAGTGGCGATGTCGGCGGACCAGCTGAACGGCGCGAAAGGGCGACCGGGCCCATCGAGCTCGAGATCGTCGAGGAGATTCCGGCGGGAGCGTTCGCCACGAAGGCACTGGGGCCGGGGCAGTGCGCGCGGATCTTCACGGGTGCGCCGATACCTGACGGCGCCGACTGCGTCATCCGACAGGAGCACACGACGCGGATCGACGAGCGCACCGTACGCATCGACGAGCTCCACGACGTGGGTCGCAACGTGCGTCGACGTGGGGAGGACATCGCGAAGGGAACCGTCGTGTTCCGGCCCGGCGCCGAGCTCGGCCCGGCACAGATCGGCGTGCTGGCTTCCCTTGCATGCGCGGACGTGGACGTCTACCGGCGGCCTCGTGTCGCTCTTCTCGGCACAGGCGACGAGATCGCGGACCTCACCGAGCGCGACGCGATCCTCGAAGGCCGCAAGATCGCGTCGTCCAACAGCTACACCATGCTGGCCATGGCGGAGGCGGCAGGTGCGGAACCGATCGACCTCGGCATTGCGCCCGACGATCCGGAGGCGATCCGTGCGCGGCTCGAGCGCGTCCAAGATGCCGACCTGCTGGTCACGTCCGGTGGCATGAGCGTCGGTGAGCACGATCACTTGCGCGCCATGCTGCAACAGGGTGGGGCCGAGCTGCTGTTCTGGCGGCTCAGGATGCGCCCGGGGGCACCGGTTGGGTTTGGTCGCTACGGCAGCACGCCGTGGCTCGGCCTGCCGGGGAATCCGGTGAGCACGATGGTCACATTCGAGCTGTTCGTGCGCCCCGCGATCAGAAAGCTCCTAGGCCACACGACGTTGTTCCGCCGGACGACGCCCGTGCGGGTGGGCGAGCGGATCACCATGCACGCCGCACTGCAGCACTTCCTCCGAGTGACGCTCGCTGTGGAAGCCGGTGAGCTGACAGCGCGTCTCACCGGGCCACAGGGCTCGGGGATACTCAGCTCGATGGCAAAGGCCGAAGCCCTGATGATCGTGCCGGAGGACAAGCAGGAGATCGCCGAGGGAGTGGTGCTCCCAGCGATCCTGCTGAACGAGCCGGTGCACGTGGAGCGCGTGCCGTACTGAGAGAAGCGAACACGGTGAGGCCCCGTCACGCCTTCCCAGCGGTCGTGTCGCCGTGCTACATGCGCTTGTACGCCGGTCCCGCTCCTCCTTCGCGCGGCGTCCAGCGCGGCCCCACGACGTCCGTCGCCTTGCAGTCCACGCAGTTGGGCGCGTTGACCACCAGCTTCCCGTCGCTGACTTCGTACACGCCTGCCGGGCACAGATGCGCATAGAACTCGGCGGTGTCGGCAGAGACGTCCGGTCCGACGATCAGGTGAGAGGGAATGTCGTCGCGGGTGGCGTTCCCCGCCTTGAACACGGCGTCCACCTTGCTCACGATCAGCGGATCTCCGCCGGGGACCGACACGTCGCCTCCCGGCCGCCGCTCGACGTCGGCGTCCGGGTGCATTGCGATCCTCCATCCGGGGAACCGTCCCCCCGTAAGCGTCATGAGGCCCGCCTTGATGCCGCCCCGTACGAAACCATCCTTGAAGGCGAGCCGCATGTTCCGCGTGCGGTACAGCTTGTCCCGGATGTAGGACCCGTGTACCAGCCGGTCGTACTCAGCCAGCCTCGCTCGCGACGTGTCGTCTGCCTTGAGGGCCGCGAAAATGGCCCTGGCGGCGTAGATGCCCGACTGCATCGCGTAGTGGATACCCTTGAGCGAGGGGACGTCGACGAGACCCGCGGCATCACCCAGGATCACCACGCCGTCACCTGCGAGGCGATCGGGCCAGGAATAGTATCCACCCTCGGGGATCGTCTTGGCACCCCACTCAATGAGATCCCCGCCGTCGAGGTACTGCTTGAAGAGCGGATGCCGCTTCATGTGTTGCAGCAACTCGTGCACGTCGAGATCGCGGTACGGGTAGTCGAGCCCAACCACGAGACCGAGCGCGGCCACATTCGGCTCGAGGGGATACATGAAGCTGCCACCGAACACATCCCTCGGGAGCGGCCAGCCCATCGTGTGAATGACGCGGTCGAGCGGGGTCTTCAGCTCCCATAGCTCCTTCACCCCGAGCGCGTAGACCTGCGGATTCTTCGCGCCGATTCCCTGCCACTCGAGGTACGCCTGCGCGAGCATGCCTCGCGTGCCTTCCGACAGTGCGGTGACCTTGGCAACGATATCGGCCGGCGGCATGTGGGTGCTCATCGGATTGCCGTCGCGGTCGAGTCCCGAGGGCACCGTCCGAACACCCAGGACCCGGTCGCCGTCGGTCAAGAGGCCGCCCGCGGGGAATCCGGGGAACACGTCGACGCCAAGTTCCTGCGCCTTGTCACCCAACCACTGCACCATCTCGCAGATCGACGCGACGTAGTTGCCCTTGTTGTGCATGAAGGGAGGCATCGGGAGCCGGCGGGCCCGGCGTTCAGACAGGAGATACAGCGACTCGTTCTCGACGGGCTGGCCGAAGGGGAAGTCCCCGTCATTCAGTTCCGGGAACAGGTCACGAAAGGCACGGGGATTCACGACAGCGCCCGACAGGTTGTGCTCGCCGAGCGAGCCTGCCTTCTCGAGCACGCCGATCGACAACTCCCCGATGCCGTCGCCGGATTCGTTGTCGCCGCGGACGAGGCGCGCCAGCTCGACAGCCCCCGACAGCCCCGCCGGGCCTGCACCCACGAACACTACATCGAGATCGATCCGCTCCTCGCCCGGTTCCTCACGAAGGATCAGCTGTTCTCGCGGCAGCGCTACCTGAGCGCCCGCCGGATGCACCGGCCCCATCATGCTGTCACCCCTCCCGGATAGCGCTGATCTCCTCCGTGAGCTTCGGCACCACCTCGAACAGATCCCCGACGATGCCGTAGTCGGCCACCTTGAAGATCGGCGCGTCGGGATCCTTGTTGATGGCGACGATCGTCTTCGCGGTGCGGATACCGGCGAGGTGCTGAATCGCGCCCGAGATGCCGACCGCGAAGTACAGGTTCGGGCTCACGACCTTTCCTGTCTGCCCTACCTGCTCGGCGTGCGGCCGCCATCCGGCATCGACTACGGCCCGTGATGCCCCGACGGCGCCGCCGAGCGCCGTGGCAAGGTCTTCCAGGAGCTTGAAGTTCTCCGGCTCCTTGAGGCCGCGGCCCCCGCTCACGATGACCGAGGCCTCGGCGACGTCGAGTGCCGCCCTCTCCGGCTGCTTCACTTCGACCGTCTTCGCCTTCGGCTCGGCAGCATCGACCGTCACCGACTCCGATGCCCCCGGCTTCTTCGTCTGTTCGGGGGCGACGGCGTTTGGCCTGACCGAGAGTACGCAGGGACTCCCGGTGACCTTCAGGGTGTAGGTAGCCTTGCCGGCGTAGACCGGCCGCGCCACGACGATGCCACCGTCGTAGCGAACCTCGGTCACATCGGCGGCCAGTGCACAGCCGAGTCGTGCGGCCACCCGCGGGGCCAGGTCCTTGCCGAGCGCCGTCGCAGCCACGACGACGACATCGAAGTCGCCGGCAGTCGCCGCGATGGACGCGTAGCGGTCGCCCTGGTAGTCCGCAAGCGCATCGTCAGTGGCCACCAGCACGGTATCGGCGCCAAACACTCCGAGGCCGTCGGCCTGTACTCCCGCTCCGCCGATGAGGAGCCCATGGACCTCTCCACCGAGCCCGTCCGCGATGCGGCGGGCCACCGTCAGCGTCTCGTGTGAGACCCTCTTCAGGGTACCACCGCGCTGCTCCAGGATTGCGAGAACGTTGGCCATCAGAGCACCTTCGCTTCATTCTTGAGTGCGTCGATCAGCGCGGACACCGCCTCGGCACCCTCGCCAACGATCCTGCCCGCCTGGCGCTCCGGTGGATAGTCGAGCGATAGGACCTCGAGCCCGCCGGCGTCGAGTCCCGCCTCCTTCACATCGAGCGGCTTCTTCTTGGCCATCATGATCCCGCGCAGCGCGGGGTAGCGCGGCTCGTTGAGCCCCTTGTCGGCGGTGACGACGGCTGGGAGCGCAAACTCAACGACCTCGATACCACCCTCGATCTCGCGCTCGGCTACGCCCTTGCCATCAGCAATGTCGAGGTGCGCAACCGCACTGACACTCGGCAGCTCGAGCAGCTCGGCAACCATCGTCCCCACCGCCTGGCTCGAGTCGTCGATCGCCATCTTGCCGAAGAGAACGAGATCGTAGCCGCCGTCCTTCAACTCGGCAGCAAGGGCCGTAGCGACCGGCAGCGGATCGAGCGGAAGCGTGTCGCTCATCAGCAGCACGCCTCGGTCCGCTCCCATCGCGAGAGCGGTGCGTATCGTTTCCTGAGCCGCCTCAGCGCCCACACAGACCACCACCACTTCTCCGGACCCGGCCGCCTCCTTCAGCTTCAGCGCCTCCTCGACCGCGTATTCGTCGTAGGGATTGAGCACGAACTTCACGCCCGTCCCGTCGATCGACTTGCCGTCGGCACCAACCTTGATACGGGCCTCCGAGTCCGGAACCCGTTTCACACAAACCGCGAGCTTCACGGCAACCCCTTGTTTGACTTGATGTTAGCAGACAGTCCCGGCCACCGACGGGCCGGAGGTGAACCTACTCGCTGGGCAGAGGCGCCGCAACGCTCACCACCCCCTGCTGGACAAGTCACCGTCCTCCAGGCTGGAACCCTGTTGCCCAACCATGTACGGGTGCTCGCCGTGGCCCCCGAACCCGCTCGCATTACTCCGGATCGATGAACCCGATCGTCTTGTGCGTGCCGTCGCAGAAGGGCTTGGTCTTGGATGCCCCGCAGCGACACAGGACGAAATTCTCCTTGACCTCGATCTCGTTGCCTTCATGATCGGTGACCACACACGGCCCGGTGACCAGATACGGGCCGTCCTTGCGAACCTTGATGGTCGTCACGTGCTCCTCCTCAGCATCGCGTGCCTCCGTTCCGTCTCGGAGCGGCAGTTTCTCACTTCGCTGTCAGCACCGCAAGTAACCGGTGGAGCGGCAGCGTGTTAATGACGTCGTCGGGTGTGAGCCAGGCGCGCCGCGCCTGGTCCACGCCGAAGCGGATCAGATCGAGGTCGTCGGCCCGGTGTGCGTCTGTGCTGATGACGACCGCGAGTCCGAGCTCCTTGGCACGCATCAGGTGCGTGTCCCTCAGGTCGAGGCGGTCTGGGTGGGCATTCAGCTCGACCACCACGCCGTGCTCCGCCGCAGCCTGCAGTACCTCGTCCACGTCGAACTGCATCGGATCCCGACGGTTGATCAGCCGGCCGGTCGGATGCGCCAGAATGTTGACCTCGGGATGCTCCAGCGCTGCGAGGATCCGTGCCGTCTGTTTGGCGGCCGGCAACTCGAGCCGCGAGTGCACCGAAACCAGCACCACATCCAGTTCGGCGAGCAGTTCGTCTTCCAAATCCAGCGATCCGTCCCGTAGAATATCGACTTCCATCCCCCGGAGGATGCGAATCTCGTCGTGGCGGGCTTGAATCTCCTCGATCTCCACCCACTGCGCGCGCAGCTTCGCGGCGTCGAGGCCACCGGTCATCGCTAGTGCTTTGGAGTGGTCCGTGATCGCGAAGTACTCGTAGCCGCGGGCGACGCACGCGGTCAGCATTTCCTCGATCGACTGCTTGCCGTCCGACCAGGTCGAGTGCATTTGCAGATCGCCGCGCAGAGCGTCGAGGGTCAGCAGCTCGGGGAGCGCGTCGTCCACCGCCGCCTCGATCTCTCCCCGATCCTCTCGGAGCTCCGGAGGGACCCAGGGTAGTCCGACCGCGCCATAGACATCCGCCTCCTCTCGCCCTGCCACCGGTGTCTGGTGCTCGTCACCTTCCTCGACGGCACGGAACACCCCGTATTCCGATACCGTCAACCCCTGTGCGACGGCGCGCGTACGGAACTTCACGTTGTGTGCTTTGGAGCCGGTGAAGTACTGCAGTGCCGCTCCGTAGCTCTCGGCGGGAAGTACCCGCAAGTCTACCTGCAGGCCGGAGCGTAGCACGACCGTGGTCTTGGTGTCACCTGACAGCTCGACCCGGCTCACCTCCGGGTACGCCCTGAAGTACTCCATGACTGCCGCCGGCGGTGTGGCGATGGCCAGGAGATCGACATCACCCACCGTCTCACGGCGGCGGCGGTAGGAGCCAGCGACCTCCACGCGCTCGACGCGCTCGTGTCCGGCGAGGTACGCCAGCAGAGGCTCCACGTACTGCTCGGCCTCGGCGAGTCGGACTCGTCCCTGCCGCCGCCAGTAGCCCGCGATCCCATCGAGAATCTTCTTCTGGCTCTTCTCGCCGAACCCCTCCAGTCCGGCGATCTCACCCGCCCGGGCGGCGCGCTCGAGATCATCGATCGTACGGACGTCGAGCGCCTCCCACAGCCGCCGCGTCTTCTTCGCACCGACTCCGGGCAGCCGGGTCAAATCGAGCAGGGAGTACGGGATCTCGCTGGTGAGGTCATCGAGCAGTCCGAGCTTCCCGCTGGTGACCACCTCGCGAATGTACCCGGCGATGTCCTTGCCAATGCCCGGCAAATCGGTCAGGTCCGCTTCCTGCTCCACGAGGACGCGCAGCGGCGTCGTGTGTTCCTCCACAGTACGAGCGGCATTCTGGTATGCGCGGATGCGGAACGGATTGCTGCCCTTGATCTCGAGCAACGTGGCGATGTCCTCGAGCACGCGTGCAAGCTCGACGTTCTCCACCTAGACCTCCACACCTCTATCGTGCAACAGGTCGACGAACTCGTTCTCGGTGAGGACCGGCACCTTAAGCTCCTGCGCCTTGTCATACTTCGATCCCGGATCGTCGCCACAGACGACGTAGTCGGTCTCACCGCTCACGGAGGACACGGCGCGGGCCCCGAGTGACTCGACCAGCTCCTTGGCTTGGCGACGGCTGAACCGTTTCAGGCTCCCAGTGAACACGATTCTCAGTCCGTCGAGTGCGACCGCGGTGCTCACCGGCGGACGCTCGAGCGTGACCTTGCGGAGCAGCCCGTCGAGAATCTCCGCGATCTGCTCGTCGGCGAAGAACCCGGCTATCTGCTCGGCCATCTTCGGCCCCACCCCCCGGACGCCCTCGAGCGCCTCACGGGAGGCACCACGCAGGGCCTCGATGGACCCGAAATGTCCGGCCAGATCCTTGGCGACGGTGACACCGACCTCGGGAATGCCCAGACCATAGAGAAAGCGGTGCAACTCGACAGTCGCTGCCACACGGATGCCGTCGATGAGCTTCCGCGCAGACTTCGCGGCAAACCCCTCGAGTGGCAGCAGCTGGTCGGCCGTGAGATCGAACAAGTCCGGGAGCTGGCGCACGAGCCTCTCGGCGACGAGCTGCTTGGCCGTTTCCTCACCGAGGCCCTCGACATCGAGCGCATTGCGGGACGCGAAATGTTGGATGCGTCCTGCAAGCTGGGCGGGACACTCGAGGCTGTTGGGACAGACCGTGAAGGGCCCCCGCTCGATGAGCCGCGTGTCGCACGAGGGACACCGCGACGGCAGCCGGAATCGCTTCCCGCGGCCCCGCGTCGGCTCGTCGATCCGCTCGACCACCTGGGGGATCACGTCGCCCGCCCGTTGCACCCGGACCCGATCACCTTCACGGACGTCCTTGCGCTCCACCTCCTCTCGATTGTGGAGGCTCGCCCGAGATACCGTGACTCCGCCCAACTCCACAGGACGCAGCATCGCAACCGGCGTAACGACACCTGTGCGCCCGACGGACGGGATGATCGCGAGGACGCGCGTGATCTCCCTGCGAGGCGGGAACTTGAACGCGAAGGCCCACCGTGGGTGATGCGAGGTCGCGCCGACCTGTTCCCGGGCCCCGAGTGTGTCGAGCTTGACGACGACGCCGTCGATCTCGTATGGCAGATCGTCCCGCCGATCGCGCAACTCGGCGTGATACGTGACGACCTCGTCGACCCCCTCTGCCCGCTCGATCAAATCGCTGACCGGGAACCCCCAGTGCGTCAGCGCCTCGAGCGATGCCCACTGCGACTCCAGTGCCGCCCCGGCCACTATCAAGACATCGTAGGTGTAGAGGTTCAGTGGCCGCCGCGCCGTGATCTGGGGGTCCAGCTGTCGCAGGGAGCCGGCCGCGGCATTCCGCGGATTGGCGAACGGTTCCCTGCCCTCCTCGAGGAGTCGCTCGTTCAGCTTCTCGAAGGCCTCGACGCGCATGATCACTTCGCCGCGGACCGCCAGGAACTCCGGAGCCTCACGACGGTCCTCGTGAAGCCGGAGCGGAGCCGCCCGGATCGTGCGCACGTTCTCCGTGATCCCCTCTCCCACCTGCCCATCACCCCGTGTCGACGCGCGCACGAGGAGGCCGTGTTCGTAGACCAGTTCGACCGAGGCGCCGTCCAGCTTCGGCTCCAGCACGTACGCCACGTCGCTCCCCAGCACTTTGCTCAACCGCTCGTCGAAGCGGCGCAGGGCAGCCTCATCCTGGCTCGAGTCCAAGCTCAAGAGCGGTACGGTGTGCTCGACGGTGGGGAACTTGTCCAGCGCGACACCGGCGACTCGCTGCGTCGGCGAATCGGCGCTACGCAGGGCCGGAAACTGCTGCTCGAGCTCCTTCAGCTCACTACACAGTCGATCGTACGCGCCGTCGGAGATCTCCGGAGCATCCTTGACGTAGTACAGGTAGTCGTGGTGCCGGATCTCGGCACACAGCTCTCGGATGCGCTCTTCGGCCTCGGTACGATGCATGACGGAATCTGACACGTCTCCCACAACGTCGGCAAATCGGGCGGACGGGACGCGCACGGCGACCCGACATCATACCGGACGGCTTCAGGCGGACCGCTGTCCCCGTCGTCGCACGACCCAGAGGAGTGGCAGCAGCATCGCCGCCGCCAGTGCGGCGGATAGGTGGAACGGCGCGGTGAGTCCCAAGACAGCGTAGGCCACCCCCGCGAGGACCGGCCCGAGAGTCTGTCCCAGTCGCAGCAGCATGCCGTTGACCGACAGGAGCACGGCCCGGTAGCGGTCCGGTGCGGCACCGCTCAGGACTGTGAGGATGCTGGGAATCGACAGACCGTTGGCCGCACCAAAGACCATGACGATTACCGTCTGTTGCCACAGGGTGCGGGCGAGGGGCATCACCAGCATGGCCAGCGCATACAGCAGGAACCCCGTCGCCACGAGGCGCCGTTCGCCCACGACTGCCGCCACCCGGCCGAGTCCCAACGACGCCAGCCCCGTGGCAACCGATGCGGCGGCGAACATCGCGCCGATCCCGAGCGGGCTCGCTCCGAAGGAGCGTTCCAGGACGAACGGTAGGAACGTCAGGTACGCCCCGTAGATCAGCACGAACGTGAGGAGGCCGGCCAGAAACATGACCAGCACCTCTCTCGTCGCCATGACAACTGCAGCGCTGCGCAGGTAGGACCTCAGGGAGCCCGTTGCCGACGGCATCGGACTGTCGAGGACGAGAAGCACGAAGAACGCGACGGGGACGGCGGCGATTGGCAGGAAAAAGGGCCAGTACCACGCCGCCATGGCCAGCGCTCCACCAATCGCGGGATAGACGGCGGTCCCGACGCTCAGGACCGCGGAGTTGTACCCCATGGCCGTGGTGCGGCGCCGGCCGGTGTAGAGGTCGCCGATGAGCGTGACGTTGATCGCCCCAAGCGCCGCGCCCCCGACGCCCTGCAGCAGGCGCAGGGCTACGAGCAACTCAAAATCACGCGCCAGCCCGCACGAGGCACCGGCGACACCGAACAGCAGCAGCGACGGCACGAGGATCGTCTTGCGCCCGAGGCGGTCGGCGAGCACGCCGAGGACGGGAGTGAGGATCACCCCGGGGAGCGTGAACGCGGACACGAGCAACCCGACCGACTCCGGCGAGATCTCGAGGGCAGCGGCGACCCGGGGGAACGCGGGCGTCACGCTCGCCACACCCAGCATGGCCATCAGTGTCACACTGAACACGACCCGGAGATTCGGATCGCGAAGCAGCGACCTCTGCCCCTGGTCCCGCTCAGTCGGCTCCCTCAGAGGAACGTCTGCCACCCGCACCACCCACCCACCTCGACTACGGTGCCGGGGTCAACCGGTAGACGCCCTTCTCGTTCATGATCTTGCCGGCGATCCAGCCGGCGGCGATACCGATGACCAGGAACCAGAGGAAACTCACCTGCATGAGGGCCTCCTGCGGAGTCGCGTGGCACAACTGGCAAACGAGCTCGAGACACAGCAGACGCGCGCCACTGGGAACAGGGCCGCCCGTCGTGTGCGACGCTTGGCCGTCGTACTCCGCCGCCGCGTGCTGAGGCGGATTCGGTCAGCCCGTGAAGGCAGGCAATCCGGTGATCGCTTCTCCCAGAATCAGCGTGTGGATGTCGTGCGCGCCCTCGTACGTGTACACGCTCTCCAGGTTCACCATGTGTCGCATCGCCTGATACTCCGCCAGGATTCCGCTCGCGCCCAGGAGTCGGCGCGTCTCCCGCGCGCATTCGCACGCGATGTCGACGTTGTTGCGCTTGGCTAGCGATACCTGGACCGGAGTCGCTTCGCCCCGATCCTTCAGGCGCCCGAGCTGTACGCACAGCAGTTGCGCCTTCGTGATCTCGGTCAGCATCTCGGCGAGCCGGGCCTGCTGGATTTGGAATCCGCCGATCGGGCGGTCGAACATGACGCGCTCCCCGGCATAGGACTTCGCCTCCTCGAAGCACGCCATCGCGGCGCCGATCGCACCCCAGGCAATGCCGTACCGTGCCTGGGTCAGACACATCAGAGCGTTCTTGAGACCCGTGGTCTCGGGCAGGAGGTAGTCCTCGGGAATCCGCACGTTCTCGAGCACCAACTCGCTGGTGTCGCTGGCCCGCAGCGAGAGTTTGCCCTTCTGGTCTCGCGCGGTGAAGCCGTCGGCGTCGGTCGGAACGAGGAATCCCCGAATCGACTTGGGATCGTCGAGATCACCCGTCTTGGCCCAGATGACGGCGACGTCGGCCATGGACCCGCTCGTGATCCACATCTTGGCACCGTTGAGCACCCACTCCCCACCGTCCTCCCGAGCGGTCGTGATCAGTCCGCCGGGGTTGGATCCGAAGTCCGCCTCGGTGAGCCCGAAACACCCGATGACCTCGCCGCTGGCGAGGCGGGGCAGCCACGCGCGACGCTGATCCTCGCTGCCAAACGCATGGATCGGGTACATCACGAGCGCACCCTGCACCGACGCGAACGAGCGCAGCCCACTGTCGCCGCGCTCCAGCTCCTGCATGATCAGCCCGTACGCCACACTGTTCAGCTCGGCACAGCCGTACTCGGCCGGTAGGTTCGCGCCGAGCATTCCTAACTCCGCCATCGCCGGAACGAGGTGGGTGGGAAACCGTCCCTCCAGATGATGCTCAGCGATGATCGGCATCACGGACTCGTCCACCCACCGGCGGATCGTGTCGCGCACGGCACGCTCCTCCTCGGTCAGCAGCGAGTCGGTGTCGAAGAAATCTACCCCCTGGAATGCCATGGTCCCGCTCCTTCAGTGCTCAATCGGTCCGCGAACCGCCATCGGCCTTCCGGGCTGCCGGTACGATCCCGACCTCCCGCGCCTTCTCCTTGAACGACCTGCCGTGATCCGCTGGGTGCCCGCGCTCGGCCTGCCACTGGTGCACCATCTCATGGAGGAGTGTGTCCCGCACCTCCGTCCATCCATCCCTCTGCATGTGCCGTCGATTGACCGCGATCTCGGCGGCGCCCCCAGTCGTCCCATCCACCACGAGCTCTCCCAGTCGCGTCGTCATCCGCGAGGACACTCGGATCGGGATTCGAGAAAGCTGGCCGTCGAAGTACTGCCGGTTGAGCTCCGCATGCCGCCGCTCCAGCTCCGTCACCAGATTCCGATCCTCCGGCGCAATACCGCGGCGGGATCGCCTGACTGGCAGATGCCGGTCGACGGCAAAGGCGAGCACCATTCGCTTCGCGGCGGCCCGCGTGCGTGCGTCCACGCCGGGTCGAAGGAAGTTAACCACAGCCTCGAGCGTGCGGTCAGCGGCATAGGCATAGCCGCGATGAATGCGCACCGTACCTCGTGATGTGAGACTCACCATCACCGTCCGGTTGGTGTGGAGCCGGATCGGGTGGCGCTCGGGAAGGCCAAGTCGCTGCAGGCGGGAGGTCAACAGCGCGGCGTCGGCCTCCCAGCCCTGCCGTTCAGCCGACCGCAGCCGCTGTCGGCGCGTCATGCCTCGGCCGCGGGTGCGGGAACGTGTGGCTGTCCGACCGCTTGAACAGACCAAGATTCTGTTCCCAGCGGTAGTACTCGACGTGAATGGCATCCTCCTCAATCGTCACGCGATTGAATACTGAGGGCCGACCGCCACGCGACCGGTCCGAGAGGGTGCCGGCGCACGACACCACCACGCGATCATTCAGCAAGTCGGCCTTTTCCTGATGATCGTGCCCGCACAGGACGACGTCGGCACCCGAGCTTACGATACGCTCTTGTGCGCGGCGCCAGCGTGCCAGTCCCATGCGCTGTGACAACTCACCGGGAAGCACGTTGTGGTGCAGCACGAGGACGCGTGCCTGGGACGGATCCGCGGCGGCGAAGGTCGCGGCAGCGTGCTCGATCTGCCGCTTGGGAAGGTGCCCTTTGACCGCCACGTCACGGATGCGAGTCGTGAGCGAGCCCCACGCGACGCCGTAGGAGGTCAATACACCGGTGAGCACCGCTTCGGGCAACTCCAACGTCGGAGCGAGCACGGGTCCAAAGTACCTGGTGTACTTCCGGTAGAGCGCGCTCGGGGCAAACGGGATCAACGGGCGCCACCACCACTGCACGTCGTGGTTGCCGGGAACGACGTACACCGGGGCGGTGCGCTCCAGCTCCCGGGCGAACGCGACTGCCGCCTGGAACTCGCCATGCCGGCTCCGCAGCGACACGTCACCCGAGAGCACGATCACCCGAGCGTCGAGATCCGGCACGAGCTCCTCCACGGCACGGATCTGTCGCAAGTCGGCGACCTCACCGAAGTGCGTGTCGGACAAGTGCACGATCCGGAAGCTCACGAGGCGCCCTCCATCATCGGAGAAATTCCCGCAGGACCCGTCGGGCGATGAGATAGGTAAGGAGATACCACGCGGCGACGGCCACACCACTCACGGTCCGGGCCGTGGGATCGGGCGGCACGCGCAGCAGAACGTAGACCCCGAGCGCCGCGGTCGACACCATGGCGATCAGGCGTGCGTAGCGCGTCGCCCGGCGCGCGG
This sequence comes from Gemmatimonadota bacterium, assembly GCA_039584325.1. GTDB lineage: Bacteria > Gemmatimonadota > Gemmatimonadetes > Gemmatimonadales > GWC2-71-9 > JAOTVV01. The sequence continues at coordinate 76,708 of JBDGYA010000011.1, forward strand.
TCGTCTGTCGACACGCCGCGCAGAACTCGCCCAGCGGCAACTCGACGGGGCGATGGCAGCGCGGACACTCGTGCTCAACCAAGCCGCCGGACAACGGCGTCCGTGAACTCCACCGTGGTAGCATCTCCGTGCAGGTCAGGGGTTCGGACTTCGTCCTCGCGAAGGGTCTGTACGATCGCTCGCTCCACACGCTGCGCCGCCACGGTCTCACCCAGATGGTCCAGGAGTTGGCACCCCGCGAGCATCAGGGCCGTGGGGTTTGCGATGCCCTTCCCCGCGATGTCGGGTGCGGAGCCGTGCACGGCCTCGAACAGCGCGACCTCCCCGCCGATGTTGGCACCCGGGGCCATGCCCAGCCCACCGACCAGACCAGCGATCTGGTCACTCAGAATGTCCCCGAACATGTTGGTCGTGAGGATCACGTCGAACTGCGTCGGATGCAGGACGAGCTTCATGGCGGCGGCATCGATGATCACGTCGTCCACGTCAACACGACCGCGGTACTCCTCGGCGACGGCCCGCGCCGTATCGAGGAACAGACCGCTCACCGTCTTCAGGATATTGGCCTTGTGGCAGATCGTGACCTTGTCGCGTCCGTGTCGGACGGCGTAGTCGAACGCGAATCGCGCAATGCGCTCGCAGCCGTGCCGGGTCACGATGGCCGTGGACTGTGCCACCGCCCGCGGGTCCCCGTCTACCGGAATGAACGTCTCGAACCCCACGTAGAGGCCTTCGGTGTTCTCCCGCACGAGCACGATGTCGATGTCCTCATAGCAGTACCCGGGCACGAGCGTGCAGGCGGGCCGGACGTTGGCGTAGAGATCGAACTCCCGCCGCAGGGCCACGTTCACTGACCGGAACCCGGTACCGACCGGTGTGGTCAGCGGCCCCTTGAGGGCGACCCCGGTCGTCCTGATGCTCTCGATGGTGGCGTCGGGCAGGGGCGTACCCGACCGCTCCAGGGCCGTGACGCCGCCCAGCTGCTCGTCCCACTCGAAGGCGATTCCCGTCGTCTCGAGCACTCGGCGTGTCACCGCCGTGATCTCGGGTCCGATTCCGTCGCCAGGGATGAGGGTGACCCGGTGACTCATGGCAGATCCGGGACCAGTGTCGTGAGTGCGTCCCACAGCGCGTCCCACGGGGCGGCGCCCTCGCCCGCCGCCACGCTACGCCAGGCGAGAGTGCCGAACCGGACGTCGACCAGCACGAGCGTCAGCTCAGCCGCACCGAGGCCCTCGGGCGTCGGCGTGAACGTCAGCACCGCCGGTACCAGCGCGTAGCGGTCTCCGGCGACACCGATCAGGTTGCGCAACTGACTGCGGAGCGGATCGGGGATCTGCTCAATGCCTTCCGCACGAAGCAGCGCGGTGCCCATCTTGTCCGGGTCGGTCAGCATGCCGGGAGCCTGCGCCGCCGCAGCCCGCAGCCGCTCCGGCAGGATCCACTCCGCCTCGGGCGCCCGCTCCAGCAGGAAGTCCTCGATGACGCTGTCGGCCCGCTGCTTGGCGTCCTCGCGGCTTCCCACAGCGTCGCTCCAGCCCAACGCCGGGTCGGTGGCGACCAGCGTCAGGGGGAAGAGCGCCACTTGCCGTCCAGCGATCACCGGGGTCGGGAGCGGCAGTGACACCGGGGCCACGTCCTCCTCCGGCTGCGAGCCGCCGCAGCCGGCGAGCGAGAATGCCAGCACCATGGCCAGCAGATGAATCATGCGTTGCGCCATCGTGGGTCCCGTTTCTCTAAGAAGGCCTCGATCCCTTCCTGTGCGTCGGCGAGCGACATGAGCTCGCGTAGGTACAGGTTCTCCGCCTTGTAGAGCGCTTCTTCGTACGCTGCGTAATACGACTCCGTCTGCGCCCGCTTGGCGAGCTTGAGCACCGGCCCCGACTTGTTGGTGAGCGAGCGGACGAGACCCTCGAGCTCAGCATCGAACCGATCGTCCGGATAGATGCGGTTGACGAGCCCGTACGTCTCGAGCTCCCGTGCAGCGATCTCCTCGCCGGTGAGTATCCACTCCATCGCCTTGCGGCGCGGGGCCGCGCGGGGCAGCACCACGCACGCAAGCGGGGGGAAGACGCCGAACTGCACCTCCGGCAGCGCAAAGCGCGCCGATTCCGACGCGACGACCAAGTTGCATCCCAGGGCCAGCTCGAAGCCGCCACCGAGCGCCGGCCCCTCGACGGCGGCCACCGCGATGACATCCAACAGTCGGATCGACTCGAAGATCCGGTGAAACACCTGGATCATCCGAGCGACCTTCTCCTTGGTGTGATCGGCCAGGTCCACGCCCGCACAGAACGCACCTCCGCGGCCCCGGATGAGGAGCACCTTGAGCTCCGGCCGATTGCGCAGCTCGAGGAGCGCGTCATTCATCTGCTCCATCATCGCGATGCTCAGCACGTTGAGAGGAGGACGGTCGAGCATCAGGGTCGCGACGTCATTCTCCCACGTGAGCTCAACGTAGCGCTCACTCACATGCGTTCTCCTCGAGGATAGGGCAACCGGACGGACTGCGGAGCACGCTAGCGCAGCGTGTACCCGCCGTCCACAAAGATAACGTGTCCCGTGATGTGTCGAGCGTCGTCGGAGCACAGGAAGATGACGACATGTGCGATGTCCTCCGGTTCGGCAATGCGCCCGAGGACAGATTCGTGCTCCGCATCCTGCAGTACCTCCGGTGGGAGGGTCCCGATGAGCTCCGTGCGCACGAAGCCGGGGGCAACCGCATTTACGTTGACGTTGTACGCGCCCAGCTCGACCGCCGCGGCCTTGGTGAGTCCGACCACGCCCGCTTTCGAGGCGGCGAAGTTCGACAGTCCGAAGCCGGGATACGACGCCTGGTGCGACGTTATACTGACGATCTTTCCGTACCGCTGCTCGCGGAGATAGGGGGCGACGGCCCGGATCGCGTTGAAGCTCCCCGTGAGGTTCGTCTGCACGACATCGAGCCAGGCGTTATCCGGCATGCGCCAGAGCGCCGCGTCGCGGTGAATACCGGCGTTGTTCACCAGGTAGTGGAGTCCACCCAGCTCGGCGTGTGCCTCGGCGACGAACCGCTCGACGGCACGGCGATCCCGTACGTCACAGTACGCGCCATAGACCTCGACTCCGAAGCCACGCAGGGCGGTTTCCGTGAGTAACGCTTGAGCGGAGATATCCCGGTCGGGCATCTCGACGTAGTTGAAGGCCACGTTGACGCCGCGGCGGGCGAACTCGAGCCCGATGGCCCGTCCCAGACCGGTAGCACCTCCCGTGATGAGCGCCGTGTGCCCGCGCATCTCCCGTCGCTCGAGGCGCTGCGACTGCGCCTCTTCCACGACGGCAGAGCCAGACTGCGGCTCTCGGTGTGAACTGAACTCGGCGGGATCAGAGGATTCGTACGGGATGGCATACCCCCGGAGGGCGAGAGTTCGAACGTATCCGAGTCTGAGCCGCGCGGCAATACCCGGTCACGGCGCTGCGTCCGCTTGGCGCCGCACCGCCTTCCGCACCGCTCCCACCGCCTCGAAGACCAGCCACAGCTCCAGCACGAAGATGGCCCCGCCCACGGCGAGGAGGAGCGCCTGGCTCTCCGTGTGGTACCGCAGCAGGTTCACGACCATCGCCCAGGTGGTCATGAACAGCAGGAACGCCATGGGGACGACCGTCACCCAGATGGGCCGGCGGAGTCGTGCCAAAAACAGCGTGATGACGAGGAGCGTGAGCGCGCCGGTGAGCTGGTTCGTCGTCCCGAAGAGCGGCCAGAGCCGCATGCCACCGGCACCCCGGTCGATGCCGAGGGCCAGTACCGCACAACTCGACACCGCGACGAAGGTCGCCACCCACCGGTTCTGCGCGATCCGGACCCGGTACTGTGCTCCCAGCTCGGAGATGATGTACCGCTGGAGGCGCACTCCGGTGTCCATGGTGGTGGCGGCGAACGAAATCACGACCACCGCCGCGAAGATCACGGCGACGTTGTGCGGAATCCCGATGCCTTCCGCCAGAACGCCGACCCCGTTCACGAACGCCGTCGTCGCACCGGTGGACGCCCGGGACCAGGTCGCATAGTGCTCGACCCATCCCTCCCGACCGACAAACAGCGCAAACCCTGCTGTCGTCGCGATGATGGACGTCAGCGCCAGCGTTCCCTCACCTACCATGCCACCGTAGCCCACATATCGCGCATCGGTCTCTCGGTTGAGCTGCTTGGCCGACGTGCCCGACGCGACGAGGCCGTGAAAGCCGCTGACGGCACCGCACGCGATGGTGATGAAGAGGAGCGGGAACCAACCGGGCGCATCCGGAGGCAACGACCGATTCACGGCTGGGGCGACGACCGGCGGATTCACCACGAGCACCCCGAGGAGGATGATGCCGAGCGCGACGAACAGCTGGTGGCTGTTGACGTAGTCCCTCGGCTGCAGCAGCAGCCACACTGGCAGTACGCTGGCGAAGAAGGCATAGACGAAGAGAACGATCACCCACCCGGTCCGCACTCCGTCGACGCGGGCTGCTTCCTGCGCACGGGCCAGATCTCCGCCAGCGGCTGAGACCTGCGCGGCCGTCGGGGCGAACCCGAAGACGTCGGGCAGAGCGAACCCGGCGTACTGGCCGATCCAGATCAGGACGTAAAGGAGCAACAGCGCCGCGAGCGACGGCCACAGGATACGGATCCGCATCCTGTAGATGAGCAGACCGACGATGATCGCGATGACGAGGCTTCCCCACACGGGTAGGACCGCGCCGTGGTTCGCGATGAACAGGTTGGCGATCACCACCGCGAAGACCGCGTTCACCAGGAGGAGCAGGAAGAAGATGATCAGGAGAAACAGCACGCGCGCGCGGCCCCCGATGATCTGCTCCGTGAGCGTGCCGATCGACTGTCCCTTGTGGCGCGTCGAGATCCACAGAGCACCGAAGTCGTGCACCGCGCCCGCGAACACGGTCCCCAGCACGACCCACAGGAAGGCGGGCAGCCATCCCCAGATCACGGCGATCGCCGGACCGACAATCGGTGCGGCGCCGGCAACCGAGGTGAAGTGGTGGCCGAACAGCACGTGGCGGTTCGTGGGGAGATAGTCCACGCCGTCCTGAAGCTCGTGCGCCGGCGTGATGAAGTCGGGATCGAGCCGATAGATGTGACGTGCGATGTAACGGGAGTAGACGAGGTAGCCGGTCAGAAAGGCCGAGAGCCCGACGAACAGCAGTGCGATTGCGCTCAATGCCCAGCCTCCCGCGGACGCCGCAGTCGCCTAATGTAGGCCGCACCTCCTGCCGCCGCGAGACCGGTCACGGGATGCCGCGCCGCCCATCAGGAGCCAGATGTGCGACCAGTCGCCGGAGATCGTCGAGGCCGCGGACGTCGCGCGCGAGCAGCGGGACGTCCCGTCGCGGCACGTCGGCGAAGCGGCGCGCGATCTCCTGTCGCATCTCGAGCTGGCCGCCGTGACCCCCGATGCGCTCCGATGCGGGCTCCCCGGACAGGACGCGGTTGACCAGGATGGCTCCAACCGGAATGCCGTACCGTTGCAGCGTGCGCACCGCCCGATCCGTCTCCGCAACCGGGAGCCACTCGGGAACCACCACGAAAACGAACGCCGTTCGTGCGACATCCGTCACCGTCGCCCGGGCTGCCGTGAAACGCGCCTTGCGCTCCTCCAGGGCTTCGAGGACGGGGTCGGTCACCTCGCGCTCCTCACCGGCCGCAGCGCCGGCCACGTTGCGCCACACACGGTGCAGTATGCCGAGCTTCCGTCGTCGGCCGATCAGGCCACCGATCCACGCTTGCAGGTGCTCCGGTAGGGCGAGCAGCCGCAGGGTGTGCCCCAGCGGGGCCGTGTCGAAGACCACGCGGTCGTACGTCCGGCCGGCCTCTGCCATGAGCTGCGTGAAGCGGTCGAACAGTGCAGCCTCCTGGGCACCGGGGGTGACGCGCGCGATGTCGATCTGGCGCTCGACCTCCGCAGCGAGACGGGGTGGTGTGGCGTCGGCGATTCGTGCCTTCACCTCGGCGATATACGCGTCGGCCGCCACGTCGGGATCGATCTCGGCAGCCCACAGCGAGGGAAGGACCTCACGCGGCTCCGGTCCGAGCGGCACGCCGAGCGCGTCCGACGTCGAGTGTGCGGGATCCGTCGACACGAGCAGCGTTCGGCGACCAGTCTCGGCGAGGAGCACCGCCGTGGCCGAGGCAAGCGTCGTCTTGCCGACGCCCCCCTTGCCACCGAAGAACAGCACCGGACGGTCGAGCACCTCGACCCACCCCCCAACACGTGATCCTACCGGGTCTCTCAGCAACAGCGAAACCCGCCTTCCGGCGCTTGTGGCATGCCCATTCTCAGGTGCCATGCATGGAACTGTTCGATCAGCTCCGGATACAGCTCGAGGGTGTAGAACATCACCGGATTCGGTACGCCCAGCAGATCGCTGAATCCCGCCAGCAAGAACAGATCTCGCTCGCGCAGATACTGCCGATGGATCTGCGACCGGTAGGGCGCGATGTAGACGCCCTCGTAGACCTCCCGTGCCGCACGCAGCGCTCGACGCAGACGACGCCAGAACTCCTGCGGTGACCGGTGACCGTTCACGTCCGGTACCGCCTCCCCAGAGAGGGGGGAGCGCCCCACGCGGTCAGCGCGAGCACGAGCGCGAGCGCTCCACTCGCCACCAGTGCCACCGACGCTTCGGCCATCTCGTACACCACCCCCAGTGCAAGCGAACCGGGCAAGGCGGCCAGACCGACACCGGCGTGGTACAGTCCGAAACGGCTGCCCCTACGTGACCGCGCTCCGGCGGCAGAAACGAAGGAGCGCTCCGGCCCCTCGGTCGCGCCGGCCACGAGGCCGAAAACCATGAACCAGGCGGCCGCCGTCAGGGCGGTCGAGCTCCACGCCAGTCCGGCGGACACCAGCGCGTACAGCAACCACCCGAGCGCCATGGTGCTGCGCGGACCGATGCGATCGCTGAGCCAGCCGCCGGGATAGCTCGCCGACGACCGCACGACGTGCAGCAGCGACCACAGGACGGGTACCAGGGCAACGGACACCCCGAGGTCCTGGAGTCGGAGCAGCAGCAACGTCTCGGGCATGCGCGCGAAGGCGAACGCGAGGATCAGACCAAACACCAGCCGTCCACCCCCCGAGGGCGGAACGACCTCGTCCGTCTGGTCAACCGTGGACTCGCCAGCCGGTCGCAAGTGGGTCAGTGCCCATGTCACGACGCCGACCGCCACGATCCCCGGAATCACGCTCCAGACGATCACGTCCGCTGGCTCCATGCTCGCCCCTGCGATCAGCGCCCAGGCGACGAGCGGCCCCGCTACGGCTCCAGCATGGTCCATCGCCCGATGGAACCCGAACGCACGCCCCCGCTGCGCCACCACCGTCGCATCGGCGATGACCGCGTCACGGGGAGGGTTGCGCAACCCCTTGCCAAGCCGGTCGGCCCCCCTGAGACCCACCACGTGCCATGCCGCGCCTGCGAGGCCCATGACCGGCCGCGCGATACCCGCCACACCATACCCGATGACGACCAGCCCGCGGCGCCTGCCCGGGTGGTCCGCGAGTCGGCCGGAGAAGAGCTTCGCCGCAGCCGACGCTGCCTCGGCGATGCCGTCGAGGGCACCGAGCGCCACGGCCGTCCCGCCGAGACGCGCCGTAACCAGCGCGGGGAGCAGCGGGTACACCATCTCACTGGCGAGGTCGTTGAAGAACGAGACGATGCCGAGGTGTCGGACGACCGGCGGCAGGGAGCGCGCCGAACGATCCGTGCTACTCATCCAGCCCGAGACCCCAGCGAATCAGGCTCACGGACAGACCACCGTACTGGAGCACTCGGTTGTGAAAGTCACGCAGGGTGAAGTCGCCGCCTCGCGCTGCCCGATACGCGTTGCGCAGGTCCAGGAGCTCCCGGCGTCCGGCGGCGTAGCACAACTGATAGACCGGTTCGGCACAGTACCGCCGAACCTCGGCTTCCGCGTGCGCGCGTTCGAAGTGTACGCGGTCCATCAGGAACGCAACGGCCTCCTCGATCGGCATGCCACGAGTATGCAGGCCGACGTCCAGCACGACGCGACACGCCCGCCACAGCAGCGCCACCTTCTGGAACAGATGCTCTTCGACCGAGCCGTAGAATCCCTCCTCTCCCATCATCTCCTCGCAGTAGAGCGCCCAACCCTCTACCGTGACGGCGGAGCTCAGCACTTTACGCGCGAGGCGGGGCTGCGCGTGCGCGGAGAGGAACTGGAGATGGTGCCCCGGATAGCCCTCGTGCAGGGCCGTCCCCGGCAGCTCGTACGTGCAGTGATCGCGCAGCAGTCGCTCCTGCGCTGCCCCAACGCCAGCAGCATCGGGAGGGGTGACATAGAACCAGCCGACACGGCTGTCCGAGAACGCCCCGGGGGGTTGGTACGCGGCGAAGGGAATCAACGGCCTCAGAAACGGCGGCGTCGCCACGACCTCGAGCGGCCCAGCCGGCATCGGCACCAGCTCCCGCTCCTCGACAAACCGGCGCGCCCGCTCCATCTGGTCGCGATATGCTCCGACCAGGGCGTCGCGGTCGGGATGCTGCGCCCGCAGCCGGCTGACCACGTCAGGCCACGGCGCATCCGGGTCGATCCGGCGCGCGACGTCCGCGATCTCCGCCTCGGTCGACTCCACGAGTGCCATCCCGAAGCGCCACAGCTCGGGCGCGGTCGCACGAAGGGAGTGCTGTAAGTGGAGTCGAAAGTCGAACGCCTCCTCGCCGATCGCGAAGCTTCCGTTCCCATCTTCTTCCAGATCGCTGTCCAGGCCGAGCGCGAAATCGGCCAACGCCGCCCGAGCATCCCGGCAGTGCCCGGGAAACTCCGCATCTCCCTCCGGGGCGAGCGTCTGCTCGACCTCGTCCACCAGCGAGAGCCCCTGCGCCACTACCCGAGACGCTGTGACAACGAAGACCGTAGGACAGTCCCGCAGTGTCTCGCGCGCCGCTCTGAGAAACGCCGGGATCTCGCGAACGCGCCCGGCCGCGGCGGCAGCTCTCGCCTCGCGTGGCGTAGACGTCGTTACGAGGAGGAGGTGCAGTCCCTCGAGCACATGTGAAGCCCAAAAGGTCGGGTTGCGGACGTGTGGCTGCTCGCGTTCGAACTGGTGGATCGAGGTGCGAATCTGCCCCAGCAGCGCCGTGCGATCCACTTCATCGTCGAGTGTCTCGACCTCGCAGTCTTCCAGTGAATTGCCGAGTGACTTGAATGCCGCCACATAGCGCTGAATATCCTCGTCAGCGTATCGGCCCAACCGGCCGTCGTAGCGGGTCACCCCGGCGGCCGTCGCCGCTACCGGATCCAGGTTCCACAGAAGATCACAGTAGGACTCGACGAGCTGCTGTAGGGCCGGCGCGGTCACGGGACGACTCAGTCGTCGGTGGGTGCGCCCGGCAGGAGCGGCTCGAGCGGACGTGCCTCCGCACCGTGCTCCGTGCAGACCGCATACTCGGTCTCGCCGGCGGCATACATCGACACGCCCGCGACGGCACCGGTGGCGTCCAACACGAAGAACCGGACGTTGAAATTGGGAAGCCCACGACCGTTCAGGAGGCGTGCCTCGACCGTGTTGTCCCGGATGCGCTGGAGTGCTTCGAGCCCCGCGTCCTTGGGGGACACGGCGCGGCGCAGCTGCTCGACAATCAGAAACGACGAGAGGTTGAACAGATTCGCTTCACCGCGGCCCGTGGACCCGGCGGCGCCGACGGCGCCGTCGACATAGAGCCCCGCACCAAGGATCGGCGAATCCCCGGTCCGCCCCGGGATCTTCCACGCGAGCCCGCTGGTCGTGGTGACGCCGGCGATGTCCCCCGCCGGCGACATACCGTTGCAGTTGATGGTGCCCCAGAACGTACCTTCCGCGATCAGCCCCTCCCGCAGCATCTCGAGTCCGATCTCGTATCCCCGGCGCCCGCGCTTGGCCGGATCCAGGAAGTGTTCCGGATCGATCCGGCGTTTCCACTCCAACCACAAGGCGCGGGAGCGATCCGTGTTCAGATCGGGCTCCACCTCGAATCCCATGCCACGCGCGAAGTCCTGCGCTCCCCGTCCCACCAGCAGGTGGTGGTCGGTGTGCTCCATCACGGCCTGGGCCACCAGTGACGGCGTCCGGACACCTTCGAGCGCCGCCACGCCACCGGCCCACTTCTTCGGACCGTGCATGCAGCATGCATCGAGCTGCACCACGCCCTCGGCATTCGGGAGGCCGCCGTACCCGACCCCCGTCTCCTCCGGATCGAGTTCCGGGATGTTCACGCCCGCGATGAGAGCGTCGAGCACGTCCGTGCCATCGGTCATGAGCTTGAAGGCGCGCTCGACGGCACATTGGGGGCCCCCGTTACGAAATCGCAGGCCGCTCAAGTCGGAGATGACGATGGGCCGGACGCTCCGATGCGTGTGCACGGCCGGAGCGGCCGTCAGGGAGCGAGCACCAATGGTGGCGGACGCGGCGGTCAGGGTGCTCGCTCGCACGAAATCACGACGGTCGATACTGTGGGCCACACTGACCTCCTTGGACGTCCTCACGCGGATCCGCGGAGCCGGACACCGACGTCGGCGGCGACACGTACGACCAGCAGAACGGCCGGCATCCCGTGTAGGAAGAGATCGAAGATGTCGATCGGCCGGCTCAGCGTTCCGTCGATCAGCATGCGGATCTTCTCCACCAAATGCGGCTCGGGACGAAAAGGCGCAAGGCCCAGGAGCAGGGCAACTGGCAGCAGCCACCCGTATCCCAGATACCGCTGGGGCCAGCTCAGCGGCTCGTTGCGCTGGGATCGCTCAGGCATCGGAGGCGGTCGGGTCCGGGACGGTGAAGGGATCCCGGGTGGCCGAAGCCATCAGTCCCCACCTTGGGCCGACGGGCGGTGCCTGTCACCAGCGAGCACCCCGAGTCGTTCCAGTGCCTCCTCCACGCGCTTGCACGACACCCGGAAATGCGAGGCGTCCCAACTCGCGGCCCCCGATTCCACCACGATCACCTGAGGGGACTGGTGCCGGACACCGGTTTCGGATGCCACCCGGCCAGCGAGGCGCCGGTCTGCGACGACATCCAGGATATAGACCGGGATGTCGGGATGCCGCTCGGCGAACCGCTCCAGCTCGCTCAGGGCCCGACTACTGATCCCGCAGCGCGTGCTATGCTTGAACAGCACCGCCAGGGGCTCCGCCAGTGCGGCCCGGAGATCGGGGTCGGTGGCCAGCATCCGCAAGGGACGGGTCAGGGCGCCTCTCCGATCTCGTCCTTCGCTGCCACCATGTTGTGGAGGGACTCACCGCGAATCTCAGCCTCGTCCCCCACGAGAGAGTGGCTGACCGTGGCGTTCTCGATCGTCGACCCGCGTCCGACCATCGCGTCCCGCACCGTGCTGCCGCGGACGATCACGTCCTCATCGAGCGAGACGTTAGGCCCGATGCTGGAGCGCTCGACGCGCGCACCGTCGGCAATGTACACGGGACCGACGACCTCCACATCCTCCGGGAGATCGGGCACGCGGGCTCGCCCGTGCTGCAACAGGTGCAGGTTGGTCGACAACACCGTTTCGACCTTCCCGCAGTCGTACCAACCGGTCACCTCGACCGTCTTGAGACGCTTGCCGTGATCGATCATGTATTGGAAGGCATCGGTGAGGAACCACTCACCTTTCTGTTGATCACCGGCCAGCGTCACGTCGATCCCGTCGAACAGGGTGCGCCAGTCGCGGACGTAGTAGAGCCCGATGTTGGCGAGGCGGGATACCGGCTCGGAGGGCTTCTCGACGATGCGCTGCATGTACCCCTCACCGTCGGTGACGATCACACCGAAGCGCTGATAGTCCTCGACCTCCTTGGCCCAGAGAATGCCATCCGCATCCACCGAGTTCACGACGGACAGGTCGGCGTCGAAGACCGTGTCGACGAAGACGATCAGCACCGGTCCGTCCACCCAGGGCCGTGCCAGGTTGACCGCGCCCGCGGTACCGTCCTGAACCTCCTGCTCCACGAATCGGGCTGGCAGGTCGTACGCCGTGCGCACGTAGGATTCGATCTGTTCCTTCAGATGCCCGGTAATGAAGATCAGCTCTTCGACGTCGAGACCGGCCAGCTTGTCGATGACATAGTCCAGCACGGGCCGACCGGCGACCCGGATCAGCGGCTTGGGCACGTGCCGCGTGATTGGCAGGAGACGCGTCCCCTTCCCAGCGACTGGTAGAATGACCTTCATCACGCCCTCCCGTATCGGTCCTGAAGGCGTACCACGTCGTCCAGCTCGGGCGTGGAGACCTCCAGGAGATCACTGACCTCGACCGCCTCCATCTGATGCACGGTGCGCGGTGTTACGTGATAGCGCTCCCCCTCTCGCATTGGACGCTCCACCAGGGTAGCACCTTCCTTGACCCGGAAGATGATCTCACCTCGCAGCACGTAGATCGTCTCGTCCTTCTTCTCGTGATACTGCAGGCTCAGCAGGTGTCCCGGCTCGATGTGCAGGATCTTGCCGACGTAGCGGTCGGTATGTGCCCAGATCAGCTCATGGCCCCAGGGCTTGTCGACACGGCGGGGGAGTTCCACGGTTGGTCCTTTCAGAGGTCGTGATGCAGTTTGAGTGAGCTGGGTGTCGTCGGGCAGGCGCGCACGCAGACGCCGCAGCCGACACAGCCCTCCTTGTGGATCACCGGCCGGCCACCGGCATCGATCGTGATCGCCTCGTCCCCCACCGGGCACACCCGGGCGCACGTGCCGCAGGGGATGTCCTGAAACGCGATGCAGCGTTCCGGGATCAACTCCAGCGTCGCCATCCGGTAGCCCTGCCACACCCGCTCGGGAGGCACCAGCGCTGCCGTCGGGCACACCCGAGCGCAGGGCATGTCGGTACATACCACGCAGGGCTGTCGCGAGGGGTCGATCATCGGGGTTCCGACGGCGAGGCCGGCCCCCGTCGGCGCCTTCACGATGGCGCGAGGCGGACAGACATCGATGCAATCGCCGCAGCGGGTGCAAGCAGCGAGGAATCCGATTTCCTCGATCGCGCCCGGCGGGCGCAGCACCGGCAGTGGCGAGACCCGCCGCTCGGTACGGCGCACGGCCTCGTTGGCCAGACGGCCCACCGTATCGCGGAAGAACGCACGCCGGTCTCCGTCCTCACCCTGCAGAAAATCCGATACCGACTGCTTGGCCATTGGCGCTTCACGTGCGGGGACGGGTGAGCCTCGAGCGACACCAGTCGCGCTGTCCACCCCGGGGCAGCGGCCACCTCGTTCCGGGCCGCACCACTGTCGCCGAAAGGTACCACGCCACCCACGAGACGAGCGACGCTCCCCAGGCTCCGTCCGAACGACCTATCTTACGACGTACAGCGTCCCTCACGATCCATGCGCCCAGACGCACGTTCCGAGCCGGTCTACCACCGGCTCCCGCCAGGAGCTCTCGAGGAGCGCGCTCGAGCGGCCGTACGCGCTCTCGGCGACTGCCGATGCTGCCCCCGTGACTGTGGCGTGAACCGGCTCGCCGATCGTTGGTCTGCCTGCAAGACGGGACGGCATGCCGCGGTGAGCAGCTGGTTCCCGCATTTCGGAGAAGAGGACTGCCTGCGCGGCCGGAACGGCTCCGGCACGATCTTCTTCGCGCACTGCAACCTGCGGTGCGTATTCTGCCAGAACTTCGACATCAGCCAGGGAGTCCGTCCGGGACCGCACGCGCACGGCTCCAATGCCGAGGAGCTCGCCGGCATGATGCTCGCACTGCAACACCAGGGGTGCCACAACATCAACTTCGTCACGCCCGAGCACGTCGTGCCCCAGGTGCTGGAAGCCCTCGCGAGCGCCGTGCCTCGGGGACTCCGCATCCCCCTCGTGTACAACACGAGCGCCTACGACTCGGCGGAAAGCCTCGCCTGGCTCGACGGGATCGTGGACATCTACATGCCCGACTTCAAGTACTGGACGACATCGGCCAGCGGGCGATATCTCAAGGCCGCCGACTATCCGGATGCTGCCCGTGCCGCACTACAGGAGATGCATCGCCAGGTCGGCGATCTCGTCCTCGATGAGCGCGGCATTGCGCGCCGCGGGATCCTGCTCCGCCATCTCGTCATGCCTGGGGGACTGGCCGAGACGCGGGCCATCCTGGAGTGGGTCGCCGCGACGCTGAGCGCGAATACCTACGTGAACCTGATGGACCAGTATCGGCCGGCGGGACGGGTCGGTCCAACGGCATTTCCGGAGCTGGACCGCCGTCCCACCCCAACCGAGTACCGTGCTGCGGTGGGAATCGCCACGAATCTCGGGCTCCGGCTCGACCGCCGTCAGCCGATCGTCGCGCCGTCGTTTTGAGCGTTCCGGAGACCCGCTCGGAACACTCGTTATCTTTCTGTGCACATGCTGGTATATCTGATCATCCTCCTGCTTCAGCTGCAGCTTCCCGACCCGGTCGGATTCGTCAACGATTTCGCCGGGATTCTGGACCCTGCGGTCGAGCAGCGGATGCAGGCGGTCATCGAGGAGGTCCGTCGGAAGTCGGGCGGGGAGATCGTCGTCGTCACGCTGCCCGACCTCGAGGGACGCGAGGCGATCGACGTCGCTCGGGACATCGGTCGGGAGTGGGGAGTGGGTGCCGAGGGCAGCGGCCCGGGCGACCGGACGCGCAATGCCGGCGTGATACTTCTGCTGAAGCCGGGGGAGCGGCCGGGCGACGGCCGGGCCGACCTGGCGATCGCGACGGGCTACGGTGCGGAGGGTTTCATCACCGATGCCCGCGCCGGCAGGATCCGTGACCAGATCGGTCGGCTGTCCGTGGCCGAAGGGAGCTACGGGGCCGGCCTGCTCGGCGGTGTCTGGCTCCTGGCGCAGGGGTACGCGGAGGAGTTCGAGTTCCAGTTGACGGGGCAGCCCCCCGTGCGCGTGCAGCCGGTGCCTCGGGAGTCCCCGGACGGGATCGGCGGCGGCTTCGTCGTCCTGCTGCTCTTCCTCGCCATCTTCTTCATCAACGGGCTGGCGCGTGCCCGGATGTACGGCGGGCACCACCGCGGGGGCAGCTTCCTCTCGTGGATGCTGCTCGGCATGTTGCTGGGCGGCGGGAGGCGGGGCGGCTTCGGCGGGGGTGGATTCGGCGGTGGCGGGTTTGGCGGTGGCGGCTTCGGCGGATTCGGAGGCGGCGGCGGATTCGGAGGCGGCGGCGCCTCAGGGAGCTTCTAGCATGGCGAGAGAGGCATTGGCGAAAGTCGAGGCGCTCGCGGCGCGCCTCGAAGAGAAGCTGGGCGACAACCTCGTCGCGTTCTGCATGTACGGCCCAGCCGTGCGACGGGACACGCGCGACGCGGACCGGGAGGTCACCACGCTGCTCATCGTGCACGACGCAGCCCCTGCCAAGCTGCGCCCGATCGAGCAGCCCATCGCCGACTGGAGCAGGAAGGGCCACCCACCACCGCTCGTGTTCGCCGAGTCGGGCTGGCGGGCGTCGGCCGACGTCTTCCCGATCGAGATCGAGGACATGCGGGAGGCACACCATCTGGTCCGTGGGGGCGACCCGTTTCTGAGTCTCACGACGACCCGAGAGGATCTCCGGCGTCAGCTTGAGCGCGAGGCGAGGGGCAAGCTGCTGCGGCTTCGGACGGAGTTCGTGGCTGCGGCGCCCAAGGGCAAGGCACTCGAGGATCTACTGCTCGACTCGATCGGCACGTTCTTCGTGTTGTTTCGGGCGGCCCTCAGGCTGGTCGGTGAGGCACCGCCCCAGACCCCCAAGGCACTGGTACAGGAAACCGCGGCTGTCGCCGGCCTGGACGGAACGGCATTCGACTGGGTCGTCGACAAGCTGGTGGGGCACAATGTCCCCTCGCTCAGGGCGTACGACCCGGTGGGCGACCATTACGTCGAGCAGATCGAACAGCTCGTGCGGTTCATCGACGCATTCGAAACCGAGGGCGCCGGGCAGGCGCCGGAGCAGGAGAGTCAAGGATGACGCGTGCACTGGTACTCATCGCCTCGGTCGCGCTGGCGACGTCGGGCTGCGGCTACAACCGGATCCAGTCCCTGGACGAGCAGGTCAACGGCTACCGCAGTCAGATCGAGGTGCAACTGCAGCGCCGGGCCGATCTCGTACCGAACCTCGTGAACACCGTCAAGGGATTCGCCGAGCAGGAGCTGGCGATCTTCGAGGAAGTGTCGAGTGCCCGAGCCCGACTGTCGGGCGCGGTGGAGGGCGGGAGCCTCACGGAAATGGCGGCCGCGAACCAAGCGCTGACTTCGTCACTCGGCAGACTGCTGGCCGTGGTGGAGGACAACCCCGAGATCCGCTCCAACGAGAACTTCCGTGCCCTGCAGGACCAGCTGGAAGGCACCGAGAATCGCATCGCCACCGCACGCATGGACTACAACAACGCCGTGCGGGAGTACAACGCGTACATCCGCCGGTTCCCCCAGGTCCTCACGGCGAAGGTGATCGGAGCGGGGGCGCGGGAGTACTTCGAGGCGGATGAGGGCGCGACGGAGGTGCCAACGGTCGAGTTCTAGACCCGCGGGGAGATCGTGGACGAGCGGTGGGCCGCAATGCCCCCCGCTCGTCGTCATATCCGGGGCATCGATCGCGCTACCGGATTTCGACCGCGGCTGCTTTCTCGATCTGCTTGATCAACTCCACGTGATCGGCCTCTTCGCCGAGCGCCTGGCGCCCGTTTGCGAACACCCGCTTGGCCACCCCGATCGCATCGTGGGGCACACCGGTGTCCTGCAGCACTTTGAGTGCGATCCCCACGTCCTTGTCGAGCAGCGCGAGTCGGAACGTGCGTGGCCACGTCCGCGACAGCACACGCTCGGGGATCAGGTTCTCGGTGACATTGGAGCGGCCGCTCGAGGCGTTGATGACTTCGACGGCCTTTTCACCCGACACACCGAGCTTGACCAGTGCAGCCAACGCCTCGCCGGATGCCTGGATGTTGATCGCGAGCAAGGCGTTGTTCAGCGCTTTGAGCGCGTGACCGGTCCCGACGGGACCGACGTGCACGACCTTCGCAGCGAACGCGTCGACGACCTGGCGCGCGCGCTCCGCATCTGCAGCATCGCCGCCCAGCATCACGGTCAGCGTGCCCGCCACCGCACCGCCGGTGCCACCGCTCACCGGCGCATCGACGAACCCCACCCCCCGGTCTGCCAGCCACGCATGGATCTCCCGGGACCCTGCAGGGTCACCCGACGTGCAGTCCACCAGCAGCTGTCCGCTGTGCCACGCCCCGTCGGCCAGCTCCACCACCTCGCGAACCTCGACCGACGTCGGAAGGCAGGTGATCACGACGTCTGAGACCTCGACGACCCTCGCTATGGACCCGGCGGCCGACGCACCCGTCTGAGATGCGAACTCCTCGGCCCGTGACGCAGTCCGGTTCCACACGGTCGTCTCGAACCGTCTCGCCACGTGCACCGCCATCGGGCGCCCGATCGCTCCGAGTCCTACGAACCCCACTCGTACGGTCATCTCCCTCTCCCTCCGCGAACGCAAACGGCCCCGGTCGCTGCCGGGGCCGCTGTGCCTACGTCGTCTTCCGGTTCCGGGCCCAACACGGCGAGCGCCCCGTCAGCGGCTGAGCAGTTGGCGTCTCAGGCGCATCATGCGGCGCCGGATCGAGCCGTCGATGATGCGGTCACCCAGGCGCAGGATGACCCCGCCCAGGATCGCGGGATCCTCACGGAAGTGGGGGATCACTTCTTTCCCCGTCGCCTCCCGGAGCTTCCGGACGACCGACGCCTTGAGGGCGTCGTCGGGGACCCGTGCCATGGTGATGCCCGCGTGGACCCGATTGTACTTCTCGTCGACCAGGGTGCCGTACTCGCGCTCGATGTGCAGCAGCAGGCCCTGGCGTCCCCGTTTGATGACCGCGGCGAGAAACCGCAGAAACGGTTCAGGCGCGACGTCGCGGAGGGCCTCCTCGAGCACCCGCTGCTTGGTCGCCTTCGGCACGCGCGGCGACTCGAGCACGACCCTGATCCGCTCGTCGGATGCGACCGCGGTGGCTAGGCCCGTCAGGACGTCTGCGAATACATCCGTGTCTCCGAGCCGCTCTCCGAGATCGAAAAGTGCCTCCGCATAGTTCCGAGCGATCGTCGGTTCTCTCACCGCAGATCGTCCCCGAGCGATGCGATATACTGTTCGACGAGCTTCCGGTCACCCTCCCGATCGAGCTGCTGCTCGATCAGCTTGGTGGCAGCCGCCAGCGACAACTCGACGGCCTCCCGGCGCAGCTCATCCACCGCGCGCTCCCGCTCCGCATCGATCTCACGGCGGGTACGCGCGAGGATCTGCTCCTGTTCCTCCTGCGCCTTGGCAATGAGATGCAACCGCTCTTGCTCCGCCACGGCCTTCGCCTCGTTGAGCAGGCCGTGGGCTTCCTCCTTGGCTCCAGCGAGCAGCTGCCTGTGCTCCTCCAGCGCCGTCTGTGCCTCCCGGTTGAGCCGCTCGGCATCACCGAGCTGCTCCGCGATCTTTCGCTCGCGTTCCTCCGTGAGGCGCACGATTGGGGGCCAGGCGTACTTCCGGAGCGCGAAGAGGAGGACGAGGAAGACGATCCACGTCCAGAACATGAGTCCCGGCTCGAGTGCAAACGGTCCACCGAGCCCCCCTTCGGCCTCTTCCGCGAGCGTCAACAGCAACAGTGAAGGTCTCATGGGCGCGTCAGATGATCTTCGCCACCAGTGACATGATGATCGCGATGATCGTGGCTCCTTCCATCAGGAAGGCGATCAGCAGCGACGTACCGCGGATGTCGTTGGCCGCGGCGGGCTGGCGGGCGATCGCCTGTGCCGTCTGCGAACCGATCCAGCCGAGCCCGAGCCCGGCACCCAGCAGCGCCAATCCGATACCCAGCCCAACACCCAGCACCTCGTTCACGGCCGGGGCAGCCGGCTCCGCCTGCACGAGCATGGCAGCAAGCATGTTCAGCATGTAACTCACGTCCTCAGTTCAAGCGCGGGAGATCATGGGTTCGTGGCGCTTCCCGCGAGACGGGCCGTCTCTCCCATGACGGCGCGCCCTCGGGTACCCGCCAACGGCCAAGCGGCCAGCGGGCTTCCCCGGCCATCCGGCCGGGTACATGTCGGAGCGGCGCGAAGCGCGCGGACCGCTCCCTCCTACCGTCCTGCCGTCCGACCGCCCTAGTGCTCATGCACGATCACTCCGATCAACACGGCGGTGATCAGCGTGAACACGTACGCCTGGACGAACGCGACGATGATCTCGAGCAGCATGACCCCGAGCACCAGCGCCGCGGATCCCACACCGATGGCCCAGTTCCACATCTGGAGGTGGCCGAACAGGAAGATCATCCCGAACAGAGCCAGGATCACGAAGTGGCCGGCGGTCATGTTGCCGAACAGTCGCACGCAGAGCGCGAAGGGCTTGACCAACTTCCCGATGATCTCGATGGGCGCCATCGCGACGGAAATCGCGACGGCGCCTGCGCCACTCATCCCCGGCGCCGGGGGGAAGATCGTCTTCATATATCCGCGCCAGCCGAGCTTGACGACGCCGCTGGCCTCGATCACCACGAGGGAGAGCAGCGCCATCGCACCGGTCACGGCGAGGTTACCGGTCGGCGTGGCACCCCACGGCACCATGCCGAGCAGATTGCAGTACAGCAGGAAGAAGAACAGCGTCATGATGTACGGGGCGAACTGCCGACCATCGTGCCCGATGTTGGCGATCGCGACTTCGTTGCGGACCCACAACGCGAGTGCCTCGACGGCGTTGGCAAACCCCCTCGGTGCGTGCTCCCCAGCCCGCTGCCGCTCGAGCCGCCGCGCCGCCGTCCACATCGTCAGGAAGACGAGCAGTGCGGCAAACGCCATGTAGATGGCGTGCTTGGTCGGTGTCAGATTGAAAGTGAGGGCACCGAGGTGCATGTCGGGCAGCACCTTCCCGTACTCCCACAGAAACAGCGGCGAGAAATCCAGGGCGTAGGCATCCGCCGTGTGATGCATCAGGAGCTCGCCGATGTCGACGTCGCGCTGTATCATCGCAGCAATCGCATTTCACTGAAGAGAAGCGGCAGGAGGACGCCAACGTACCCGATCGCGGCGGGCAGCGGCGGGACCATCTCCCGCTCCAACGTCACCAACACCAGGAACACGGCAATGCCGGCAAGCCGTAGTCCCATCCCCATCGCCCAGCGCGCCATCAGGGTCTTCGTCGGTCCCCGAACCGCCGGCTTGAGCAGCGCGACCGCGACCAAGTGGATCGCGGTTGCCAGGAGCCCGAATCCGGCGGCAGCGGTCGCCGCGGTCGTACCCCAGACCGCCCAGGAGATCCCGCCGATTCCCAGCGTGAGCCCGAGCCCCAGAGCGATCTCGATCATTCGCGCTCTTCCGTCTCCTGCGCATCGTCCGGCTCGACGCCGATCTGCAGCCGTCGGTAGATGCTCAGGGTGCCGAGCCCCGCTCCGAGGAGCGCCCCGAGCACCAGCAGGACGGGAAACGTCCCGAGCCAGCGATCGAGAACCCACCCGCCGGCCATGAACACGAGGACACCAGCGGCGAACGCGCACCCGAGTCCCGAGTACCGATACACGTAGACCAGGGTAGGCCGCGGAGCGTTTGCAGGGCCCATGGGCGCCAGAAATGTACCCTGTCCGGCTTGATCCGCAACCGACCGTGCCAGTGGCTCTTGCGACCGTTTTGCGCTAGGATGTTGGGGCGGTTCAGGGGGGGCTTTCGCCCAACATGACCGCATCAATTCGCGAAGGGACACGATGACGATCGACGCTGCGCACCAGGACCGGGACATCGAGCTGCTCAGCCGGCTGACGACCGCTCGCGACCGGCTGCTGGAGCAGGTCCGACTCCGGATCGTGGGCCAGGACGACGTGCTGCGAGGCATCCTCACCGCCGTCGTCTCCGGCGGCCACGCGCTGCTCATGGGTGTACCGGGGCTCGGCAAGACCCTCATGGTCTCCACGATCGCCGACGCGCTCGACCTCCACTTCTCGCGCATCCAGTTCACCCCCGATCTCATGCCCAGCGACATCACGGGCACCGAAATCATCGAGGAAGACGTCTCGACGGGAAGGCGGAGCTTCCGGTTCGTGCAGGGCCCGATCTTCGCGAACATCATCCTGGCGGACGAGGTCAACCGGACACCACCCAAGACCCAGGCGGCGCTCCTGCAGGCCATGCAGGAGCACGAGGTGACCGCCGCCGGGCAGACGTACGCGCTCCCCGCCCCGTTCTTCGTGCTCGCGACGCAGAATCCGATCGAGCAGGAGGGCACGTACCCGCTGCCCGAGGCCCAGCTCGATCGATTCATGCTCGAGATCGCCGTGCGGTACCCCGCCCACAACGAGGAGGAGCGGATCGTCGAGGAGACCACTGGCGACGAAGAGCCTGCCGTGCGAGCCGTTCTCCCGGCTGAGGAGTTGGTGGAGGTTCAGCACCTCGTGCGGCGGATCCCGGCACCCAAGCCGATTGTGCGGGCGGCAGTGACGCTCGCGCGCATGACTCGGCCGGACGAAAACGCCCCGGCTTTCATCCGGGAGTACGTCAGCTGGGGCGCAGGGCCGCGCGCATCGCAGTACCTCGTGCTCGGCGCGAAGGCACAAGCCGCCCTCGACGGACGGCCGATGGCCGACCTGGACGACGTCCGTGCGGTGGCTCCCTCGGTGCTGCGGCATCGCGTGGTCGTCAACTTCGCGGCCGAGGCGGCGGGTCGCTCGGCAGACGACCTCTGCCAGCAGCTCATCGACGAAGAAACGTGGACGAAGGCCTGAGCACCGGCGCGGCGCAGACGCACCGCTAGCGCGGCTCCGCACCGATACGACGCCACAGAAAGTCCGCCCGATCCATCCGATCCAGAATGTCCTCGACGTAGCGGCGATAGTACGGGCTGTCCACCCGGGGATGCCACCTGCGAGGACGCGGCAGACTCGCCGCGAGTTGCGCGGCCGCGTGCTCGGAGAGAGAGGACGCCGGCTTGCCGAAGTAGTGCCGCGCCGCAGCCTCCGCGCCGTACACTCCCGGCCCCAACTCCACGACGTTCAGATACAGCTCGAGGATCCTCCGCTTCGACAGGGCGCGCTCGAGCTGCCACGTGAGTACTGCCTCTCTGAGCTTGCGCAGGGGATCACGCGAGGGAGAGAGCCACAGGTTCTTCGCAAGCTGCTGGGTGATCGTGGACGCCCCACGCGGGGCCTGCCCCTCCTCCAACGCCTCCCGGATGGCTGCCCCAATCTCCGCCGTCGAGAAGCCCGAATGCGAGAAGAACTCCATGTCCTCCGCCGACACGACGGCACGCTTCAGGTGCGGTGAGATAGCCTCCCACGGTACC
Source organism: Gemmatimonadota bacterium (assembly GCA_039584325.1). Taxonomy (GTDB): domain Bacteria; phylum Gemmatimonadota; class Gemmatimonadetes; order Gemmatimonadales; family GWC2-71-9; genus JAOTVV01. Next base: position 98,987 of record JBDGYA010000011.1, read on the forward strand.
CACTGCCAGGCGACCGCATCCGACCGGCCCGCCGCGCGCTGCTGCTCGCGGTAACGGTCGATGAACGCCGTCGAGCGAGGTCGTGTGTGCGCGAGTGCTCGAACGTCCGGCCAGGTCAGCAGGAGGTACAGGCCG
>JBDGYA010000164.1:0-2789 GCA_039584325.1 Gemmatimonadota bacterium
GTGGTCAGCACCCAGGGCTCGGCCGGTCGAGGCGCCGACCGGCAAGTCTTCGACCTGCCCGGCCTGCGGCACCTGCCCGAACGTCTCGGAGAATTCCAGCATCACGGCGTCGATCGTCCGCGCCCACACGTCGCGCGGCGTGCGCTCGCCCAGCTCCTGCTGCACGCTGGTCATCAACACGCCCTGGATACCACACGGGACGATGAGGTCGAAGTAGGAGAGGTCGGTTGTCACGTTCAAGGCGAAGCCGTGCCACGTGACCCACTGCCTTACGTGGATCCCGATGCTCGCGATCTTGCGGCCACCCGTCCACACCCCGGTGTAGCCTTCGTTGCGCTCGCCCTCGATCCCGAAATGCGCGAGTGCGCTGATGAGCGCTGCTTCGAGCTGACGCAGGTACCAGTGGAGGTCCCGCCGGTGGTCGCTCAGGTCGTAGATCGGATAGCCCACGAGCTGACCGGGGCCGTGGAAGGTCACGTCACCGCCGCGCTCAATGTCGTGTAACTCGATTCCGCGACGGTCGAGCTCCTCGCGACTCGTGGGCAGGTGCCCCAGCTGCGTGGACCGTCCGAGCGTGACGACCGGGGGATGCTCCGCGAGCAACAGCACGTCGTGCGGCAGGCGACCGTCCAGCCGCGCCTGCGCCAGCTCGCGCTGGAGGTCGAGCACGCTCCCATAGGACATGCGCTCGAGCCCTACGACCAGCAGCTCGCGGCTCATGCCGCCGCCGCGCGCCGCGCGGCCCGGTGCAAGCGTACAGCAAAGACGGTGAGTACCACCAGGTAGGCGCCGAGTCCAAGCGCGCCGGCCGCCATGTCGATCGGCGCTGCCAGCACCGACAACAGGACCGTCCCGAACACCGCGAGTCCGGCCGTGACCCCGCGACGCCAGACATCGTCGATGGCTCGACTCAACAGCCAGCCCGTGAGCACCGCGACGAGGAGGCCGGCACTGACGGTGACGCTCAGAATCAGTCCGGCGGTGTCGGTCGGAAGCATCGCGGGATCGCCACGCTGGAGCAGCCGGACCACGAGGACCCCGGCAGCCATCACCCCGGCGCCGGAGGTGGCACCGGCGCCGATGCTCGTGATGGCCGTACCGACGGGATCCGCGGTCGTCACCGTCAGGTGTGCAGCACCCGACCCAATGAGTCGAGCGCCGCCTCCGCGACCGCCTCCGACAGCGTCGGATGGGCGTGGACGGCGAGGTCGATCTCCTCGACGGTGTACTCGTTCTCGCGGGCCACGGTGAGCTCGTGAATCAGCTCACTCGCGTGAGAGGCAACGATGTGCGCGCCCAGGATCTCCCCGTAGCGCTTGCCCCGAATGATCTTGACGAATCCGTCGGTCTCCATGGCGGCACGGGCACGACCGTTCGCGCTGAGCGGGAACCGCCCCACGACGTAGTCCAGCCCCTGCTCCTTGCACTGAGCCTCGGTCAGGCCGATGCTGGCCACCTCGGGATGGCAATACGTCACGCTCGGGACGTTGTCGTACCGGATCGGGTGGGGTGTCTTTCCGGCCACGGCTTCGGCCACGAACACGCCCTCGCGGCTCCCCTTGTGCGCGAGCATCGGGGGGCCGGCGATGTCGCCGATCGCGTACACGCCCTCGGCGGTCGTCTGGAGGCGGTCATCGACCCGCACGAAACCGCGCTCGTCCCGCTGGACACCCGCGTCCTCGAGGCCGATGTCCTCGAGGTTGAGCGCCCTACCTGCCGCCATCAGCACCTTGTCGGCCGTGATCTCTTTCGATCCGCCGTCCACCTCGACAGTGACCGTAACACCGTCCGTCCCGACGACGCCCTTGGTCACCTTCGCGGACACCAGCATGTCGATCTTGCGCTTCTTGTAGACCTTCCGGAGCGCGTCCGCCGAGTCCGCATCTTCGAGTGGGAGGATCTGCGGCAGCATCTCGATGAGTGTCACCTTGGACCCAAAGGCGTTGAAGATGTCGGCGAACTCGCAGCCGACCGCCCCGGCGCCGATGATGGCGATGGACGAGGGCACCTCCTGCAGGAACAGCGCCTCGTCGGTGGAGATGACGGTCTCCTTGTTCAGCTCGAGTCCCACCTGCGGCAGGCCTTTCACACGGGTACCTGTCGCGAGCACGACCGCCTTCTGCGCCGTGTAGGTCGTACCGTCGACGGTGACCGCGCGCTCCTTGCCAAGTGCGCCACTGCCCTCGATGACGGTGACGCCGTGTTTCTTCATGAGGAAGCCGACGCCCTTCGAGTTCTGCTCGCTCACCTGGCGGGAGTGCTTGACCGCCGCGGCGAAATCGAACGACACGTCACCCACCGTGACGCCGAGCCTCTTGGCGTCGTGCTGCACGAGGTGCGCGACGTACGCGCTGTGGAGTAGGGCCTTGCTCGGAATGCACCCAACGTTCACGCAGACGCCGCCGAGCTTCTCGCGCTCGACGACCGCGGTCTTCAGTCCGAGCTGGGCGGCGCGGATGGCGCACACGTACCCGGCGGGGCCGCCGCCGAGAATGATGATGTCGAAGGTCTTGGACACGGTCGAATCCCGGTGTTGATGAGTTCGGTCAGAGCGGGGTACCGACCCGCCGGTCGTCCCGCTCCGGCTCTACCACACGATCGCCAGCGGGTTCTCCAGCATGCGGGTCACGGTCTGGAGGAACCGGGCTCCGGTTGCGCCGTCGATCACCCGGTGATCGCAACTCATGGTGATGCGCATGCGCCGGCGGACCTCCAGATCGCCATCCACCACGACCGGCTTCTCGGTGATGCTGCCGATGGCGAGAATGCCGGCCTCGGGCGGATTGATC
>JBDGYA010000083.1:0-10187 GCA_039584325.1 Gemmatimonadota bacterium
GCGGGGTTCGGCACCGCGGTCTCGGTGGAGGCACAGGTCTCCCGTTCTCGGCCTCATGGCTACCGTGGTTCGTCGACCGAGCAAGTGGTGCCGGCGCGGCGAAATCGGCAAACGCGGAGACCTCGCATGTCTCCGGGCTCCGGCTCATTGCATCGCAGACGCGGAGCTCATATGTTGTGAGCACTTACCAGGTCTCAGTAGCGTTTCGCTACGCCGAAAGAGCCGGGAGGCTATGGCCTGCCGGCTCTTTCTCTACTCCCCAATAAAATTGGAGGGTTGGAACTCTCGCTCGGCCCCTGCGGGAAGCGTCCTGTGGGAAGGTCGTTGGGAAGGTATTGGGAAGGTCACGTCTCTCCCCCTCACTTCCACCACCCGCTCCACTCCGCGGGGTGCGATGGTACCATCGTCGGGGTCCAGCGATGGCCGGCGCGACCGTGCAACGTACTGTCGCGAAGTACCGTGGCGGTCACATCAGCATGAGGAAGAGGCGAACGTCAAACCCGGAGCTCACCCCGCGCGCGTTGAATCCGTCCAGCATCACCAACCGGTAGTTCGCGCCGACCTGGACGGATTGGGTAAGCCACCAGTCGAAGCCCAGGGAGTAGATGTCCATCTCACCGCCGCTCAGCGCCCCGCTGGTCAGGTCGATCCGGGAGTATCGGACGGCCCCCTCGATCAGCCCCCATCCTCCCTGATTGACCGGTCGGGCAACCCGGGGCGGATCGAACGTCGCGGTGCGGTCCCGGTGCCTTTCAAGGCACGTCGCGCGAGCGCCGTGCCCGCGCTTCAGCGCAGGAACAAACCGCCTCGCTCTGCTTCGCAACGAGCCCCCGGCCCTGCGCTCAACCTGATACGGAAGAGCTATCTTGCCGTAATTGCTGTTACGCTCGACCGTCGCTAGTATCTCGACGGATCGGTTTCCGGAGAGGAGCGCCAAGCCATGCACAGATGCAACCGAGTGACCGTGAGCATCATCGCACTCACTCCAGTGATCGGGTGCGCCGAGGGGCCTGAGAGCGCGACGGACGCAGCTGCGAACGGCAACGTCCTTGTGGCCGAGTGGACGGGCCCCTACGGCGGTGTCCCGGCCTTCGACAGGATGGATCTCGCCGACCTGAAGCCTGCGCTCGAGGCAGGCATGGAAAGGAACCTCGCCGAAATCGATGAGATCACCGCGAATCCGGACCCGCCCACCTTCGAGAACACGATCGTCGCCATGGAGCGCACCGGCAGGGATCTGGACCGCGCCTTGACGTATAGGGGGATCTGGAGCTCGAACCTGTCGTCGCCCGAGTTCCGTGAGATCCAGTTGGAGATGGCGCCGAAGCTAGCAGAGTTCAACACGAAGATCATCCAGAACCAGGCGCTCTTCGATCGTATCCGGTCGGTATACGAAAGCGACGACGCCAAGACGCTGCGCCCGGATCAGCAGCGGCTGCTGCAGCTGGTCTACGACCGTTTCGCGCGGAACGGGGCGACGCTGACGGGAGAGAAGAAGCAACGCTACGCGGAGATCAACCAGCGCCTGGCGGAGCTGCACACCCGGTTCGCCAACAACGTGCTGGCGGATGAGGAGGGCTACGTCACCTATCTGACCGAAGACCAGCTCGGTGGTCTGCCGGAGTCGTTCGTGCGTGCGGCAGCCGCGGCGGCGGCGGAACGGGGCCGCGACGGCGAATATGCCGTCACCAATACGCGCTCGTCGATGGATCCTTTCCTGACGTTTTCGGATGAGCGCGACCTTCGCGAGCAGGTCTGGAGAACGTATTACAGTCGCGGCGATAACGCCGATGAGCACGACAACAACGCGGTGATCCCGGAGATCCTGCAGCTCCGCCACGAGCGAGTCCGCCTGCTCGGCTACGAGAATTACGCGGCCTGGCGGCTGGAGAACCGGATGGCCAAGACCCCGGACCGTGTCTTCGAGCTATTAGAGGCCGTATGGCCAGCGGCGCTCGCCCGAGTCGAGGAGGAAGTTGCCGACATGCAGGCGATCGCCGACGCCGAGGGCGCCGGGATCACGATCGCGCCCTGGGACTACCGCTACTACGCCGAGAAGGTCCGCAAGGCGAAGTACGATCTCGACTCCGACGAGGTGAAGCAGTACCTGCAACTCGCGAATCTCATCGAGGCGATGCACTTCGTTGCCGGCGAGCTGTTCAACTTCGACTTCACGCCGGTGCCTGAGGGTAGGGTCCCGGTTTTCCATGAGGACGTGAAGGTCTGGGAGGTGACGGACAAGACCTCCGGCAATCACGTGGGGCTCTGGTATCTCGACCCGTTCGCGCGAGCGGGCAAGCGGTCCGGCGCCTGGGCCACGTCATATCGCAGCCATGAGAGCTTCGATGGCGACATCACGACACTGGGCTCCAACAACTCGAACTTCATCAAAGGGGCGCCGGGCGAGCCGGTTCTCATCTCCTGGAGCGACGCGGAGACCTTGTTCCACGAGTTCGGCCACGCGCTGCACTACCTCTCGTCAACCGTCGCCTACCCCACGCTCAACAGCGGTGTGCGCGACTACACCGAATTCCACTCGCAACTCTTGGAACGCTGGCTGCTCACGAACAGGGTCATCGACAACTACCTCCTGCATGTAGAGACCGGCGAGCCGATCCCGCACACATTGGTCGAGAAGATCAGGAACGCGGCAACGTTCAACCAGGGATTCGAGACCACCGAGTACCTGGCCTCCGCACTCATGGACATGAGGTACCACACCATGGACCCCGCAGGCCTCGATCCCGATGCGTTCGAGCGCCAAGCGTTGGCGGAGCTGACCATGCCGGACGAGATCGTCATGCGTCACCGGAGTCCGCACTTCGCACACATCTTTTCTGGTGAGGGCTACTCGGCGGGCTATTACAGCTACATCTGGGCCGATGTCCTGACGTCGGACGCGGCAGAGGCCTTCGCCGAAGCGCCCGGCGGCTTCTATGACAAGGATCTGGCGAAGAGGTTGGTCAAGCGCCTGTTCGCCGTCAGGAATGCGGTGGATCCGGCCGAGGCCTATCGGGCGTTCCGCGGACGGGATGCAAAGATCGATGCGCTGATGCGGGACCGGGGGTTTCCGGTAGGTGGTCAACAGTAGATAGCAGGTAGTGAGTAGTGGGCAGGTTCGGAAACCAGAACAAGAAGAGCCGAGGGGCATATGCTCCTCGGCTCACTTGCATAGCGAACTGGCTATGCGTTCTCGCACACCTACCCTAGCCTCCGCTCGGCAGTAGGCCGAGTCAAGCGCGGCGGTGCTGACGGTGGGAGTCGAACCCACAAGGGCGGCGCAGTAGACGGATTGGTTTGAGAGTGTCCCAGCCCCGAGCGTCACCCCGCGCTCGGGGCTTTCGGTTGTCGGGAAGGTCCATGGGAAAGCCTTCCTACAAACAGATGCAAAGGTTGGCAAAGGACAGAAGCCCTCCTCTCCCATTCTCTTACCGTCGTACCATCCTTCCGTCTTGCCGTCCTACCGGCCTACCGGCCTCCCGGCCGCCAACAGTCGAATCGCGTCGACCCGCCGCAGGACCGCGCCTGCCGTGCACAGCATCGTCGATCCGTCGACGTTCACAGGAAACGGCATGGGGCCGTCGGGCCGCAGCGTGAGTGTCTCCGACGCCGTGAACGAGACGAGCCCCCAACGCTCCGGATCGTCCATGATGGACCCGTCGCGCGCATGGCGTGCCTGCCCCAGCAGGGCTCGCGTCCCCAGGTCCCGGAGCGCAAAGAGGTAAAAGGCGCCCGACCCGAGAGGTGCGGAGGTGAACGCGAGGTCCGGTCCGAGGTACCCGTTCACCACAATCAGCGCCTGGAACCGTCCGACCATCGCTTCGGAGCCGTCGACGATGATCCGCCATTCCCGCCCGCGACGGAAGGGTCGGCGTACGAGTTGCTCTGACAACGCGAGGATCATGCCCGTCGTGAACGGGCCGAGGTCGCCGAAGAACTGACCGAGGATGCCCTTGTAGTACTTGATGAATCGGTTCTCCGTGTAGTGCGGGATGCGGCCGAAGATCTCCGCACCTCCGTAGCCCACGAAGTGACGCGGTGGCGGGCCGTTCGCTTCACTCTGCGCTTCGAGCACATCGCAGGGCACGGTCACATCGTGCTCGATGGCCTCGACGAAGACGGCGATTGCCAATTCGACGTCGTCCGGCATGCCCAGCACCTTGCCGATCAGGTCCGCCGAGCCTTTGCGGAGGAATCCCAGGCGCAACGCGCTGAGCGGGACGCGCGCGTCGCAGCATCCCTCCAGGACCGCCGCGAAGGTGCCGGACCCGCCGGCCGAGACGATCAGACGTCCGCCCGACGTCACGGCGTCGCGGGCCAGCACGCGAGCCTGAGCGTGGCTGTTCGCGACGTGCACTGCGACATCGTGCATGCCACGTTCCTGAAAGAGGGGCGCGATCCGCGCCACTTTGCCCCAATCCTGGATCGATCCGGAGATCGTCGTCGCGATCACGTCGACGTGCGTCGGGGACATCACCCGTCGCCTTCCGCCGCCGCGACGAACGCGATGGTCTCGGCGACGACATCCTCCAGGGGTCGCCTGCCATCCAGCCGCAGGGTCGGCACACCGTACTGCTCGACCAGGACCCGGCAGAGGAGCCGGTACGCGTCGGCAAGCTTGGTCAGTTTCTCCTCGGTTTCGTGCACTTGCTGTCGCTCGCCGCGCGACGCGATGCGGTCGAGCGCGACGGCCGGCGGCACGTCGAGAAACAGCACCGCGTCGGGCAGACTGAGCCGGTTCAGTCCGAGACGGAGGAGGACGCGGAGTTCCGGAAACTGCTTCAACAGTGGATCGCGAGCACCGAGGCGCTCGCCGCGCGACGACATGATCGCGACGGCCCGTCCGCAGAACTCCTCAGTGAAGTGTTCTTCTCTGTAGAGCACCGCCCACGCGGTCATGTTGAGCAGCGGTGACCCGTCCGTCACCGTCAGTACCGGCGCGTACCACCGCCTGGTCTCTTCGACGACACGATCGCGGAGCAGCAGCTCGGTCAGCTTCGGGATCTTGTAGTGCGCGAGCGACTTCGCCTGCTTGGCCTGTTGCCCCATCCATTCGCGCAGGCGTTCGGTCTGGAGCGGCTGCAGATCCTGCGGGGCGCCGCCCTCGAACAGCGTGAGTGTGTCCCCGACCCACCCCACACGCCCGCGCACCGACACCGCCTCGGCGACCCGCCGGGACAGGGTGGACTTGCCCGAGCCGTCGATGCCGAGCACGGCGACCAGGCGCGTCCGGCGGGGCCGCTCGGTGCGTCGATGGCGCCCGGCTGACACCGTCCGCTCGATGTCGGTGATGGCCTGTTGCAGTGTGGCGGTGATCTCGTGCCGCTCCCCATGGACCAGTTGAGGTGGGCCAACCGTCACGTGGTTCCAGAGCGGCAACGGTACCGGGGCGGCGCGCGGAAACGAGCGCTCCGGTCCGAACAGGTGGACGGGCACGACCGGCACCTCCCGTCGCGCCGCGAGCACCCGTCCGATGCCGGTCTTGAACTCCTGCAGGCGCCCGGGATCCCCGCGGGTCCCTTCCGGGAAGATGATGATGTTCTCGCCCGCGTCGAGCCGCCCGATGATCTCGGAGACGGGATCCGTATCCTGCTGTACCCGGTCCACCCACACCGGCCGAAACAGGTACTCGAGGACCTTCACGAGCCGCGGGAAGCGGGCGAAGTAGTCGCGCGCCACCACCGCCGACGTGCGCACCAGGCACGGCACCGGAACGATCGTGTACAACAGCAGGACGTCGAGGTGGCTATTGTGGTTCGCGATGAGGACGAACCGATCAAGGTCGCGCAGGTTCTCCTTCCCGACGACCGTGACCCCGAAGACGAACCGGAGCAGCGGCCGGAGCACCAGCAGGTGCACCCACAGGCGCGGCGAGCGCCAGTACCCGCTCATTCCTCGAGGAAGTAGCGGATGTAGTGGAAGACGATCGGTGCAGCGAACAGGTAGGCACGCGTGCCGTGGATGACCTGCCCGCGACCGGGTGCCAACGCGTCCGGGGCGATCCCGAGGTCACGCTCGATCGCGGTCACGGTGTAACTGCCGGCCAGCACCAGCGTGGGGATCAGGGCACCGATCCCGAGCGAGTGGCCGAGCGCGAACTCCGTGTACGGCTGCACGGCGACGGCGCCCGCCATGGTGATCGGGACGGCGATCGCCAGCATACCCACGCCGCGCCGCACGGTGATCGGGCGGTCACCGACCACCAGGGCTTCGACGGCGTTGGCGAGCGCGACGCCCCCGATGAAGAGCGTCGCCCACGTCACGCGGAAGAGAAGCAGGTAGCCGAGGTGCCCCATGCAGTACACGAACAGGAACAGCCCGAAGTCGATGGCGCCGATGGAGAGCACCGTCCCCCTCGCCTCCCGCCCACCGAGCACGACCAGGAACGGGACGATGATGAACGCGTACACCGGGATCGAGACGATGAAGAACCCGTACCAGTCGACCTGGATCAGGATGGTCATGAACGGGATCGACAGGTACGCTCCCAGTATGCCCCACCGGTCCTCGAGTCGGATGTCGACGAGGGAGAAGTACTCCCGTAGGGTGCGGAACGAGAAGAGCGCCAGCAGCCAGACAGCGGCGACGAACGACCACCAGGCCGCCACGTTGAGCACCGCGAGGAAGGTCCAGAGATAACGGAGCCACGGTGCGGCGGGTCGATCGCGCCTGAGCAGCGCCCACGCGCCGAGCCCGACGGTCAGGACCCCGAGCGCAATCAGGAGGACAGTGGGCAGGGGTAACTCCGGCTGCACGTGAACCAGCTTGCCAAACGACTTCTCCCGCCAAAGTGCTCATCGACGAGGGAAGCCGCAAAGGGAGCGATGAAGTCGCCTTCCCGGGCAAGCACCCCCGAGCGCCGCGTGACGCGCGGGATAGACGGTGTAGTACGCGCGGCGGCTACTACGGAGCTCCGAATCAGGGTGTTCGGCGTCATCGCCGCGATGCGTCGATTCCCCGGCCGTTCCGCTCGGTCACATATCGGTTGTCAGCTATGGGTGACGGCCATCAGCAGTCAGCCTTCTGCCGTTGGCAGTCATGCGGACTGATAGCTGAGAACCGCGAAGTGACAACTCCCGTCGAGTCCCCCGCGCTCTCTCAACCATAGTCGCAATCAATCGGTTGCCACCCCTCCAGCCACACCTCCTATGCTGGCACCGCGGTTCGGTGGAGGTGCAGGTCTCCCGTTCTCGGCCTTTGGCTGCTGTGGTTCGCCTACCGAAAAGTGGTGCCGGCGTGGCGACATCGGTAAACGCGGAGATCTGACACATCTCTGGGCTCCGGCCCTTCCCAGTTCGACTCTGGGCGCCGGCACCCACCGCGCCACGGCTCCTTGTGGGGCACACCGATCGTTCATAGGTTTGGACGTGTGTCAGGTCTCAGTAGCGTTTCGCTACGCCAAACGAGCCGGGAGGCGATTGCCTGCCGGCTCGTTCTTTGCTCCTCCATGGATTCGAGGGTTGAAAACCCTCGCTCGGCCCCTGCGGAACGCGTCCTGAGGGACGCCGGCACCCCACCTGCCTTTCAAGGCACCACGCGTGAGCGGCCGAGCCCGCGCTTCAGCGCAGGGACGGCAGCGCACGAAACCATCCCACCCAACCCGCACTCTGGACAGGCGAATCGGCACCCCGCATACTGCCGCACATGATGCAAACACACATGCGCTTACCCGACATGGACACCGTTCGCGAACTCGCCCGCACTGTCGCTGGCGCGCTCGCAGCGACGATGATCGCGCTTGTCACCACGCCCGCGAACGCGGCCGCACAGGAAAGCATCCCGCTCTTCAACGGCACCGATCTCACCGGCTGGACAATCCACGGCACGGAGCGGTGGTACGTGGAGAACGGCGAGCTGGTCGGTGAGAGTGGGCCGGACGCCGCCTACGGGTACCTCGCCACCGATGCCAGTTTCAAGAATTTCGAGTTGACGGTCGAGTTCCTGCAGGAGGCGGACGGCAACAGCGGCGTGTTCATCCGCTCCCACGTCGACGGCACGCGCGTCAGCGGGTGGCAGGTGGAGGTGGCGCCGCCAGGGAGCCACACGGGCGGCATCTACGAGTCCTACGGCCGCGGCTGGCTCATCCGGCCCAAGCTCGGCAAAGACACCGCGCTGCGCATGGGGGAGTGGAACACCATGCACGTTCGCGTGGTCGGCGACCGGGTGACCACGTGGCTCAACGGGGTCGAGATGGTAGATCTCGTCGACGAGCAGATCGGCAAGGCGGAAGGGCACATCGCCCTGCAGATCCACGACGGCGGAGGAATCAAAGTGCGGTGGCGCAATCTGCGAGTGGTGGAGCGCTGATCCGGCGCCTGCGCCCGGGAGTACTCGCGGCGTACGGGAGTGGATGCGCCGCTCGGCGCGTAGACGGTCTGGGCGGCCCGGCCGGCACCTTCCACGAGCCCCATGATGACGAAGTAGGCGGTCACCCACCCCAGCACGAGCCCGATCAGGCCGGCGAGCGGCCCGAGCTTCCAGCCCAGACCCATGCCCAGGACCACGCCGCCAGCGATGCCGTACAAGGCGGCGCGGAGCTTGTAGAGGCGCACGGCACTGTCGGTGTCCTGCGGCCTGCGATCGCCCGGCCGTTCCGCGAACTTCCGCTGTGGTGGGTGGCGCATCGGGCAAACGTGCATCCCGGCGCTCGTCGAAGGAAGATGCTCGAGCGGTGGAGTGACACCCGCCGCCGCATCACCTCACGGAGAACAGGGTCACGTAATCGACGTCCAGCTCGTCCTTCATGGCGCCGAGAACGCGATTCCGCTTGACGTCGGTGACGCGTAGTGCGGCAGGAAGGACCACGGTCTTCACGTGGCGCCCGTCCGTCAGGACGTCCCACTCCTGCTGCGCCGCGCCCGGCAGCGTTACCCGCCGGGCCCACACCGTACCGGGACCGGCCACCAGCAGAGCCTCGACCGCCGGCCACACGTCGGGATAGCCCGCGCTGTCGGCGGACTGCTCAACGGTGCGGCGGAACTGCTCGCTGATGAACTCGCGGGCGCCGAGACTGTCTTGGAACGCACGCCGCTGAGCGTCGGTCACGGTGCGGCTCTCGACCGGGTAGCGCCAGATGGCGGTGACCCGCGCCAGCGACTCGTCCAGCCAGTGGATCTCGAACGCGTCGCCGGGCGACCACGCACCACCTCCCGCGGGGTCGAAGGCCAGCGCCGGTCCCGCCTCGAACGGCCACTGGATCACTGTGCACGCCCTGCTGCGCCCGCTGCTCACGTACACGGGCAGCGCGTCGTGCACGAAGCCGAGCCGCAGAGTGTCTTCGACCGCTCCGTCGGGGCCGAATGCAAACAACCCCCACTGGTTGTCGTTGGGGCCGCGCGGGAAACCACAGCCCTGAACGCCTGCAACGAACAGACGCCCTCCCAGGGACGACGCGAAGGCGTCCGGAAAGCCGTGCTGGGAAACCGAGAACCCGATGCGCCGGGTGGCGAGCAGCTCCCCGCTGAGGGAGAAGGTCACGATCTTGCGCTGATCCGTGTCGAGCACGCGCACCGTGTCGCCGCGTAGCTCGAGCAGCCAGGCTGCAGAGAACTCAGCCGGTCCCTCGCCGGTGCCGCCCATCGTGCGCAGCGCCCGCCCCGCCGAATCGAACAGCTTGACCACGTCGTCGCCCCCGTCCAGCACCACGATCGCGCCGCCCTGACCCAGCCGCGCGTCCCGCACCCGGAAGAAGGTGAGCTCGGGCGGGCCGTCCACCGCCCCCAGACGCAGTGTCTCGGTGGCCTGGACGCGGGGTCCGAGGCCGGCCGCCTGATAGATCGCTATGCCGGCCGAGTCGCGCCGGGCGACGCCGGTCTGACCGTCGGTCGCCGTGCCGCTGCACGCCAGGGCGAGCAGCGCCAGAGCGGCGGCGGTGCGTCGGGGGCGCGCCGTGGACTGCACGACGGCGGGAGGGCGGAATGGAGGCATCGGCAGCTCCATGAGGCGGGAAACCATGCAGTTAGACAACGGCCCTGCGGGGAAGCGTTGCGCCCCAGTTGCGACCGCCCGGCGCGGTCCCCCCGTCCGTTCCTCATTTGGCAGCCTGTGACGCGGCATCGCCTATCGCGTCGCCGGCTCCCCCATCTCGTCCCAGTGCATCCGCGTCATCGCCGACGGCGCATGCACCAGGTGGCATTTGCCGCAGCTCTCCTCGCTGATCTCCTGAACCGTATGTTGGACGACCTGCG
>JBDGYA010000084.1:0-10167 GCA_039584325.1 Gemmatimonadota bacterium
GCGCCGTCTCCAGCCCCTTGAGCCACTCGTCCCGCACCCGTTCGGCGGAAAGCCGTCGGAGGTCCTCGGCGTTGGCCTTGGCGGCCTCCCAGGTGGCATCCTCAATGGTGAAGCCGAAGCGCGCGGCGAACCGAAGCGCGCGCAGAATGCGCAGGTAGTCCTCGCGGAAGCGCTGTGAGGGATCACCCACCGACCGCAGGACGCCCCGCTCGAGATCGCGATGTCCATCGTACGGGTCGCGCCACTCGCTCTCGAGCGGGTGATACGCGATCGCGTTGATGGTGAAGTCGCGTCGGGCCAGGTCCTCGTCGATCGACGCCCCGAACTCGACCACGGCGTGCCGGCCGTCGGTCTTCACGTCCCGGCGGAACGTGGTGACCTCGTGCGGCTTCCTATGGCGGTCGAGCACGGCGACGGTGCCGTGGTCGACACCTATCGGAATCGTACGCGTGAACAGCCGCTGCACATCTTCCGGCCGCGCCGCCGTCGCGAGGTCGAAGTCATTGTTCACTTCCCCGAGCAGATTGTCCCGGACAGCGCCGCCGACACACCAGGTGTCGAAGCCCGCAGCCTCGAGCGTCTCGGCGATGCGTCGTACTTCGCGCGGGATGTCCAGGTGGTCAGGGAACAACATGGCGGGAAGTTACAGGGAAGAGAGGATGGGGAAAGGGGAGAGAGAGGGAAAGGGGAAACGGGAAGGAAGAAGGGGTAGATCAGGGCCAGAGATCGCCAAGCTGCGCGGATACCGGCGAGAGAGAGATAACAAGCACAGCCTACTGCAGCGGCCAGAACACCGGCACCAGCAGCACCGTCGCCGCTATGACCACCAGGGTCAGCATGCCGCCAAGTCGCGCATAGTCCCCGAAGCGATACCCACCCGGGCCGTACACCATCATGTTGGTCTGGTAGGCGATCGGGGTCAGGAAGGAAGCGGAAGCCGCTACCGCCACCGCAATCGCGAAGGGGCGTGCCGCCACGCCAAACTGGTCCGCCGTGGAGATCGCAATGGGGAAGACGAGCACGGCCGCCGCGTTGTTCGTGATGACGGCAACGAGTGTGATCGTCACGAGCACGATCCCGACGAGGACGGCGACCGAACCGAAACCGCCGAGCGCACTCACGACGAGACCGGCTCCCAGCTCGGCCAATCCCGAGGCCTCGAGGGCGGCGGCCACGCCAAACGCCCCCGCAATCACCAGGATCACATCGAGGTCCACCGCACCTCGGGCTTCCCCTGGAGTGAGAATCCCGAAGGCCACCAACGCGAATGCCGCCACCAGGGCGGCATTGAGGATGGGGAGCAGGCCGACTCCTGCACTCACCACTACGGCAGCCAGAATGAGTCCGACCACCCACGCCTTGCGCGACACCGCCGGCGGGGTGCCCCCCAGGCGCGACACCAGCAGGAAGACGTTCCGGTCCCGCCAGCGGTCGACGAATCCGGCGTCCGACAGGAGCAGCAGCGTGTCTGCCGCCCGCAGCCGTACCGAGCCGAGCTTGGCGTCGACGCGCTGCCCGGCGCGGTGAATCGCTACCACGGCTGCCTGGTACCTGCCGCGGAAGCCCACCTCCTTGAGCGTCTTGCCCGTGAGAGGTGAGGCCGGACCGACCACCGCCTCAAAGAAGCTATGCCGGTGCGTGTCGAACTCGGCGACATGTTCCTGCTCGAGCGAGGAGAGGCCCCGCATGCCGTGCAGATCGACGACCGTATCGGCGCGGCCGACGAAGGTCAGTCGATCACCGCCATGGAGAATCGTCTCGGGTGCCACGGGCGCCACGATCTCGCCATCTCGCTCGAGCTCCGCGAGGAATACACCTTGTAGGTTGCGCAGCCGGCACTCCGCCACCGCTTTGCCGTCGAGCGGCCCGCCAGCCTCGACCGCCATGCCGACGACGAATTCCCGGGCCTCCCGCTCCAGCGCCTTCCGCGGAGCGCGACGGCGTGGGAGCACCAGCGGCGCCGCCACGATCATCAACCCCGTTCCGACCACCGCCACCGGCAGCCCCACCGGCGACAGTTCGAACATGCCGAGCGGCTCCATACCGTGGGACTGCAGGAGCCCAGAGATCACGAGGTTAGTGGACGTCCCGATCAGTGTGATCAGGCCGCCGAGCATGGACACGAACGACAGGGGAATCAGGAAATAGGAGACCGACTTCTGATGCCGGTCCGCCCAGTTGGTGAGCTGGGGAACAAGCATCGCGACGATAGGCGTGTTGTTGAGAAACGCGGACGCGGCGCCGGACGGTACCAGGAGACGGGCCAGCGCACCCCTTATGCTGGATCCCTCACCGAGCACCCACCCAACAAGCGGCTGGATCGCCCCTGTCTTTTCGACCGCCCTCGCCAGCACGTACAAGGCGGCGACGGTGATAGGCGCCGGATTCGAGAATCCCTGGAATGCCTCTCCCGGTCCGATGACGCCAGCCACCAGTAGCACCACAACGGACCCCACGACGGCCACGGAGGGAGCCACGACGTCGCGCGCGAGGATGAGGATCATCCCCACGAGGACAGCCAGGGTGAACCACGCGTCCCAGGTCATGCGACCTCGCCCACGGCGGGACGGCGGAACGCTCGGTGGATCGGCACGGTGACAACCGCTTCAAGCGAGGTCTGCATCCGCTCCTCCGCCAATCCGTCTATCCGTCCATCCGCCTATGCCCCGTTCGCCCCGACGTAGCCTTCCTTCTCCAGATAGAGGATGATCTGCTGCGCCGCCTCCTCGGGGGTCGTGTTGGTCGTGTCGATCACGACCTCCGCATCAGCGGGCTCCTCGTACGGATCCGAGATGCCGGTGAACTCCTTGATGATGCCGGCCCGCGCCTTGGCATACAGACCCTTGCGATCGCGCTGCTCGCACACCTCGATCGGCGTGGCGACGTGGACGAGGATGTACCCCCCGCCCGTCTCGATCAGCGCCCGGTTTTCCTGGCGGATGTTGTCGTAGGGCGCGATCGGAGCACAGATCGCAATGCCACCGTTCTTGGTGATCTCGGAGGCGACGAACCCAATGCGTCGGATGTTGACGTCTCGATGCTCCTTCGAGAAACCCAACTCAGACGACAGGTTCTTCCGAACCAGGTCACCGTCGAGCAGTGTGACCGGCCGGCCGCCCATCTCGAGGAACTTCACGAGCAGCGCGTTGGCGATGGTGGACTTGCCCGAGCCGGACAGTCCGGTAAAGAACACGGTGAAGCCCTGTCTGTGTCGCGGTGGATGTGTCTTTCGGAGCTCGGTGACCACCTCCGGGAAGGTGAACCAGCCCGGAATGTCCCGGCCGTCCTGCAGCCGCCCTCTGAGTTCCGTCCCGGAAATGTTCAGGGGCTTCGTACCCTCCTGCACCTCGTCCATCGGCACGTAGCGGTCCTCGTCCGGCAGGTACACCATCAGCTTGAACGGCACCATTGTCACACCCAGCTCTTGTTCGTGCTGCTGCATCAGCTCCTGGGCGTCGTACGGGCCGTAGAACGGCGTGCCGCTCGAGTCGCTGCCGGGGCCGGCGTGATCGCGACCCACGATGAGGTGCGTACAGCCGTAGTTCTTGCGGATGATGGCGTGCCAGATCGCTTCACGCGGGCCGCCCAGCCGCATGGCCAGCGGTAGGAGCGAGAGCATGGCCGTGTTGCGCGGGTAATGCGGCAGCAGGGCTTGGTAGCAGCGCACCCGCGTGTAGTGGTCCACATCACCGGGCTTCGTCATCCCGACGACGGGGTGGATCAGGAGGTTCGCCTGTACCTCCTTCGAGGCGCGGAGGGTCAGCTCCTGGTGTGCTCGGTGCATCGGGTTCCGGGTCTGAAACGCGACTACCTGGCGCCAGCCCAGCTTGGCAAACTCCTCGCGCGTCTCAGCAGGCGTCCGCCGTAGCCGCCGGTAGTCATAGTGCACCGGCAAGTGCACCCCCTCGACTCTGCCACCGACATAATGGGAGCCCGCCCGGTTGAACAGGTAGCCGACGGCCGGGTGCTCTGCGTTCGACGAGCCGAACACTAACTCGGCCTCTCGTTTCTTGTCCGCCTGCCACACATCTTCAACGTGGAGCACGGCCAGCATCACTCCCTCGGGATCCCGAAGAGCGAGATGCGAGCCGGGCTCGAGTGTCTCGGCCGCCTTCTCCGGCAGATCGAGGGTGATCGGGATCGGCCACAGGGTACCGTCGGCCAGCCGCATGCCATTCACGACGGCGTCGTAGTCCGCCCGTGTCATGAAGCCCGCAAGCGGAGAGAAACCGCCGTTCATGAGCAGCTCGAGGTCGCACATCTGACGCTCGGAGAGGTCCCAGGACGGCCAGTCGCGGGAGGCTTCGCGGAGCTCAACGGCGCGCTTCTCGTCGACGAGCAGGTCTATCAGGGTTCCGCCGTGAGGCGGGATGAGATGGTCGGTCATGTCTCTCGGTCGTGAAGGGTGAAGAGTGAAAAGAAGGCAGCTATTGTGCCAGTAGTTCGTCCATTCGGTCCGAGGGTCCCAGCTTCGAGATCTGGCCCAAGGCCCTGCGGCAGGCCTCCGAAGCCCCCGCCAGAATGCCCTTCACCTTGGGGAACGGTTGGTTGAACATCAGTGGATCGCCGAACACGTCTGACACATGCCCGCCGGCCTCGGCGACGATCAGGGCCCCAGCACAGACGTCCCATTCCCACTTGGGACCTCGGCTGAGGGTGACCGCCGCCTCGCCGGCAGCGATCAGGCCGAGTTTGTACTCGATGCTTCCGGTGTGGACCACGTCCCAGCCCTCGACGAACGGCGCGAACTCCCCGCGCTTGATCTCGGAGCGGGAGGCCAGCAGCTTGTTCCCCTCCGCCACGCGAATCGGGACGCCGTTGCGGAAGGCACCGCCGCCCTTCGTGGCCCAGAAGGTGTCCGACGTCGCCGGGTTCTCGACCAAACCGAGGATCGGCTGGCCGCCCTGCGCCAATGCCACGGCGACGCTGTACTCCGGGATCCCAGCGATGAACTCCTTGGTGCCGTCGAGGGGGTCCACCACCCAAACGAGGTCGTCATCCAGACGGTCCTCGGAATCCGCCGTCTCCTCGGAGAGCCATCCCACCCCGAGCAGCTCCGTCAGTCGCCACTTGAGCAGGGCGTCCGCCTCGCGATCGGCCTGTGTGACCGGGCTCGCGTCGTCCTTCGTTTCGCTGGCCACGGCCTCGCCCCGGATGTCTTCGATGACTTCCGAAGCGCGCGTGACGATCTCACGAACCTGGCCGACCAGCTCTTCGAGTTCCTTCGTGTACATGCGCACTTTCGCGGATCGTGAAACGTGAAACGTGAAACGCCGGGGAAGGTAGCGAGATTCCCCTGGATGCCAAGGGGTAGCTTGGGTGGCGACGCTCGCTCGGAGAACGCACCGTGGCGCCGAGTGCAAGGCAAGCGCGGCTCACCTCTTGCGGTTCCCGCACCTCGGGTCGCTGCATGCTCCGAGGCACGCGTAGGTGACAGGTTTCCCTGAGCTCCTAATCCATTGACGCACAAAGGTTTGAGACGATTCTATGGACAACGTCGCGACCACCTCCGCAGCAGGCTCGGACCGGGCGGGGGCACTCTCGCGAACGCGACTGCTCGACAGGCCGATCCTGGTCATCGGCTGCAACCGTTCCGGGACCACGCTCATCTTCAACAACCTCGCCGAGCATCCTCGCACGTGGAGCCTCTACGAGGAGAGCCAGCACATCTTCTACCGGCACTACCCCATTCATCCCGAGATGGGCGACAGGATCGTGGAGCCACCGGCGCCAGAGACCGCAGGAGCAATCACGCGCGCATTCTATGAGGAGGCCCACAACAAAGAGATCTTCAAGGACCACCGCGGTCTCCGGCTCCTCCCGCGAAAGCTGTTGCAGCGGCCGATGAATCGTCTCTACAAGCGTCCACCGCTGAGACTCGTGGAGAAGACTCCGGCGAACTCGCTGCGGATTCCGTTTCTTGCGCGGCTCTTCCCGGATGCCCGCATCCTCTTTGTCGTGAGGAGGGCCGAGGACACCATCAGCTCGCTGATGGAGGGATGGAAGAACTGGTCCAAGACGGGAAGTGGCCCCTGGGTCTACGGCGAGTGGCACTACCTGGTCCCTCCGGGCTGGCAGGCCTGGACCGACAGATCGCTCGAGGAGATCTGCGCGTTTCAGTGGGTCGAGTCGAATCGCACGGCCCTGCAGGACCTCGAGGAGCATTTTCGGGATCGCTACCTCCTCGTGCGGTACGAGGACACGATCTCCGCACCGCTCAGGACGTTTGACATTATCCGCGAATACTGTGAGCTGAACGAGTCCGAGCATCTTGACCGTCTCACTCGCATGATTGAGCAGCGGGTGTTCACGCATGGCGGCTCTCGGCCACGAGCAGGCAAGTGGCGCGAACTGCACGGCCAGGAAATCGAGCGGGCTCGTCCCCTCTTCCAGGAACTCTCCCAACGGCTCTACCCGGGTGAGTCGTGAGTGAGACGCGACCAGATCGCGGTGTCGAGTCCGGTGCGGTGATCTCGCGAGGATTGAGCGTGGAGCAGGTATCACTCCAGGCCTTCGACGAGATCTACGCGGAGCTGCTGGTGTTGCTGGACTCTCGGCGTCCTGCCGAGGAGTTTCGTCGCATCTTCGATTACCCCTGGCGAGCCAACGAGGACCACGTCGGCCTGGCGCTGTACGAGGGAAGACAGGTCGTGGGCTATGTGGGACTCATCTTCAGCGAGCTGACGATCGAGGGCCGACGGGAGCGCCTCTGCAACGTGACCAGCCTGATCGCAAAGGAGACACATCGAGCGGAAGCCTCGCTGCTGGTCCTTAAGCTCCGGACGCTGCGCGGGTATACGATCACGAATCTGTCGTGCAACGATGCTGCCTACCGGCTCTTCACCCGCATGGGCTTCTCCGTGCTCGACGACAGACGGACCATCTTGTATCCGTCACGCGCGTCGTTCCCGGCCCGACGTGGGACCGCATGGCGGGTCTTACACGACCCGGTGTCGATTCGTCACGACCTCCCTGCCGAGCATCAGCGGATCCTCGACGATCACCTGCCGTATGCCAAGCACGTCCTCGCGCACTGTAACGACCATTCCTGCTACATCGTGTTCACTCTGGGCAGGAGGCGCTGGCTCCGAACCGCACGGATCCACTTCGTCAGCGACGCGTCACTCTTCCCCGAGGCGTGGCCGACCGTTCAACGTGCGCTATGGCGGGAGTATCGAACGGTGCTGGCGGAGTGCGACGCGAGATTGCTCCGTGGCCGGTCCGTTCCCGGAAGCCGCAGCGCGGCGATGCGCATCCCACGACTGTACCGGTCCGACCGCCTCAGCCCCGAACAGATCCCAAGCCTCTACTCCGAATTGATGCTGCTCAACTTGCCCTGATGGTGGGTGGTGGCATGTGCCGTTCCCGCGTCAGGCGTCCAGCTGGATCAACGCCAGGCCCCGCCGAGGACCGTCCATGTCTGCAGCCATGCAGACCAGGCTGAGACCGTCGGGTGACCACTTCGGGTGCAGCACACTGACGTCGAAGGGGGCAACACCGACGGCTGCCTCGGGAGACCGTCCTGCGCTGGGAGCGCGCTGCACGAAGATGCTGCCGGCTCCTGGGGGCAACGTTCTGGGGTGCAGCGTGAAGGTCGGGGCCGGTCGCCGACGCGATGCGGAGAACGCCAAGTACTCCCCGGACGGGGACCAAGCGGGGGTCCGCCCATGCGCCGAATCGAACGGAACCGGTCGCGCACCGGGATTCAGGATCCAGAGGACGTTGTTCCGGACGTCGTAGCGTTCTCCAGGCCGCTGACCGGCAAAGGCGATGGGGAAACCCCGATCGGGGTCGGGTGAGACGCTGCACATCCCTGCCCATATCCGGCCGGGTTCGGTCAGAGTCTCGGCATCTCCCGTCGCGACATCGACCCGGAGAAGCACGTGGGTCGCGTAGTCCGTGACCACAACGGCGTCGCCCGCCGGATACCAGGACGGGTAGAACAGCCGCGTTCGCGACGGATCGCCCACCGGGACGTGGGTCAGACTCCGACCATCGGCATCGAGCAGCCACAACTCCGCCTGCCCGTCGCGGATGCCGGAAAACGCTATTCTCCCCGTAACCCAGTTCCAGTCTGGCCGCGTGGCGCCGAGTCCGGCACGCTCGAAGAGCAGCTCCGGCTCGCCTCCATCCACTGCCACCGTCCAGAGGCTCCACGGGCTGGCATCGGAGTTGATTGCAAGGACGGGGTCGCTGGTTGCGGGCGCGCGCATGTACAGCACGCGTTGCCCGTCGGGAGCGAAGCATGGCCTGGAGTAGACGTAGTCGGGGTCCAGCCCGACGTACCTGAATCGAGCGCTCGACAGCGCAGCGTGCTCTCGCACTGAGCGGCTGCGGCCCTCATCGAACCGCAGACGAAGCGCACTCGAGGCGAGCGGGTTCAGGAACGCCCCTGTTCCGGCGATGAAGCTGCGACGATCCATTAGCTCACTCCCCTCCACTCCACCCGGCGGGGCCGGCCGGACCCGATGCACGCGCAGTGCCCGTGACGTCGGTGTAGTTTGCCCGCAGCCATTGCGCCAGCCAGATTGGTGCCGCGACGGTGCCACCACTGAGGCGAAGCGACCAACGTTCGATGCCCAATACGAATGCCACCTCGAGTACCGCTCTAGCGACCCTCAGCATCCTGCTACCGGCCGGTGCGCTCCTCGCCTGGCTGGCGGCGTTGTCCCTGGAGGTGAGCGCGCCGAGAGCTGGCACGTGGTCGGCTCCCTGGATCGGTGCCTACTTTGTGGCGGTCGCAAGCGCGCTCGTCACAGGCCGGACCGGAAGCCACGGCGTTCATCAATGGCTCGGGTACGGCAGCGCCGTCCTGATCGGCATCGGCGCAGTGGTCAAGACGGCACTTCCTGCGCCCCAGCCGCCGGCCGCCGCTGCGCTCACGGCGGTCGACGTTCCGCTTGCGCTCGGCCTCGGTCTGACTTCCGCTGGCATCGTCCTCCGCAACCCCCTGTCCCGCAGAGACCCGGGAGGCCCTGACACCCCAGTCGCCCTCGGTGTCGGACTGCTGCTCGCTTGGGGACTCGCACTCCTCATGGAGTACGTGGCGCGTCCCAACCTCTGGCACGGATCGGAGTTCTACATCGTCACCGGCGCAACCTTGCCGCTGGTTCTCTCTTTCGCCGCCACCTCATCGAGCAGGAACTGGACGGCGACCAAGGCGGCCGGCCTCTATATGACCTTCATCCTCGTCACGATGTGGGGATTTCAGGCCGTGCCCGTGCCGAACAGTGGCCCGGGCGTGGAACACGCGGGGCATCTCCTTCCTCCCCCATTTCCGCTCGCCCTGGTGCTCCCTGCCCTCTTCATGGACAGTATTCTGGGGCGGCTCGGAAGCACCTCTCGGTGGTGGTGGCGTGCCGGGGGCGTCGGGCTGGCGGGTGTAGCCTTCGTGTCGGTCATGGTCGTGGTGCATTGGCCGCTGGCCGACTTCCTATTGAGCCCGGCAGCCCGCAACGCGATATTCGGGGCAGACCAGTGGCCCTTCTATGCCGAGCTCGGCCAGTGGCGGTACCAGCACTGGACGCTCGATCCCGGCACGAGGCGCCTCGCGGCCGGCCTCGCGCTGGCGGTGCTCCTGAGCGCGTGTTCGGCAGGAGTCGGTCATTGGCTTGGACGGGCTGTCTCCCTGCCCGATAAACCCTAGCGATCCGGACTCATGTTGCGACCCCGCAACACCCGTCGCCACACAGCAACAGTCTGATCTCCGGGTACCGCGAATTGCGTCATCCCAGCACCCCTGGTGACCCGAAGGAGCACCGTCGACGGTATTTGGATGGTCTGCTCCTTGCCCCTTCCGACACACACATGACCAGAGCGAAATCCATGATCGATCGCCTCATAACTGTCGTGGTCCGCAGCGCTCAAGACGTCGTCGAGCGCGAGGGAATCGAGTTGCGAGAGGAACTCGGACCGGACACCCCCCTGTTTGGCCGCAACGGTGTCTTCGACTCGCTGGGGCTCGTCAGCCTGATCGTGGGTGTCGAGGAAGTGCTGTCCGACCAGTTCGGCGCGTCGGTGAGTCTGGCCGACGAGCGTGCGATGTCGCAGGCGAACAGTCCATTCCGCACCATCCGATCTCTGGCCGAGTACGCGGCGGGCCAGCTCGAACCCAGCGATGCGCAAACGGACTGACGCACCAGTCACGATCGTCACCGGCGCTCGCCG
>JBDGYA010000165.1:0-2938 GCA_039584325.1 Gemmatimonadota bacterium
TTCTGCAGGATCGAGCAATACCTTTCTGAAGATTTCGAAATCCTCGCCCTCACAGTGTTCAACTGTGCCAATGCAGTCTCTTAGGAAGTGAACGCGACCCGAAAGTCTGAGACTGGTGGCACGAGCAAGCAGCAGAGGTGGTGATTGGGCGATTTTCGACATTCTGCTGAACCTCCATCCTCAATAGGAATTTCCTTTCCTCCCCTGTGAAGTATGCGTGCCCGAGGGGAGCTGTGGAGGGGTCGGGGAACTCGTTTGGCGCCCGGTCGCTGAGGGTTGCGGTTGCGAAGCCACCCTGCTGAGGGAGCAGGGAGCGCTGATCGGCGCCCCCGCGCACCTCAGCCCTCCCCTGAGCGACGAACGCCCGGGGCCCAGGCACTTCGTCTTGTGTTCCCACATTGGCGAATCTATATATAACATGTCGATATTCTGTCACTGTGTTTGCGGGTCGCCACATCTCATGTACGAGTGGCGGCATGGCCAGCGAACCTGAGAACAGCGAGATGCAGATGAGATCAGCTCTCCAGACCTCCATCCTCTGCCCTGCCAGGCACCGACTCCTTCTTGTCACGCTGATGCTCACCTTCGCCGCTGTGTCATCAGCGAACGCTCAGATCTCGATTGGGGCCAAGGGTGGGATCAACGTCGCCAACTTCAGCGTGACCGAGAACGGTGGGGAGCCAGAGCTCCCCTACGACTCGCGAACGGGCTTGCTCTTCGGTGCGACTGTTGGAGTCACGGTGACACCCTGGCTCACGGTCCAACTCGAGGGACGCTACTCCCAGAAAGGCACCAAGCAGACCGACAACGACGTCATTGTTTCGCTCAACCTCTGGTATGTCGACGTCCCGCTAGTTGCCAAGGCCTACATCCCCACCAACGGATCACCGGTGATGCCCTACCTGTACGTGGGTGGGTTCATGGGCTTCGAGACCGGTTGTGGCGTGACAGCGAGTGGGGCTGTCTCGCTCGACCTCAGCTGCGAGACGGCAGACGTGGGTCGTCAGACGAACGACTACGGTGTGGTGTTCGGGGGCGGCACAGACGTGCGACTCGGTCCCGGCGCGGTCACGCTGGACATCGAGTATTCGCTCGGGCTGCGCAACTTGGCGGAGGACCCCAACACCGGCGAAGCACATAGCCGGGTGTTCGCCTTCGCGGCTGGATACAAGCTCTTCCTCTAGGATGTGGAACATGCGTTGGCCCGCGTTGCTGGCAATTCTTGTCGTCGGATGCTCATCGACGGAGCCGGAGATAGGTACGTGGGTGTACCAGCAGCCCGAACGGACTGGCGACGGGTGGCAGACGACCTCGCTCACAAACGCCGGCCTCGACGAGCGGCGACTGGCCCTGATGATGGAGATACTCCAGCAGAACCCGGGGCATCTCGTCCACGGTATCGTGATTGCCGTGGACGGGGCCCTGGCGTTCGAGGAGTACTTCCCGGGACGAACTCACCCCGCGTTCGGAGAAGTTCCAGTGCAGTTCACCCGCGAGAGGAAGCACGGTCTCTCCTCCGTGACGAAGAGCGTGACCTCGACGATGCTCGGCATTGCGATCGACCATGGGTTCATCTCGAGTATCGATGCCTCGGTATTCGACTTCTTCCCGGAGCACGCCGACCTGAGCGTGGGGAGAAAGGGCGACATCACCTTGAAGCATCTGGTCACGATGTCGGCCGGCCTCGAGTGGGACGAGAGCACATACCCGTACGCCGACAGCAGGAATGATCTCGCGCGGTGGTATCGATTCCCCGGCGATCTCGTCCGCTTCGTGCTCGAGCTGCCGATGGTTGCGGACCCCGGCACCCAGTTCCTGTACAACAGCAGCCTGCCGAACGTCCTCGGCGAGGTCATTCGGCGGGCCACCGGGATGCGCCTGGATCAGTTCGCAGACGAGTATCTCTTCGCGCCGCTGGGGATCACCGACTACTCGTGGCACTTCGTGCGCCCAGACTTCGTGTACGCGTCCGGAGACATGAGCCTCCGGCTGCGCGATATGGCAAGACTGGGACAGTTATACCTGCAGGACGGGATGTGGAACGGAGAGCGCGTCCTCTCTTCCGCGTGGGTGCAGGCCTCCGCGTCGCCCGCATTCACGATAGCCGGGTGGTGGGGGCATGTCGGGTACGGATACGGCTGGTGGCCCAAGAGCAGCGAATACGGTGCCGGCGCCTTCGCAGCGGCGGGATGGGGAGACCAGGCCATCATCGTCATGCCTGAGTACGATATGGTGGCGGTATTCACCGGCGGCGCCTACTGGAGAGACGCACTGATGAGTTCCCATGATATGACCGTCGGGTTCGTGCTGCCGGACACGCTGTAAGCTGGCCGCAGGAACTCTACATGGTCTCCTCCGATGGAGGGCCCGGTGGGAGAATCATCGACACCGCATTGCCCGTAGATCCAGGATGAGGAGTGAGCATGCAGCCGCGATGCGATACTCCATGTTGGCCACGACCATGAGTCTCATATGGTGTGGAATCCCCTTGAGCAACAGATGCCCGGCCTGCCCATGATACACGATGTCGTGACTCTGGACGGCTTTGGCCAAGGACGCCTGTACGTCGTAGATGTAGTGCAGCTTGCCGAGGCCACGGCCCTCCAAGAAACCGTCCGGTTTGTGGGAGTTAGAGTGTCATGCGTGGCATAGCGGATACGTCCGTTTGGACGTGTCCAGTGCACTCGCTAGGCAAGCATGCACATCCAGCTGCACGCGCAAGGGCAGAACCCGTCTAAGGGTTCATCAGGTCCATCATGGCTGGCAGGATGTAGTGATACATGACGAGGTGCGGGATCGTATCGGACTTGCCGCAGTCATAGCCCGACGATGCGCATCGCCGTGCCGCAGCGGGGACACGCCAGCGGGTCCACCTCGAAGATGCGTCGCAGCAGCTCGGCCCAACGGCGCCTGGCCTCCCGTACGGCTTCGGGCTCAG
>JBDGYA010000012.1:0-79377 GCA_039584325.1 Gemmatimonadota bacterium
TGCGGACGCTGCATCGAGGCGTGCCCCAAGCACTGCATCGAGATGGGAACGGAGATCGATCCCGTCACCGGTTTCACCCCCGTGACGATCAACCTCGACGCCTGCAACGGCTGCGGTCTGTGCATCACCGCCTGTCCGGAGCCACATGGGCTGATGGCGACACCGCCGGACCTCGAGCCGACGGACATGGTGATCTCGGACCCGTTCAGCTACTTCGGGCCGCGAGAGCGATCCCGGCCCGAACCCGAACCGATCCCCGATCGGCGGGAGACGCTGCCGCCGCTCGAGCCGCTCGTACTGAAAGGCAATCATGCGGCCGCGATCGGCGCACTGCTGGCTGGCTGCCGCCACTTCTTCGGCTACCCCATCACGCCGTCCACCGAGGGCGCCGAGCTGATGGCCAAGCTCCTGCCGCAGCTCGACGGTCAGTTCGTCCAGGCGGTGAGCGAAGTGGCCACTGTCAACATGATGTACGGGTGCGGTGGGGCCGGGCTGCGGTGCATGACCTTCACGTCGTCGCCCGGCTTCAGCCTCATGCTCGAGGGCATCTCGTACCTGATCGGTTCGGAGCTGCCGGGCGTGTTCGTCAACGTGATGCGCGGCGGGCCCGGGCTCGGCAACATCGCGCCGGAACAGGGCGACATCAAGCTGGTATGCCGCGGGCTGGGCCATGGCAACACGCACGCAATCGTACTCGCGCCGTCTACCCCGCAGGAGATGCTGGATCTCTCGATGCTGGCCTTCGACCTGAGCTTCACGTACCGCAACCCGGTCATCATCGTGGGAGACGGCTACCTCGGCCAGATGACTGGGCGCGTCACGTTGCCGGAGGTGCTCGTCAGACCCGGCCGGCCACCCTGGGCCGTGTCCGGCGATGCGGCGCACCGAGGAAACGTGATCTCCTCGATCGATCTCGATGAGGCGGGCCTCGAGCGGCACAATGAACACCTGAACGAGAAGTACGCGCGCATGGCACGTCAGGAGCAGCGATCCGACTGCGACCACTGTGACGATGCCGAGTGGCTGATCGTTGCCTGCAATACGCCAGCACGGATGGTAAAGGGCGCGATTCGCGTGCTCAGAGACCGCGGCATCAAGGCGGGGCTATTCCGCCCGATAACCTTGTGGCCGTTCCCGATTGATGCGCTCCTCCCAATCATGCAGCACGTACGAGGGACGGTCGTCGTCGAGGCCGGTCCCGGACAACTGGAGGACGAACTCCGTCTGGCCCTGAGTCACGCGGGCGTGACGCCGCCGGGCCGGCTCGACCACGTCCGGCGTCACGGTGGCGTGTTACCGCAGCTCACGGAGATCGTCGACCGCGTCGCGTCCCTCGCGGAGGCGGATCATGACTAGCGTGTTCTACGAACGGTTCGAGCGGCACGCCCACGGCGAGGGGCTGAAAGGGCTCGCCACGCACTACTGCGCTGGATGCGGACACGGGCTCGCCCACAAGTTCCTGGCGGAATCGATCGATGAGCTGGGCGTGCAGGACCGGACGGTTGCCATCTCCCCGGTCGGCTGCAGCGTGTTCATGTACTACTATCTGGACGTCGGGAACTATCAGGCGGCACATGGCCGCGCGCCCGCGGTGGCGATCGGCCACAAGATGGCCAACCCCGAGTCGATCGTCGTCAGCTACCAGGGCGACGGCGATCTCGCCTCGATCGGCTTGGCCGAGATCATTCAGGCGGCGCAGATAGGCCTGCCGATGACGGTCATCTTCATCAACAACGCCATCTATGGCATGACGGGCGGCCAGATGGCGCCGACGACGCTCGCGAATCAGCGCACGACGACCACGCCGGAGGGGCGTGGTCGCCTCACCGGTGAGCCGCTCAAGATGGCTGAGTTGATCGGTCAAATGGACGGGCCGGCGTATGTCGAGCGCGTGGCACTGTTCGACAACAAGCAGCGCACGCGGGCGAAGAAGGCGATCAAGAAGGCCCTCACACTGCAGGTCGAGGGCCGCGGGTTCGGCTTCGTCGAAGTGCTCGCGGAGTGCCCGACGCATCTGCGCATGACCCCAATGGAGGCCGAGCAGTGGGTAAAGGAGGAAATGGTCCCCGTCTACCCACTCGGCGTGAAGAAGGACCTGCAGCCCGACCGGTGGTTCGATCCCGAACCTCCGACGTTCGATCCGGAGGAGGTGGCGGTGGTCATCGGTGGGACGACAGCCACGCCGACCCGGCACGGCCAGGCCTTCCCGTCCCACATCGACCCCGAGGACGTCGCCGTCAAGTTCGCCGGTGCCGGGGGCGACGGCGCGCAGACCATCGCCCTGCTGACCACCAAGGCCGCCATCAACGAGGGCTTCGATTCGACCTACATCCCGAGCTACGGGCCCGAGTCGCGCGGTGGCACCTCGTACGCGGATGTTCACATCGCGACCAGGGAAGTGCTATCTCCGGCGTGCCCCACCCCGCACGTGCTCGTCGCGTTCAATCAGCCGAGCCTGGAGAAGTTCGGCCCGACCGTGCCGCCAGGCGGGACAATCCTCTACGACAGCTCGGTCACGGCCAGCGTGCCGCCGCTGCACGACAGCATTAGGATCGTCGGTGTGCC
Organism: Gemmatimonadota bacterium; assembly: GCA_039584325.1. Lineage (GTDB taxonomy): Bacteria > Gemmatimonadota > Gemmatimonadetes > Gemmatimonadales > GWC2-71-9 > JAOTVV01. Next base: position 2,566 of record JBDGYA010000012.1, read on the forward strand.
CTTCACGCAGATCGCGACTGATCTGGGCAAGAAGATGGTGAAGAACGTAGTGGCCCTCGGGGCGCTGCAGGCAGCGACGAGCCTGTTCCCGGCGGAGAGCTTCCTGGCGGTCATGCGTGAGACCCTGAAGAGGGACTGCGCGCTGCTGGAACTGAACGAGGAGGCCTTCACGTGGGGGGGACGCGCCTTCAGCGAAGCGACGGCCCCGACGGAGGGGTGAGCACGACCTTGATCGCGCCACTCTCAGAGCGGTGGCGGGCGGCGGAGAGGGCGGTGCGGTAGCGATCCAGGGGGTAGGAGTGTGTGACCATGTCGGCCACTGGCGCATCGGTGGCTTCGAGCAGGCGCTGGGTCAGGGTGAACGTGTGAAGCGTCTCCCCCTGCCACTGCTCATGTCCGTAGCCGACGGCTCCCCGGACAGCCAGCTCCCTCGCCCAGACGAGCGTGAGATCGAGCCGGCGCAGCGTACCTGCACATCCCACGACCAGCACCGTCCCGCGCGTTGCCGCGAAGCGAAGGGCCTGATCGAGTGTCTGGCGGGAGCCCACGCAGTCGAACACGACGGGGAACCCGCCCCCGGCGAACACCTCCGGGCCCACCATCGGCCCATAGGCACTCGCGCCCGTTGCGAGCATCGCGTCCCGTGCGGACCCGGGATCGATCGCCGCGTTGGCTCCGAGCCTCCTCAGCATGTCCCGCTCGTGCTGCCGTTTCGCCTGCGCGACGATCGTTCCGTCGTGGCCCAGCGCCCGGAGCGCCCAGACCGTGGCCATGGCGATCGGCCCGCTCCCGAGCACCAGGACGTCCGCTCCCGGCGGGGGATCGGCACGAAGCACGCCGTGTACGCCCACGGCGAGCGGCTCGATCAGGACGCCGGCCCGATCATGGAGTGCGTCACTCACCGGGTGGAGTTGACTCTCGTGGGCCACCGAGTGTTCACCCCACCCGCCCGGCAGGTCTCGGTGGTAGCCGATCGTCGCTCCGGGAGCCAGCGGACGCCCCGCGATGGGAAGGCACCCCTGCTCCCCCATCCGGTGACAGGTCGCCGGCAGTCCCTGCATGCAGGAGGGGCACCAGTCGTCGGGACGAAAGCCGCGTACCGCGCACGACACGATCGGGTCGACGGCGACCCGCTGGCCGGGCACAACCGAACGTACGGCCGAGCCGACGGACCGTACGCGCGCGAGGATCTCATGTCCGAGCACGGCCGGGAACGATCCGAACGGCTCGAGAATCGGCGAGGTCTGGAAGGTCAGATTACCGATGTCCGTCCCGCAGATGCCGCCGGCAACCACGTCGAGCCCCACCCACCGCTCGTCTGGCGGATCGGGCGAGGGCACGCTGGCCAGACGCACGCCACTCGGCCGACCGAACACCGCTGCATCGGAGATCGGGCCCAGGGTTCGGCCAAGCAGGTAGCGGGGCACCGACAGGTCAAAGGTGACGGCGCGCATCAGGTTCACGTCATCTCTTCGTGTGTCGCGGGAACGGGCAGGAGCGCAACTTCGGGTCGGACGGTGTCGGGGTCAAGGTGGCCGCCCGGCACGGCAGGGCGAGACACACTGCCGACCGCTCACGGTGAGGAGGCGAGAGGATGATCATCGGCGTACCACGCGAAACGCACCGACACGAGCATCGGGTCGGGCTCACCCCGCAAGCGGTGCGGCGGTTCGTGCGCGGCGGCCACCAGGTCGTGGTGGAGCGGTCGGCGGGGCTCGCTGCTCGATTCACCGACCGGGAATACGAAGAGATCGGTGCGCAGATCGTGTACAGCAGCGAGGAGGCGTACAAACGTGCCGACCTGGTGTGCAAAGTCGGCATTGTGTCAGCGGACGAGCTGGACCTGGTGAAACCGGGCCTCACCGTCGGCGCGTTCCTCCATCTGGCCGTGGCACCGCGGGCGACGGTCCAGCGCCTTCGCGAGCTGAAGGTGACCGCGATCGGCTACGAGCTGATCCAGGATGCGGCGGGCGATCGGCCGATTCTCACGCCCTTCAGTGAGATGGCAGGTCAGATGGCCGTCTACCTCGCCGCCCACTACCTCCAGAACGAAGCCGCCGGTCGTGGCATCCTGCTCGGTAGCGTGCCCGGCATCGCCCCACCAACCGTGCTGATCCTCGGCGCGGGCATCGTCGGTCGCACGGCGGCTCGACGTGCCGCCGCCATCGGCGCCCACGTCATCGTGCTCGATGCGAACCTCGAGAAGCTGCGAGCAGTGAGTGGCGAGCTTTCGGGTCGCGTCGTGACCCAGCTGGTCTCCCCCGACCGCCTGGCGAGTTACACCTGCATCGCCGACGTTGTGATCGGCGCAGTCCTGATCCCGGGAGCTCGCGCGCCGTTCCTGGTCACCGAGGACATGGTCAGGGCCATGCGGCCGGGAAGCGTCATTCTGGACCTGTCGATCGACCAGGGTGGTTGTGTAGAGACGAGCCGACCGCGCACACCTGATACCCCCACGTTCGTGATCCACGACGTCGTGCACTACTGCGTTCCGAACATGACAGCAAACGTGGCCCGCACCGCATCGCGGGCACTGTCGGATGCACTCAAGGCACCGCTCACAGAGCTGGTGGACAAGGGCATCGCGCAGGCGCTACGGGACAACCCCGGACTCATCGCCGGCACGTATCTCTTCCGAGGCGACGTCGTGCACGGTCCGCTGGCCTCCGCACACGACCTGCCCGTGTCGCCACTCGCACAACTGCTGGCCGCAGAGTGAGGACGCAGAGTCATGAACTGGCTCGACGACTATAGATCGAAGCTCCGCACGCCGGGCGAGGGGGTGCGGTTGGTGAAGAGCGGAGACCGCGTGTACTACGGCGGCAACGCCGCGATCCCCCAGACCCTCGTTCGAGCGCTGGCGGAGCGTCGCGACGAGCTGGAACAGGTCCAGCTCAACCACGTGCTGCTCCTGGGAGACGATCCGCTGTCCGCCCCGGGCATGGAAGGGCATTTCCGGCACAACTCCCTATTCGTGGGCCCGGCAGACCGCAAGGCGGTCAACGACGGGCGGGCCGACTACGTGCCGATCTTCCTGCACCACATCCCCCGCCTGTTTCGGCAAGGCATCGTTCCGCTCGACGTCGCGATGGTCCAGGTTTCCCCGCCGGACGAGCACGGATTCATGAGTCTCGGCGTTGAGGTGTTGGCGTCCCTCGCGGCATGCCAGACCGCCACGACCGTCATCGCCCAGGTCAATGAGCAGATGCCGCGTGTCCTGGGCGATGCGTTCCTTCACGCAAGTCGCGTCGATGCATTCGTGGAAGCAACGGAGCCGTTACCGGAGCTGGCGACGAAACCTGCGACGGCCGTCGAGCAGGCCATCGCCTCGCACGTACTCCCGTTGATCACGCCCGGATGCACCGTGCAAATGGGCATCGGTGGCATCCCAGACTCCGTGTACGAGAGCATGGAAGGTGCGATGGAGCTCGGGATCCACACGGAGATGATCTCCGACGGTGCGATGCGCGCCATCGAGCGGGGCGTGGTCTCGGGCATGCACAAGACGCTCCACCCGGGAAAGGTGGTTTGCACGTTCGCCCTCGGCAGCTCCCAGCTGTACGACTATCTCGACAACAACCCGTTGATCGAGGCTCACCCGGTGAGTCACGTCAACGACCCGATCGTCGCGTCGCAGAACGAGAATCTCGTGGCGCTGAACTCCGCTATCGAGCTGGACCTGACGGGACAGGTGTGCTCCGATTCGATAGGCCCGTACATCTACTCCGGCTTCGGCGGACAGGTGGATTTCATCCGTGCCGCCGCACACTCGAAGGGCGGGCGGCCGATCATCGCGCTGCCATCCACCGCCAGAGGCGGGACCATGTCGCGGATCGTGCCGTTTCTCAAGGAAGGAGCCGGAGTTGTCACCAGCCGTGCCGACGTGCACTATGTCGTGACCGAGCACGGTGCGGTGAATCTCTTCGGCAAAAACCTCCGAGAGCGTGCGGAGTTGCTGATACAAATCGCTGACCCCGCGTTTCAGGACGAGCTCGAGCGAGCGGCCAAGGAACGCAAGCTGCTCCCGTGACGTGCGGGTGCGGGGAACGTCTGGAGGAATCGTGAAGCGAACCCTGGTGACGGGAGCCCTGGGGCAGATCGGCTCCGAGCTCGTCCCCGCACTGCGGGAGCGGTACGGAGTCGACAACGTGATCGCATCGGATATCCGCCTCGCCCCAGCGGGCGTCGACATCGAGGGGCCGTTCCAGCTGCTCGACTGCACGTCGCAGCGTCAGATCCAGGAAGCGGTGCGACGGCACGAAATCGACACCGTCTATCACCTCGCAGCCCTGCTTTCTGCCGTAGCCGAGCAGAAGCCACAGGTAGCATGGAACGTCAACATGGGTGGCCTGTACCGCGTCCTCGAGGTCGCGCGTGAGAACACCTGCGCGGTCTTCGTACCAAGCTCGATCGGTGCGTTCGGGCCGACCACACCGACCGACCACACCCCGCAGGATACGATCCAGCGTCCCACCAGCATGTACGGCGTCACAAAAGCCGCCGGCGAGCTGCTGTGCGACTATTACCACCAGCGGTTCGGCGTCGACACCCGGGGCGTCCGCTATCCCGGCATCATCTCCCACGTGGCGCCTCCGGGCGGTGGCACCACGGACTACGCGGTCGAGATCTTCTACGAGGCTATCCGGCACGGCCGCTACACCTGTTTCCTGAGTGCCGAAACACGACTCGACATGATGTACATGCCGGATGCGGTGCGGGCAGCGATCACCGTGATGGAGGCCGATCCGGGCCGGCTCGTACACCGTAACGCGTTCAACGTCACGGCGATGAACTTCACCCCGGAGGAGCTGGCCGCGGCAATCCAGCGGCACGTCACCGGATTCACGATCGGCTACGACGTCGATCCCGTCCGCCAGGCCATTGCCGATTCGTGGCCCGATTCCATCGATGACTCGGCGGCGCGCGAGGAGTGGGGTTGGCGCCCGACCTTTGGCCTGGAGGAGCTGACGAGCGACATGCTGGCACAGCTGGGCAGGAAGCTGGGACGTTCGGCATAGCGCGAGGCCGGCTGTGGTGGTTCGACGTCACACCTGGCCCGGCGCCCGGGGTCAGAACCAGCCGGATTGTTTCGTGAGGTCCTCGGACTCCAGTTCCATGATTGGGGAGGCGCCCGGTTTGAGAATGACACCCTCGTTGGTCTTGCCATTCATGGTCACGATCAGCGGCTGGTCGAAACGGAGATGGCGTACCGTCTCCGTCTCCTTCATCGCTGGCTGCTTCGCGAGCCAGCTCCAGTTGACCGCCCCCTCTCCAACATCCTCGTTGACGGTGAAGTAGCCGACGTTGCTCGACGTCAGATTCTGGAAGAAGTGCGTTCCCTGCGACGGCGTCACACGAATGTCCTTGAAGCCCGCCTCGACGATGACCCGCACACCGGCGATCTGATCCCAAGTGACCGGAATGCCCAGCCACGGGTCGGCAGAACCCCAGCGCCCGACCCCGATCAGCAGGTAGGGGACGTCGCGTGCCTTCAGCTCCGCGTTGAAGTGCGCCACGTCGCGGGCGGCCTCCTGACTCGCCGACCGATCGAAGCGTTCGTAGTCGATCATCACGATGTCGCGGATGTCCTCCAGCCGCCCGTGCCCGAGCACACAGGAGCTCTCGACGAGGACGTCCGGCGGCCGCACGACCCCCATGTCCAGTTCCTCGAACTCCCTCGTGAGGGCGAGCGGGCGCATCTGGAGAAAGCCAAACTCCTTCGGCGCCCCAGGCCGGGTCGCCAGATTCACGGCGAACTCGATCTCGACCGGAGCACTCGTTCCCTCCTCCCCGATCTCCAGCAGGAAATCGAGGATCTCGGCCAGGGGAAAGAGCCCGTGCTTGAGCACCGGCGCGAAGCTTACCAGGCGAACGCCCGGGCGGGCGAGGCCATCGTAGACCGCGTCGTTCTCGGGGGAGTACGTCGATCCCACGCTCTGCAGGGTGCCGTGTGCTTCGGCCGCGTCGAGGGAGCAGTGCGTCAACCGGGACGTCTGGCCTTCGAACGAACCTTCCGTGGTGCCGTCCATCGAGATCGCCCAGAACTCCCGCTGTGAGTACTTGAGATAGTCCTGGACGGATGAGAACTGCAGGACGTGACGCGGATACTTTGGCGAGAAGCGCAGGCATCGCTCGCCGCTCACCACCGTGCGTCCAAGCCCGAGGGCCACAGCCGCAATGCCATCCGCCGATTCAGCCGGCGGGCTGGGGTAGAAGTTGTGGGATCGCGCAACGCCGGCGAAATCGGGATAGAACAGGTTCCCGTGTGGGGCACCCACGACTTGCTGGATCACCACCCCCATCTTCTCCTCCTCCAAGCGATACGGCGTCGCGTCCAAGTACGCTTTGGCATGCGAGGAGAAGGTGGAGGCGTAGACCCGCTTCACCGCCGCTACCAGCTGCGCGAGTGCCACGTCCTCGTCCATGTGGTTGTTGGGCAGCATGAACGTCTGGTAGATGCCGGCGAACGGCTGGTATTGATTGTCTTCCAGGAGGCTCGAGGAGCGCACTGCCAGGGGCCGGCGCACCAGCCGAAGGAAGGCGGCCAAGTCGCGCCGGGCACTCTCCGGGAACCGGGCGGTCAGGAATCTGGCGAGGATCTTCTCGTCGTCCTGACACTCGATGGCAAAGTCGCGCAGCCGGTTCCGGTCCAGGAAATCGTCGAACAGGTCGGTGCCCAGCACGGTCGAGGTGGGGACTGCGACGCGCACGCCGGGGAAGCGCGCCGGCAGGTCGTAGCCCTTTAACAGATAGTTGACGAACGCCAGGCCCCGCGCCTTGCCTCCCATCGAGCCAGATCCGATGCGCGTGAACGGAACCCAGCCGTCGAACCGGTCCCGGTCGAAGTCGACGACCACACCGAGGTTCTGCCTCCGTCGATAGTCCTCGATGGAGCGGATCAGATACAGCCGCAGCTCCTCGACGCTCCCGAAGTCGGACAGCCGCCGCGGGCGTAGCTCCTCGGCCAACGCGAACTCCGTCCGCGTCTTCAGCCACCGCGAGAAGTGGTTTCCCGAGGCATGATACGCCACCGATTCCTCCGGCACCACGCGCAGTCTCTCGACCAGCGTTTGGAGGTCGTGGGCCCGGTCCACCTCCGTCCCGTCCGGCAGGCGGAAGACGAAGTCGCCGAAACCGAAGCCGTGCGCCATGAAGTCCCGGAGATCATGCAGCAGCACCGGCGAGTCCTTGAGGAGGAAGGAGGCCCCGGCCAGGCGCGCCAGCTGCTCGTTCTCGGGCCGACCGGACTGCAGCATGATGGGGATGTCGTGCCGCAGCGCACGGACCTGCCTGGCGAGCTCCACGCCCGCTACGACATCGAGCTGACCGGCCCGGGGAAACTCGATGTCGGAGATGACACCGAGAATCTCGTCGGTGTACTGCTCGATGTAGCCCCAGGCCTCTTCGTATGTCTCGCACAGGAGGATCTTCGGCCGCGCCCTGATGCGCATGAGCTTGTGGGCCATGTTCAGCCCTTCCGGCATCAGGTTGTGCGCGTGGTGCATCAGCTCGCTGTAGATCACCGGCAGAAACGAGGAGTAGTAGCGGACGTTGTCCTCCACCACGATGATCGCCGGGACGCCAGCCTCACCGGTATCGTGCGGGAGATTCCGGAGATCCTCGATGTACTTGACGATCGCGAGGAGGATCTTGACATCCCCCTGCCACAGGAACACGCGCTCCACGCTCGACAGATCGTTCCCCACCACGAAGTCGCTGAGCTCACGCGCGTCGTAGGCCAGCACGACGATCGGGACATCGAGCCCGCTCCCCCGCACACGATCCGCCAGTTCGAGGACCGACATGTCACCCACGTGCAGGCTCGAAATGATCAAGTCGACCCGGCGCTGGTCCGTGAGATGCTTCAGCGCCTCCTGTCCGGAGGAGACGTGCGTGAGTTCCGGGCTGTGCCGCAGATTGAGGTCGAGAAACTCGGTCAGCACCAACTCGCCGAGGTTGCCGTCTTCGGCCAGGATGAAGGAATCGTAGAGGCTGGTGACCAAGAGCGCGTTTTGGACGTGGTACGACATGAGGTGCTGATACCGGCTCGACCGGTGCACCTCATCGGTTCCCCTCTTGTCCGTGCCTTCGGGTGGGCTCATCGGGATCTCCCTGCCGTCGCGGAAGGCGGCGGGGAGGAGTGGCCTCCTCCCCGCCTCACCAACATCCGCCTACCTACAGGGAAATCCAGTCGCGCCGCTCCGTCAACTGGGCAGCGGCTTCTGATCCCTCGCCTAGACCACGCCCTGATCCAGCATCGAGTCGGCCACCTTGAGGAACCCCGCGATGTTCGCGCCGATAACGTAGTTCCCCTTCTTGCCGAATCGATCCGCTGTCTCCACGCAGGCTTGGTGGATGGACCGCATGATGAGGCGCAGCCGGTCGTCCACCTCGGTCCGTGTCCACCCGTAACGCATGCTGTTCTGTGCCATCTCGAGGCCGGACACGGCGACGCCGCCCGCGTTGGCGGCCTTCCCCGGACCGTACAGGATGCCCCGGTCTACGAACAGGTCTACACCCTCGGGCACCGTCGGCATGTTGGCACCCTCGGAGACCACGTACACCCCGTTGTCGAGCAGGTGCTTGGCGTCCTGGGCGTTGATCTCGTTCTGCGTCGCCGACGGGAACGCGCAGTCCGCCTTGTAGTTCCATAGCGGATTGTGATCCTGGTCGGACACCTCCGTGTACTCCGCATCCTTGAACTTGTCCGCGTACTCGTGGATGCGACCGCGCCGCATGTTCTTCAGGTCCATGACGAACTCAAGCTTCTGCCTGTCGATTCCGGCGGGGTCGTAGATGTAGCCCGACGAGTCGGACAGCGTGACCGGCTTCGCCCCGAGCTCGATGAGCTTTTCGCTCGTGAACTGCGCCACGTTACCGCTGCCGGAGACGAGGCATGTCTTGCCTTCGAGGGTCTCGCCGCGGGTTGCCAGCATGTCCGCTGCGAAGTACACCGCCCCGTACCCGGTGGCCTCGGGACGGATGAGTGACCCGCCCCAGGCGAGGCCCTTCCCCGTCAGGACGCCGGTGAACTCATTGCGGATCCGCTTGTACTGCCCGAAGAGAAAGCCGACCTCACGGCCGCCGACCCCGATGTCACCCGCCGGGACGTCCGTATTGGGACCGATGTGCCGGAACAGCTCGGTCATGAAGCTCTGGCAGAACCGCATGACCTCGCCATCGCTCTTTCCTTTGGGATCGAAATCCGAACCACCCTTCCCTCCACCCATTGGGAGCGTCGTAAGCGCGTTCTTGAAGACTTGTTCGAACGCCAGGAACTTCAGGATGCCGAGGTTGACGGACGGATGGAACCGCAGACCGCCTTTGTACGGTCCGATTGCGCTGTTCGCCTCAATACGGAAGCCCCGGTTCACATGCACTTCGCCGGCGTCGTCCACCCAGGGGACGCGGAACAGGATGATCCGCTCCGGTTCGATGATCCGCTCGAGGATCTTGGCTGACTGGTACTCAGGATGTCGATCGGAGACCAACTGGACCGACTCGGCGACCTCTTGTACCGCCTGGTGAAACTCCGGTTCCGCCGGGTTCTTCGCCTTCACGCTCGACATCAATTGCGCGACGTAGTCGCTCATGAGGATCCCTCCACACGCCAGGTTACGGTTCGAAAGTCAATTGGAAGCGATAAGGAGGGGGACCACCCGCACGACCCGATGGCCTCGGGGGCGTGAGGCCTCTTCCTGCTCCCGCCGCTGGTCCTCGGGGTATTCCACAGCTATGCCGCCATCCCGTCCACCCTCGTGTCCACCCGCTTCCCGTCAGGGACCTCGTGTCGTGAGGCCACACCACGGAGTGTGCGCCCAGCCATCCGACCGAACCCGAGGCCGCACGTCGCTCCCGAGCGGCGGCGCGTTCCAGCAGCGACCACCGCAATGAATTCGGAGCGACACCAACATGTAGCAGCAGATCCGTGATACGATGATGAAGCGACTTTAAGGATTCCTTATCCGGGGCGCGACGAGGGTGACGCGAGCGGTGCACCATCCGAGCGGTCCGTGACCGCACGATCCGCCGGACCCGGGCTGTCGCCCAGCGCTGCCACCGCAGCCAGCTGTGCGGCCGCGTGCTCCCATAGACGCGAGGATTCCTGATACTGGCGCGCGGCTTTGTCGAGGTGCCGCCCCACCACGTCCCACGACCGATGGAACCGATCGAAGTGCTGCCCGAGCGCCGCGAGCGCCGCGAGTATCTCCCCGGCCCGTCGCTCGACCTCCAGTCCGCGGAGACCGTGCAGCACCGCTGTCAGGAACGCATAGAACGTATGTGGGGAGACGGGCAGGACCCGACGGCGCAGCGCATACGTCACGATGCTGTCCGCGTCGTCAAGGACCTCGTCCCGCACCACGGCTTCGTAGTAGACGGCCTCGGCCGGGATGTACATGAGCGCGAAGTCGAAGGTCCCCTCCTCCGGACGGATGTAGCGCTCCGCAATCTCGTCGATCCGCTCCCGCAGGGACCGTCGGAACGCCCGGCGCTCCCGTGCCAACGCCGCGTCGTCCGCCCGTAGCATCCGCCGGCAGGCGTCGAGCGGGAACTTGGCGTCCACGGGCACGATCCTGTCCCCGATGAAGAGGGCCGCATCCACCCTTTCTCCTGTCCGAAACCCGTACTGCATCCGGTAGTGCGACGCGGGAAAGACCTGCCGCAACAACTCCTCGAGCCACAGCTCGCCGACTGTGCCGCGGAGGTGCGGAACCCTCAGGAGATCCTCCACCTCCTTCACGGAGCGACCCAGCGTCTCCAGCCGGGCGGTGGCTTCAGCGAGCCGGCCGAGGTTCTCGCGCACGTCAGCCAGCGAGCGTGCCTGAAGCGCCGCACTCTCGGCCACGGTGCGGGGCAGCTCCTGATTCGTCGAGACCATGGCCTCCACCCGTGAGCGGAGCTCTACCAGCTGTGCCTGCAGCAGCGCGGCACCGTGGCCGCGCCCTCTGAGCATGAGCACGATGAGCACCGCGACGAGCCCAGCCACAGCACAGGTGAGTAGTACGACTGCCAGGGTCACGCGTGTCACGGCTCCACAAAAGGCCACTAAAGGTATGGCGTGGCACAAGAAACACATCAGAACAAGCGTTTGTCCATTACAGAGACTTGACAGAATCTCTGTGTTTATGTATTGTATTGGACAGACAGAGGACACCAGGTGGCGGCAGGAATCGCCAAGCCTTTAGTTGGCAAAAAGTTACATAACATTCGGAGGAAGCAATGAAGCTCATGCGCATCGCCCCAGCATCGGTCCTGGCCCTCGCGCTCGTCGTCGGAGCCTGCAGCGACAGCAACGAGCCAGAGGACCTCACAAACCTCGTCGAGACCGCCGCGAGCGCGGGCTCATTCACCACGCTGGTGGCCGCGGTCCAGGCCGCCGACCTCGACGGCACGCTCGCCACGGGTGGTCCGTTCACCGTCTTCGCCCCCACGGACGACGCATTCGCCGCGTTGCCGCCCGGCACCGTGGACGCCTTGCTCCAGGACATCCCCACGCTCACCGAGATCCTCCTGTACCACGTGGTGGCTGGTGAGGTGCTCGCCGAGGACGTCGTGACCCTGACGTCGGCCACGACGTTGCAGGGTAGCACGGTCAGCATCGATGCCTCCAACGGTGTGAAGATCAACGATGCGAACGTGACGACGACGGACATCGTCGCATCCAACGGCGTGATTCACGTGATTGACGCGGTGTTGCTACCTCCGCAGTAAGCCTCCGATCTCGAAGCTCCGTGCGGGCCGGAATCCAGCAGGATTCCGGCCCGTTTCCTTCTTCACGGCTGCCGCTCGTGCACCGTCCATCTGGACGGTTCCCCGACTTTCTCCTGTCTGGTGCCGGTGAAGTCCGCGCAAGGCAGAGCCATTACCACCGTCGAGGGCTCACCGCGTCGGAGGAGCTACAGCCGGTCCAGCGGCGGCAGGAGCGGCGACAACGCTGAGGAGCGCAGCCGCCACCAGCAAGGCACTGCGACACCCCGACACAGGACTGCTCGTCGTCACCTGACCGCCTCTCTTTCACTCCCACGGGCACCGTGACAAGTTCCCACGACTCGCACCCAACCACCGTCCGGAGTGCTCGATGCTACGTCTAACTCTATGCCTGGCCGTCGCCGCCCTGCTGCTTCCATCTGCAGATGCCGCCGCCCAGCAGTCCATCGCCGCCTACACCCAGGGCCTGGAGAAGCGGGACGGATACTACCCTCTCTATTGGGACGCCGGAGCCGGGCGCCTATTAATCGAGGTCTCGCGCCTCGGCGAAGAGTTCCTGTATCTGACATCTCTCGCGACAGGTGTGGGAAGCACAGCGATCGGTCTGGATCGCGGGATGATTGGCGACGAGGCGATCGCCCGCTTCGAACGGGTGGGCCCGACCGTCTTTCTCGTGTTCACCAATCCACGGTTTCGCGCCGACGCGACAGCCAACGAAGCACTCCGCCGATCCGTGGAGGAGTCGTTTCCGGTCTCGACCGTTGGCGCCTTCGAGATCCTGGCGGAGCAGGACGGGCGCGTCCTGATCGACGCAACGTCCTACCTACTCCGGGACCACATGGACGTGGCCGGCAGACTGCGACGAGCCGACCAGGGAGCGTTCAGCAGCGATGCTGAGCGCAGCTCCGTGTACCTGCCGAGGACGAAGGCGTTTCCGCAAAACACCGAACTCGAAGTGCGCCTCACCTTCACGGCGACCGAGCCGGGTGGGCTCGTACGGCAGCACGCTCCACTGGGCAACACCGTCACGTTACGCCAGCACCACTCGCTGGTGAAGCTCCCGGATCCCGGGTTCCTACCGCGCTCTGGCGATCCGCATCTCGGCAACAACGGAGTCTCGTTCCTCGATTTCGCCCGGTCGTTCGACCTGCGCTATGAGGGCCGGTACGTCGCGCGGCACCGTTTGCAGAAGCGGACTCCCGGACCGGAGCCGTCCGCGCCGGTGGAGCCGATCGTGTACTACCTGGACCGCGGGATCCCCGAACCGTACCGGTCCGCGTTCCGCGACGGGGCGATGTGGTGGAACGCCGTCTTCGAGGCGGCGGGATTCACTGACGCATTCCGGGTCGAGGACATGCCGGAGAACATGGACCCGATGGATGCGCGCTATGACGTGATCCAGTGGGTGCACCGCAGCGATGCCGGCTTCTCCATCGGACCGAGCTTTGTCGACCCCCGGACCGGCGAGATCATCAAAGCCGCTGTCCGGATGGACTCCTACCGATCGCTCACGGACTACAACATCTACGCCGGCACGGTACCCGCCGGCGCCCCCGCCGTGGCCCTCGATCTCTCGAGTTGGCTGGCGTCGCTGGATCCCGATGTCAGTGCGGAAACGTTCGTCATGGCGCGCCGTCGTCAGCATGCCGCCCATGAAGTCGGGCACACGCTCGGCCTGGCGCACAACTTCATCGCCGCCGCCGATGGTCGCACATCCGTCATGGACTACCCGGGCCCGCTCATCCGCCTCGCGGATGACGGGATCGATCTTGGCGACGCCTACCGGAACGGTCCAGGTGCGTACGACTCCCTCGCGATCCGATACGCCTATGCGGAGTTTCCTGCGGGAGAGGAAGCGGCCGGACTTCAGGCAATCGTCGCGGAGGCGCTCGAACGCGGCATCCGGTTCAATACCGATGGTGATAATGCACGCTCGGGCTCCTATCCCGAGGTGACCCAGTGGATCAACGGCCCAGAAGCCGTGGCGGAACTCGTGCGGGTCGCGGCCGTGCGGCGGCACCTCATTCAGCGTTTCGACGTCTCGGCACTTGAGCCCGGGGAGCCGCTGGCGTGGCTGAACTATCGTTTCGTCCCGGTCTACCTGCACCACCGATACGCGCTGGAGGCGGCCATCAAGGCCGTCGGCGGCATGGAGTTCCACTACGCCGTGCGGGGCGACTCCCTACCGGCGACTGCGATCATTCCCCCGGAGCGTCAGCGCCGCGCCCTCGAGTACGTGCTGGACGCCATCGAGCCCACCGAGCTACTCATCCCGGAGTCGACGCTGGCCGCGATGGCCCCGAGAGCATTTGGGTATTCGGCGGACGACTGGTTCTTCGAATCGGCCGCGTATCCCGCGTTCGATCAAATCGGCGTTGCCCGCACGCTGGCTGCGATGGTCGTCGGGAACCTGCTCGACCCCAGGCGGATGGCGCGCCTCGTCGCTTTCCACGCCCGCGACGGCGACCTGCCTTCGGCCGAGGAAGTGATCGCACGTGTCCTGGAGCGCACATGGACAGCGTACACTCCATTCGAGCTTACCGCCCTCTCACGAGCAGTGCAGCGGGTCGTCGTCGACGCGTTGATCGACCTCGCCGCGAACCCCGCCGCGACCGTTGAGGGGCGCGCGGCCGCGGAATGGGGACTCCGGCGCATCGTCGAGACGGTCCAGGGGGCGGATCCGCGGGCGCCGGATGAGCAGGCACATCGTGCGCTCGTGTGGGCCGACGTCGAACGGTTCCTCAACCGGCGGGACGACGGGACAATCCGTAGCGACCCGGCGGCCTCACCACCGGGGACACCGATCGGCAGTAGATGAGGCTCGCGCTGGCACGGAGCACCCGACGGTGGGTCACCGATGCGGGCGTGCCCGCCTTGTCATCGGCTTCGCGTCGTGACCGAGATCCATGACCACCCGGCTCACACCGGCCACGACTTTGGCAAGACGGCCGTAGTCGAGTTTCTCCGGTGTGTCGCCCGGAAGGTGGTAGTAACCGTACCGGAACAGCGCCGTGTCGGTCACCATTGCCGCCCGGTAGCCCGCGCGCCAGAAGGCCCAGTGGTCGGACCAGTAGACACCGGGCAAGTAGCCGGGCAGCGCCCCACCCTCGCAAGGAAAGGCGGTGTGCCCACGGAAGGACCCGACGCACCGGCGCACGATGCCGCGGGAACGCAGATTGCCCACGAACGCAACGAAGTTCCCGGTCCGCGGATACAGGAAACCGAGAGGTAGGGGATAGGACTGGCTCCGGGGGCGGTCGGAGTAGCACCCCAGCGTCTCTAGCGAGAGCATGGCCCGGATGTTCTCACCCCGCTCGGCGCAACGGGCGGCGTATCGCCGACTCCCCATGTCCGCGGTAAGGAAGAAGGGAGGCTCCTCGTTGACGAAGCCAACGACCCGCACCGGCATCGGCACGGCTTCTGCCGCCAAGATCCCGGCAATCTCGAGGATGGCGGCGACGCCTGAGGCATTGTCGTTCGCACCGACCGTCCCGATGACGGAGTCATAGTGTGCACCGATCACGATCGCGTCAGCCGACGCATCGCCGGGTCCGAGTGTTCCGATCACGTTGCGCACGGTCGCGCCCCGAACAGCGAACGACTGCGACTCGACGTCCAGGCCAGCCGCCCGGAACTCGCGGTCGATGTAGGCGGCTGCAGCATCGAGCGATCCGGAGTGCCAGACGTGACGCTCGCCGATTTCCCCCGCGAGCACTCTAACGTGTCGCTGCAGGCGCTCGCGAATCGCCGATTCCGCCGAGGTGAGCGGCGGCAGCGGGCCGCGGTGGGAGCGTCCGGGCATGTGAATGGCAAGCCGCCCGAGTAGGGCGAGGACGATGAGCAGGACAATTGCGGCTTCGAGCCACCCCATGCCTGCTATTCTATCGCGCTCGCGGCCGGCGGGTCAGGTATCGTCCAGTCGAGACCGCAGGTTAGGGCAAGCGGCCGCCTAGCTCCCGCATCAGCATGCGAAGATTGCGAGGGTTCTGACCGAGGTCCGCTCCCCCTAGCCGCGATGCCGAACGGGCACGGATCGTCCGCTCCTCCCCCGCATCGAGAATCCAGACGGCAATGTCGTCCCGAAACCGGAACAGCCTGGTGGTGCGCACGAAGTCGAGGCGCAGCCCTGAGTCCTCCGTGACCTCCCGCTCAAACTGCCACCGAGGCAGCACCACAGCTGCCTCGCGTACGCGGCGCGCCAATTCATCTGGCGGCAGGCTCGCGGTCAGGGGCCGCAGTAGGGGATCGGTGGCGTGATGCGACGTCTCCGCGACGTTCGTGCTCAGGTCGCGCCCCCAGTCATCCACGTGAAGCACGAGGACCACGACCGCGATGGTGAACAGGCCTCCGAGTGCTAAGAGAGTGGATGCGAGAGACATGGAAGGCTCCGTGCGAGGCTACGGCCCTCAGCGGCCGGGTCGCTCGCGCCCCGGATCCCAGACGGCCACGCCCACGCGGGAGTCGGCCGTTCCGTAATAGAGGTACCAGCGTCCATTGAAGGGAACCAGCCCCTCCACGAACGTCGTGCCCTGCTCGTACTGTCCAGTCCGCTCGTACTCCTCGGTAGGCTCGATGAACGGCTCGTCCGAGCGGGCAACGAGCTTGAGCGGATTCTCCAGATCGTAGAGCGCCTGACCGCCCGCGTAGACGCGGGGCGGCAGACGCGGATCCCCGTACATTCCGCTGTTGCCGGCGTTGTACATCACCAAGATGCCATGCGCCGTGATGATGGCCGGCGGGCCGGCCTCCACCAGCCAGGAGTCGAAATATCCGGGCCGAGGAGTCAGAACCTTGATGGGCTCACCGTCGGCGTCGGCAACCGGTGTCCAGTCGATGAGGTCGTCGGAGGTGGCAATGAGAATGTGGGGGACGCTGAAGTACATCCAGTACTTCCCGTCGACCCGGGTCGCAATCACACGATTCCCCTCCACTCGACTGAGAATCGCCCCGGACTTGGACTCCAGGTTGCGGTACCTGCCGCCGTCGGCCTCAGCGAAAGCAGGGCCGCGTTTTTCCCACTGGAGGAGGTCCTTCGAGGTGGCGATGGCCAGTCGGGGGATATCGCGGTTCCACTGCGTGTAGGTGAGCACATAGGTGCCATCCTCGGTCTCGACGATGCGTGGATCCTCCACCCCTCCGGGCCACTCGTACTTCGCCTGCACATCCGTGTCTGGGTACAGGACGGGTGCGCTCCGGCGGGCAAAGCGGAGTCCGTCCGTGCTTTCTGCCAGCCCGAGACGGGAGGTGTGGCCACCGATCATCATCTCACCGCTTGCATCCTCGGCGCGATAGAGCATGTACACCCGGCCATCCTTCACCACGGCAGCCGGGTTGAAGGTGGCATGCTCCTCCCAGCTGACCACGCTGTCGTTCATTGGTGAGAAGAACTCGGAGTCCGGATTCGGCGTGATGACCGGGTTGACGGCTCGAGGCTTCTCGAAGGGTCCGAACATCCACGCGTGGCGCTGGCCGTAGGCCGGCTCTGCCAGCAACGGTCCGACCATGGACAACAGCACAACGCGCAGGGTCATGTGTGTCATAGGCATTGCTCGGGCACCGGGGTTGGAGATCGTGAAGCGGTTGTCAACGACGCTGAAGGACACGTACGTCGTCCTTCAGCACACGCTGGCGCCACGTCTGGGACTTCTCGCGACGGAGGGCCTCCCGCGACCATGCTACTGTGCGCGATCACTCAGCGCCGGAAGTGGTCGGCGAGGGTCTGCGGCAGGTTGCCGAACCGAACGCGCTCCAGATTGGCGGTGATGGCCACCACCAGTCTCTCGTCCGGATACACCAGCAACATCGACCGCGCTCCCACCGAGCCTCCGGTGTGGCTCACCACGCGTCGCTCGGCAGCATCGCGCCCGACCGACCAGCCGATACCGTACCCGGTCTCGCCGCCGTCCCTCGTGTGCTGCGACGTCCACAGCCGGTGCACCGTTTCTGGTCTCAGGAGTTCCCCGCGCATGAGTGCGAGGCTGAACCGTACGAGGTCCGCCGGTGTGGAGACGAAGCCACCGCCCGCCCACTTATAGCTGTTATCGACAGGGGGCGCCGTGCGCACTTCGCCGTCGACCAGCTGGTAGAACATGCTCAGCCCGGCAACAGGCGCGTCGGGGCGTTCGGCCATCGTGTTTGTCAGCCCCAAGGGATCGAGCACAGCAGTCTGCATGAACTGTAGAAAATCCTCGCCGGCGGCCTCTTCGACGGCCGCCGCGATCAGACTCCAGCCGAACGTCGAGAAGCCATAGCGTGTGCCGGGCTCGAACACGAGCGAGTCGCGCGCGAAGATCGCGAGCCCGTCGAGCACCGAGGGATAATGACGGTTGCTGCGGAATTCATCCCCCTGGTAGTGGCGAATGCCACCGGTGTGCCCTGCCACTTGCTCGACGGTGATCGGATACCGCTTCTCGGGGAACGACTTCACGTAGCACTGAATGTCGGCATCCAGTTCGATGGCGCCGCGCTCGACCAGCAATCCCAGGGCCGTTGAGGTGAGCGCCATCGAGATGGCACCTATGCGGAATCTCGTGTCGCGGGTCACGGCAACACCCGCCGCGACGTCTGCCACACCGAACTCACCCGTCCACACGAGCTCGGAATCGAGCCCAACGGCCACGGCGAGTCCTGGGATCTGATGCGCTTCGCGGAACCGCTCGACGAGTACCCGGACGGAATCGCCCTGAGCTGACTGCGCCTGCGCGTTCTGGCCCACGAGCGGCACCGGCGTAAGGAGCAAGATCGCCGGAAGGGACACTGTCGCCAGTCGGTCGCGGAGCTGCATAATCGTCTCCATCACCGGTGCCGGGCCTCAGTCGGACGGCCAATCCCCTCCCCCCCGTTCACCCGCCGCGTCGATCCCTTGCACGGTTCAACGTTCAGGCTGGCGCGTCAAGTGTCGTCGCGGCACAGCCCCGTCGCAGGGAAACCACGTCGGACGCCCCCATCGACCACGAGCGTCCCGCCGGTCACAACATGCCGCATCCCCGACGGGTAGCGGCTCGGATCGAAAGACGTCGCGCGGGCGCAGCCCGTAGCCGACCGCGGGGGCCAACACATTCTGGCGTCACAGCCCGAACCAGTACGCCAGCTTGACAGCGAACACGTTGATGCCCGGTGCGTCGAGGGCGTCGAACAGGGCACCCGAAGCATCCAAGCTGCCGGTGTCCTCACTGCCGCGCCGGTTCATCTGCCACACCACGAACAGCGTCGAGCCAGGACGGAACTCCCAGCGGAGCACCGCATTCGTACGGAGGGACACGATGCGGAAGTCCGGCTCGCCGATCGAGAAGTCGGGTTCGCCGTCACCGTCCACATCGATGTCGATGTCCTCGCCGTTTCCAGGCCGGTTGATCCGGTCGGGACCGAGTACGTCGAAGCGATCCTCATAGTTCGGGGCCTTCGGGTCGGTCGCGAGCTTCAACACGTCGTAGCGACCGGCGGATACGAACGGCTGTGCGTAGAACTCGAACGACAGTCGCGGTGTGAGTGCCAGGTCCGCGCGCAGCGTGAGGGAGATCTCGCGACGGTCGAGCTCGCCCAGCACATAGTAGGTCGAATCCGCGACGGTCTCTTGTGTGAGATACTGACGGTCCGTGTCACCCAAGCTCATGCGTCCCTCGACGCTCAGGGAGAACCGCCCCGGGGGTCGCCACCGGAGGCCCGCCGACACTCCCCATCGTTCCGCCCCACTCGCGTCTTCGCGGGTCCAGTCGCTCCCGAATCTTCCCCAGACCGAGCGCCGGAAATCCGTGCGGCCATTCATTCGCAACTGCCAACTGCCGGGCTCTTTGAAGGCCGGCCCCCCGCGCAGGAGTCTCGTACCCAACGCCGAGAATGCCCGCTCCGCATTGAGCGACAGGTTCCAATAGTTGAGGAAATCGGCCGAGGCCCGGCTCTCGACGGATGTCTCGGTCCGCTCCCCTCCCCACGTGAACGCAGCCTGTTGCTCGATACGCCATTCGAACTCACGGAACACCGGTCCTGGCTCCAGCCAGCGCAACTCAACCTGCGCTTCCTGCTCGTGCGTATCGGCGCTGCGCTGAAAGCCGAGATCGTTGACCTCGAATCCCGGACTCCGCCCCTCGTATCCCGCCTGCCATCGGAAGAACCCCACGACCTTGGCGATGCGCGCGTACCCGCCCACGCCGGAGAGCGACGTCCGGGACGAGTCGAGGGTCATGTGGTCCTGGTCCGGCCGCTGAAAGTATCGTGCGGAGCTGCGCTGCGTCTCGACGATGGCGGCCGGGCTGCCGTCCACGCGCGATCCCAACAGGGCCGCCACTACCTCGTACTCGCGCCGACCGAACCGGGCCGAGAAATCCAGCCCACCCGATGCGGCGTATCGATGGAGCTCGTCGAACACCGGCTCGTCGAGGGACCGGGCGGTGAACGTACCGGCCGCACCGTACGCGATGCGCCCGCCACTCGACACGCGCTGCGCCCGCAGCACGGAGTAACTCGTCAGCGGCTCGACAGGTGCGCGCCCCTCGAACCCGAGCGAGTCGACGGTGGCCGCTCGCTCCTTCGCCGTGACGGCCTGCATGAGCCCGATAGCCCATCCCTTCCCAACCTGCCCGCTGAGCTTCGCAGCACCGAGGATCGTCGTCTGCCTGACCTCCTCGGCGTACCCCCCGTCGACGTCGGGGAACAACTGCGGCGCTCGTCCGATCCGTCGCGTGTAGACGAGTCCCTCCTGTCCACCACCCCCGCCCCCGAACCGGCGCTCCTCCGGCGGCTCCAGTCCCGCCTGGAACAGGTTTGTCCCCTCCACGAAGAACGGCCGGCGCTCAGGGAAGAACGATTCGAACGCCGTGAGATTGACGACGGCGGGATCCGCTTCGACCTGACCGAAATCCGGGTTGACCGTCGCGTCGAGCGTGATACCGCTCGTGACACCCAACTTGACGTCCCCTCCGACGCGCGCGTCGGCCCTGCGGCCGGTGACAAAGGGGTTGTCTTCCTCCGCCGGCTCGAACGTGGAGCTGGCCGCGAGATACGGCAGGATCTCGAGCCTGCGGGGGGGCGGCACGCCGATCAATCCCACGAGGCGGCCGTAATTCGATACTTCGCCCGCCTGATCACGCGGGAAGAAGGGCCAATTCACCTCCTCATTGCGGCGGTTGATGCTGCGGCGCAGGCGCAGCCCGAAGGAGAGCGAGTCCGCCGTGGTGAAGCGAAGCTGTGAGAAGGGAATGCGCATCTCGACCGTCCAGCCGAGCGAGTCGAGGCTCGTGGCCCAGTCGTACACGGGATCCCACGAGTCGTCGCGGCCGGTGCCGTCTCCGTAGATGAAGACGTCCCGCCGCGCACCGGACGGATTGATCGAGAACTCGAAGGCCGTACGCCGGTCGTTGTAGGAATCAAGGAAGAGAGAGAAGTTGTCGGCGGAGATCCGCTGATCGCGCCGCACAAGCCGGCCGACCACCAATTCGGGAGCACGGTCGTATCCACGGAAGGCGACAAACAACGCGTGCTCGTCGTAGGCGAGACGCACCTCGGTGGACTCACTTGGCGCGGCACCTTCGATAGGGTTCTGCTGCACGAAGTCCGTGAGTGGAGCGATGCCCTGCCAGGCGGGGTCGTCGAGTCGCCCATCGATAACGGGCGATTCCCCATTCAGGCGCACCGCCGCCGTCTCCTCCGCCGATTGGGCGATGGCGGAGACGGGCAAGAAGGTCACCAGAAGGCCGACCAGGAGTGCCGCCGCCGGTTGCATGTCTCCTCTCATTCGCGAATCCGGGTGTGGCCCTCGGATCCCACCCGGCCGGGCCGTAGAGCAACGTACTAAGATAGCCGACCGAGGCAGCGCGGCTCCATCGGTGAAGGCAGACCCAGCATTCGGGGCGGCACAGACGTCGCGGACTGCCGCCCGTCGGCTCAGCCCTTCCTCACCCAGGGGCCCACCCTCCAACTATATTGCGCGCCATGCAGCCTCCCCCGTACACCACCGTGCTGTTCGACCTCGACGGCACGCTCATCGACTCGATCGAGCTGATCCTCAGCTCGTACCGACACACGCTCACCGTCCACCGCGGATCCACCCCCTCGGACGACGTCTGGCTCGCCGGGCTTGGGACGCCTCTGGTAGCACAGTTCCGTGCCTTCACCGACGACGAGGACGAAATCGCCGCCATGGTGGCGACGTATCGCGACCACAACCTGGCCAATCACGATGCGATGGTGCGCCCGTACCCGGGCGTGCGGCAGGCTGTGGCCACGCTCCACGCGGGCGGTGTCCGCCTGGGAATCGTCACATCGAAGAAGCGCGACGGCGCCGAGCGCGGACTGCGCCGCTGCGGCTTCGACGGCATGTTCGAGGTGCTGGTGGGCGCGGACGACGTCGAGCGGCACAAGCCCGATCCCGAACCGGTGCGGCGCGCGCTCGAGCTGCTCGACGCGCCGGCGGAGGGTGCGGTCTTCGTGGGCGACTCCCCGCACGACCTCGTCGCGGGCCGGGCCGCCGGGGTCCGGACCGCCGCCGTCGGCTGGGGACCGTTCCCGCACACCGCCCTGGAACCGCATGCGCCAGACCACTGGATACGCGAGCCGAACCAGCTCTCGACCTTGATCATCCCGTAGTCCTGATCGCGGCGGCGGCCTTACCGCCCAGGGTCCGCCCTCGCACCTGACTCACCTGACCTTCAAAGCTCAGACGGCATGAACGCAGTCAGCGAGTGGATCCAGCGCACCCTTGGCCTGAGCGAACTGACCGTCGCGCAGATCCTCTGGTCGGTCGTGGCCATCGTGCTGCTCTGGCTCATCCGGCGCATGGTGCTCTGGGTGCTGTGGCGTCGGATCGAAGACATCAAGGTCCGCTATCGCTGGCGCAAGACCACCACGTACATCCTGGTCCCGACCGGGATGCTCATCGTGGGACGCATCTGGTGGGAGGGCGTCGGCTCGGTCGCCACCTTCCTTGGCCTGGTCTCCGCCGGGCTGGCCATCGCCCTCAAGGACCTTGTCGTCAATCTCGCTGGGTGGGCATTCATCCTGTGGCGGCGCCCGTTCGACGTGGGCGACCGCGTGCAGATCGGCGATCACGCGGGCGACGTGATCGACCTCAGAATCTTCCAGTTCACCCTGCTCGAGATCGGCAACTGGGTCGATGCCGACCAGAGCACGGGCCGGATCATCCACGTCCCAAATGGCCAGGTGCTGAGTGACACGCTCGCCAACTTCACGCGCGGCTTCGACTACATCTGGAACGAGTTGCCGGTGCTCGTCACGTTCGAGAGTGACTGGCGCAAGGCCAAGGGAATCCTGGCAGACATCGCCGAACGGCATGCGGCACACCTGACCGACGAGGCAAAGGCACGGATCCGCAAGTCTCGCGGCACTTCATGATCTTCTACACAACCCTGACGCCGACCGTGTACACCGCCGTGGCAGATAGTGGCGTCCTGCTCACCATCCGCTACCTCTGCGCACCACGCCAGCGCCGAGGTAGCGCGGAGGCAATCTGGGAGGAGATCCTCGACGCCTTTGCGCAGGAAGCCGGCATCGATTTCGCCTACCCGACCTACCGCTACTACGACAACCGGCTCGAGGGAAAGCCGGGCACGCGTCCGCCCAGCGTCGACTCTCGAGCACGGTGACATGCGGTCCCACTGACACTCTCCGGGCAGCGTTTTCGTAGTGCAGGGTATCGAATCAGTGAGCCAAAGACACTCGCCCCGCACCGCGGAGAACATGACGATGAGACGTAACTCCACTACAGGCCTTGCATTAGCAGCTGCCGCGCTGCTCGTCGCGCTGCCGGCAACCGGCAGCGCCCAGGGTGAGGAGCACCAGCTCCGTGGCGACGTCGTGGCCGTCTATAACCTCGCGGGCGAAGTGACCGTCGAGGCTTCCAGTGGCTCCAGCGTCGACGTGACCGTGATTCCCCGGGGCCCGGACGCAGGCCGTCTGACCGTGGCCACCGGACCGATCGGTGACCGGGAGACGCTCCGGGTGATCTACCCGGCGGACGCGATCCGCCACGGCGACCGCGACTGGGGCAGCACCCAGCTGCGGGTGCGCGAGGACGGCACATTCGGAGACGGCAGCCGGGGTCGCCGCGTCAAGATCTCCGGAAAGGAGGGCGATCTCGAAGCGTCGGCCGACCTGCGTATCGCCGTGCCCCGCGGCCAAACCCTCCAAGTCTACCAGGCCGTCGGTATGGTCTCCGTTTCCAACGTGAACGGGGACCTCCTGCTCGACACGCATAGCGCATCAGTCACGACGGCCGGCACCGTCGGCGAGCTCTCCATCGACGTGGGCTCCGGCACCATCACCGTGCGAGATGCCGAGGGCGACGTCGTCCTCGACACCGGCTCGGGCAACGTGCGCGCCACGGAGGTGCGAGGGGACGAGCTGCTCATCGATACGGGTTCGGGCAACGTCACCGCGTCGTCCGTCGCCGTGCGCGACCTCAACATCGATACCGGATCAGGCAGTGTCGAAGTCGCCGGGAGCACCGCACGAACGGTCCTGGTCGACACGGGCAGCGGGTCGGTCGATGTGGCGCTGTCGGGCAACCCCGACGAGGTCACGATCGACACCGGCTCCGGCTCGGTCACCGTCACCGTTCCGGAGTCGTTCGGCGCGGAGGTGGACATCGAGACGTCCAGTGGCGATATCGACATCGAGTTCCCGCTGCAGGTCCTCGGGTGGGAGCGGAACCACGTGGGCGGGACGATCGGCAACGGACAGGCTCGACTGACGATCGATACGGGTTCCGGGAGTGTGGCGCTGAAGAAGCAAGGCTGAGCGCTTCGGTACCGAGCGCAGGGCCGCGCCACCGGACGGTGGCGTGGCCTTCGTGCGCTCTTCTGCACCCACGACCGGGGTAATAGCTTCCGGCTATGCCCTTCATTCCCTTCGACCTCGAACGCTGGCAGAGCACCTGGGAGAAGCGCGTCCGCTACAATCTCGCCGAGAGCGGCGTGCACGCCTTCTCAATCGACGAGTTCCTGGCCCTCACCGGCACGTCCCCGTCTGATCTGCTCGACGTCAGGCTGCTCTACAGTCAGTCGGACGGGACACCGGAGCTGCGTCGTGCCGTGGCTTCCTCGTATCCCGGCGCGACGGAGGACCAGATCACGGTCACGGTCGGTAGCGCCGAGGCGAACTTCATTCTCTGCTGGACCCTCATCGCGCCCGGCGATCACGTCGTGGTGATCACGCCGACATACATGCAGATCCCCGGCCTTGCGCGGAACTTCGGGGCGGCGGTGACGGAGGTACTGCTCAGACCCGACGTCGGCTGGCAGCTGGATATCGCAGAACTGGAGCGGGCCGTACGGCCGGACACCAGGCTCGTCGTGGTGACGAACCCCAACAACCCGACGGGGCGCGTGCTCTCCACTGCGGAGCGGGAGGCCATTCTCGCATGTACCGACGGGGCGGGCGCCTGGCTCCTGGCGGACGAGGTGTATCAGGGAGCGGAGCGGGAGGCCGATGAGACGGCGACGTTTTGGGGAGCGAGCGACAGAGTGATCGTCGTGAACGGATTGTCGAAGGCCTACGGGCTGCCCGGGCTGCGCATCGGGTGGATCGTGTCGTCATCGGAATTCAAGCACGAGATCCTGCTCCGGCACGACTACACAGTGATTGGGCCAACGCCGCCCAGTGACATGCTGGCTACCCTGGCGTTACATCACCGTGCGGCGGTGCTGCGTCGCACGCGTGACATCATTGGATGCAACTACGCGGTGCTCGCGGAATGGTTCGAATCGCTCGACGGTCAGTTCAGCTGGCATGCCCCGGACGCCGGGGCAATTGTGCTGGCCCGGTACTGGAGCCAGCGACCTTCCGTGCAGCTCGTCGAGCGGGTGCGGGCGGACTGCGACGTACTGCTCGCGCCTGGCGC
This sequence comes from Gemmatimonadota bacterium, assembly GCA_039584325.1. Lineage (GTDB taxonomy): Bacteria > Gemmatimonadota > Gemmatimonadetes > Gemmatimonadales > GWC2-71-9 > JAOTVV01. Next base: position 28,127 of record JBDGYA010000012.1, read on the forward strand.
CCACTTCGGGATCGACCAAGCCATCCGGTTCGGGTTCGGGAACGAGAGACAGGAGTTAGAGGAAGCGCTCGACGCGCTCGCGCCGGCACTTCGACAACTGCTCGACTAGACGGTGCCCGGGCAGTCGCCAGCGAAAACGCCTATTTCTCGCTCTCGTCGACGACCCCCACCTCCGTGAGAATGGTCGCAATCGCCTGCAGCAGCGTCTCCAGGTCGTAGGGTTTTCCCACCACCGGCCGACCCGTGCGCTCGAGAAACTCGTGCATAGCAGGCGCCGTGTAGTCTCCCGTGACGAACACGAACCGTCGTGCAACGTGGGGCAGGCGCTCCTCGACCTGCTCGTACAGCGCGCGCCCGCCGAGGCTTGGCATGCGGGGATCGCACAGCACGCAGTCAAAGCTCTCCCCGTTCAGAGTCTCCCACGCCTCCCGACCGTTGACGACCGACGTGACGTGGTGCCCAAGGCTGCGCAGCAGCCGGGCCACCACCAGCCGATTGCTCTCGTCCGCCTCGACGAGCAGGAGCCTGGCAGGGCGCGTCGCGGCATCCATGAGCACATGCCAGGCGGGCGGTGGGGTCTCGGGGGCATCTGAGGAGACGCGGTGGGCGAGCGCGCCGGTGATGTTGGTGGCCCGCTGCACCTCTCGCACGATGCGCTCGACCTGCTCCCGCTGATCGTCGGACAGCCGGGTGCGGCGAAGCGACTCGGCGGAGAGGGCAATGGCATTGAGCCGGTTGTTCAGTCCGGCAGCCGACTCCTGCACGTGCGAGCGTACGAAGTGCACCCATGCGCCGACCAACTCGGCCGTCGGCTGGAGGTCCGCCTGCGGCACGTGGCGGTCCGCCCCCGCGACCTCACCCCTTGGCCGCTTTCCATCCACACGACGCCGTCGAATGAGCGCCAGCGCGGCAATACCCCCGGCGGCCGCTCCACCCAGCACCACATCGATCGGATTCGTAACGCCCCCTCGTTGGCGCTAGCGCGCGCGCTCAAAGATGATGCGGTAGATGCGTCCACCGCGGTCATCACTCACGTACACTGAGCCATCCGGCCCCTCGGCGACGCCGACGGGCCTGTGCTCGGCCTCACGCGGACCCATCGTGCCACCGGCAAATCCCCGCACGAAGACCGTCCATCGACCGGTCGGACCATCGTCGTCGAACCGGGCGAGTACGACGTTGTAACCCTCCTGCGGCAGGGGCGCTCGATTCCACGAGCCGTGGAACGCAATGAAGGCCCCCCCCCTGAACGGTCCCGGAAACTGCGTTCCCTGATAGAAGTGCAATCCGTTAGGCGCCCAGTGCGCCGGGAGGGCCAGCAAGGGATCGTCCTTGTCCCTACAACGACCGACGCGCTCGCCGTCGCCGCCATACTCCGGGGCCAATACCTTCTGCTCGAGTTGCGGATCGTAGTAGCAATACGGCCAACCGAAGTCACTGCCTGCCTCGATGCGCACGAACTCCTCAGCCGGCGTCTCCGCGTTCTGGGCGTCCGTGAAGTACTCGGGCCACAGCTGCGCAAGCTGGTCACGGCCGTGCACGACGCCGTAGAGGCGTCCGTCCTGCGGCCGGACCGCGAGCGCGACCGTATTGCGCAATCCCGTCGCGAACCGCGTACCATCGGCCTGCGTCTGACGCGTACGGTCCGCATCGAAGCGCCAAATCCCGGCCCGCGTTTCCAGCTCGTCACACGGATCCTTTCCGGGAACGCCCGGCGTGCGGCGCTCCTGCTGACAGGAGTTGGACGGCGACCCGATGTTGACGTACATCCCGCCATCGTCGTCGAAGGCGATGCTCTTTGCCCGGTGACTGGACTCCGCGGGCAGTCCACTCACGATGGTGTCGGCGGGTCCGGTCGGTTGCAGCGCTCCCTGCCGCCACGGGTACCGGACGACCGCATCGTTGATGGCGAAGTACAGATAGCCGTCGCGCAACTCGACGTCATTCCCCGCCCCCGAGCCGAAACGCGACTCGACATCGGCCTGACCGTCTCCCGTCGTATCCCGGAGCACCACGACCCCGCCGTCCTCCGTGCGACTTGCGGCGAGGGCAACGATCACATCCCCGTTCGCTGCCACGGTGAGGTGTCTTGCACGACCGACATGATCGGCCACGATGAGAGCGCAGAAGCCCTCGGGAACGGTCAAACCCGCGTTCTCGGGATCGCAAGGCGGAAGGCCCTGGGCCCGCAACGGCGCGACCACACCGAGCACGAGTAGGACGGGCGCCGCGAGGACGCGGGGAAGGCGCACACGCCTGGTCAAATTGGACATTGCCATGTTCACTGCTCCAGAGTGCACATCCGGTCTGGGAAGTTAGTAATAATGCCACAGACGCCCGCCGAGCGCAGGCGTCGCGCCTGCAGCGGGTCGTCCACGGTCCAGACGTGAACGGGCCGGGCCCGCCGTCGGGCAGCCGTGGCAAAGCGGGCATCGACGATGGTCAGGGAGCCGTGCTGCTCGGGCACCGTAAACGCCTCGTACCCCCCCGGAACGCCGACGCCCACGCGCGAGGCCGCCCAGGCCAGCGCCGTCTCCCGCCTCGATGCCGACCGGTGGAATCGCGGGCCGTCGAACGGCGCAAGCGCTTGAGACTGGAAGGAGCCCACCAGCACCCGCTCCGTCGCACCGTGGTGCAGGAGGCACGCCACCGCATGCTGCGCGACCCTCACCTCCTTGATTTCAAGAATGAGCGGGGTGCGGGGGAACTCCTCGAGAACCTGATCGAGGGTCGGGATGCCCTCACCACGACCCGCGTCGAGCGTTCGTAGTTCCTCCAGGGCCAGCTCGACCACCGGCCCCGATCCGTCCGTGGTGCGGTCGAGTGTGGCATCGTGGATCACCATGGCGGCACCGTCCCGCGACACCCGAACGTCGAGCTCGAGGGCGTCGGCTCCCCGGGCGAGGGCCTCGCGGAACGCCAGCACAGTGTTCTCTGGAAACTTTCCCGACGCTCCCCGGTGGCCGATGACGGGGCGGGCAATCGGGTCGAGCAGGATCACGGCGGGCCTCGCGTGCCGATGAGGCCTAGGCCGCCGCGCAGTGCTGGTCGAACGCCTCCACGAGTTCGGCGGCGATCTCGTCGGCCATCCGACCCTCGATATGTCGGCGCTCGAGCACATGCGCCGGCTTGCCGTCCACGAAGAGCGCGATGTTGGGAGAGGACGGCGCATGTCCCTCGAGGTACGATCGCACCCGGTCGACGGCTTCCAACTCCATCCCTGCGAAGACCGTAACCAGCCGATCGGGGATAGCCGTGTGCTGCAGGGCCTTCGCGACAGCCGGTCGCGCCATGCCGGCCGCGCACCCGCACACCGAGTTGATGACGACGAGGGTCGGCCGGTGTTCCGTGCCGAGGACCGAATCGACGGCCTCCGGCGTCAGGAGCTCCTCGAAGCCGAGTCGGGTCAACTCCTCCCGCATCGGCTGGACTAGTAAAGGGTTGTATCGCACGCTACTCGCCTCCGGCCGGGTTTGCGGTGGGGGGGATTGGGACGAAGCGTCGTCGCGCTCACCATACTCACATGTCCGCTCGGGGTTCCGTCAGGCCAGTGGTGACCAGAGGGCGGCACGGCCCTCCAGCGGTGCATTCGGGGGCGGCTCACCCGTGGACGGTCCAACGCCTCGGGCGGGGAATCGCATTCATGCAAGATGCCCACGACCGCACTGCCGAGGCCCAGGGCGAAGGCGATCTCCGTCCCGCTGGCCAGTAGGGAGACGATTCTCATGACCAGGGATGACTATCAACGCCCACACGCCCACGCAAGGCGCTTGACACGCTCGTTGACGCCGTTCAAGATTGCGAGCGTCAGCGGTTACACACCCGATCTCCGGAGAGACTACTCATGGCCTACGTCATCGCCGAGCCCTGTATCGGCACAATGGACCGCGGATGTGTCGATGTCTGCCCGGTGGACTGCATCTACGAAGGCGAAGACCAGCTCTACATACACCCCGACGAGTGCATCGACTGTGGTGCATGCGAGCCGGAGTGTCCGGTGACTGCCATCTTCCCGGAAGAGGACGTCCCGGAGGAATGGCACAGCTTCACCGAGAAGAACCGGGCTTATTTCGAGTCCGGGGAAGAGCGACAGGTGGCCCAGGGCCGCGGGGGCTGATCCCCCGCTCCCCCACCGAACGATGGCCAGCGGCCCCGCGATGCTCCTGTGGGGCCGCTGGCGGTTGCGGGATCGCGTGGGCCGGGCGCTACTGCGGTCCCCGCACCATGGCCTGGGCTGAGTCGGGACAGAGCTCGGTGAACTCCGCGGACTGCCGGACCACAGGGTCGACCTCCTCCCGGCCGATCGGCTGAAAACCGAACCTCCCGAAGAACTCTGGGGCGGTTTCCGTCAACAGGTACACGCGCCGCACACCCGCCCGAGCGGCGGCGGCGAGCACGTATGCCGTCAACCGGGCGCCAATCCCGCGTCCCCGCGCTCCGGGGTCGACCGCAACGGAGCGCAGCAGTCCGGCCTCGCCGTAGCGCTCCATGGCCGCGCACCCTACCACGGCCTCCGCACGGATCGCGACCACGAGCCCATCTCCCAGCCCATCGACACCCGACGCGGGGAGGCCGGCATCCGCCAGGAGCCTCCGGACGTCAGCCAGCTCACCAGCCCCGTGGGGCCGGACTAGACACTCGGCGTTTGGGGTCATGATCCCGAATGTTACGGAAACTCAGCAGTTCCCGAAACCGGAGGTGGCGACGCCGCGTAGGGCTGATTGAGCGGGTTTCGCACCATCCTCAATTGCCTTGGAGCTAGCATGCGACGAATGATCGCCCTCGTTCCGGTCGCCGTGGTGGGAGGGTATCTGGCCCTGGCCGCGCGGGACCGGGACCACACCGACCACCGGCGCCACGTCATCGCGGTGGCCGATGCGCCGTCACCGGCGGCCGTCGCGCATATCGCGGCGGCAGCGCCGGAACTCGCGGTGGTCGTGCATCGGCATGAAGCCGCGGCCACGGCCGCAGAGGCACGCGCCACAGCGGCAGAGGCACGGGTGGCCGCCGAGGCCAGCGGGTCCGTGACGATCTCGCTGGACGGCCTCTTACGGATTATCACCCGCGAACTCGAGCGCAGCGCCACGGACAGCGAGGAGGTCGTGTTGCAGGACCTCCGTATCTCCGCCACCATCCTCGCCGATCTGGCCGCGGAACTCGAGGGCCTCGCCGAGATCCGGACGACCGATAGCAGCGTGGCCATCGTCGGTGCGTCGGACGGCGCCCGCGTGCATGTGGCAGTCGAGCGGTGAGAGGGGGCACATTCCCGGCGAGGCACGGACGGTGACGTCAACTCGTCGTCGACGAACATGGGGACACAGGATATGAAACGTCGGACGAAGATCGTAACCACCATCGTATCGCTCGTCGTGGTGGGGGGCCTCGCCTTCGTCGTCAACGCATCGCGCGGAGACGGCCCGGACGAGAGCATCAAGACCGTGGCCGTCGAGCGCATGACCATCGTCGACAAGGCACTCGCGGTCGGCCGCATCGAGCCCGAGATCGAGATCAGCGTCAAATCGCAGATCTCCGGTGTGGTCCGGCGGGTCCTCGCCGAGGAAGGGGACTTCGTTCGGGCGGGTGCCCCCCTACTCGAGATCAAGCCGAACCCCACTCCTCTCGAGCTGGCGGACGCGCGTCGGCAGCTCGAGCTGCGCCAGATCGAGCTCGACAACCTGCGGCGAAACCTCGAACGTCAGCAGGCACTGAAGGAGCAGGGGCTCGTGTCGGACCGAGAGTTCCAGGAGACGGAGCAGCGCCATGCCGAGCAGGAGATCCAGCTTCAGATGGCACGGGAGCGCCTCACGCTGCTGGAAGAGGGGAAGCTGACGATTGCCGACGACGAGGTGGAGACGGTCATCCGCTCGCCGATCGACGGGTTCATCCTCGAGAAGACGGTCGACGTTGGGGATCCCGTGGTACCCCTCAGCACCTATCAGGAGGGCACCGTGCTCATGTCGATGGCGGAGATGGACAAGCTCCTACTTCGCGGGACCGTCGACGAGATCGATGTTGGCCGGCTGCGCGACGGCCTGCCGGTGGAGATCACGATCGGAGCGTTGCCGGATGCGCGAGTGAGCGGCCGGCTGGCGCAGATTTCACTCAAAGCCCGGACGGAGGACAACTCGACCGTCTTCCCGGTGGAGATCGCCATCACCGCCACGCGTGGCTCGACCCTGCGGGCGGGCTACTCGGCCAACGCCGACGTCATCATCGAACGCCGGGACAGTGTGTTATCCATCCCGGAACGTCTGGTCACCGTCGAGAACGATACGGCGCGCGTGACGGTGCTGCTGCCCGACGGGTCGACGGAACAGCGCATCATCGAGCGCGGGCTCTCCGATGCCATCAATCTGGAGGTCATCTCGGGCCTGAGCGAAGGCGAGTTGGTGGTCGAGCCACCACCCCGGGAGATCCGCTGAGCGTCAATGCAGGTCGCCAATCTCTTTCGGGAGTTCGTTGCGGACATTCGAGCCCAGCGTCTGCGGACGACGCTCACCGTGCTCGGCATCGCGTGGGGGACCATCGCAGTAGTAGTCCTGCTCGCGTTCGGCGTGGGCCTCGAGCGGCAAACCCGGAAGCGGTTCCACGGCCTGGGCGACCGCATCGTCATTCTGTTCGGTGGGCGGACGACGGTGACCTACCAGGGATTCCCCGAAGGCCGCTACATCCGCCTGCGTGAGGCTGACGGCGAGCTGCTGCTGGAAGAGATTCCGGACATCCTCATGCTCAGCCCGGAATACAGCACCCGGCAGACGCCGGTGCGGCGCGGCAAGCAGACCGCCAATCCGAACATCACCGGTGTCCTGCCGGTGTACGGCGAGATGCGCAACATCATCGCCGACTACGGCGGCCGGTTCCTCACCGACCAGGACGTCGCCGAGCGGCGACGCGTTGCCATGCTCGGGGACGAGCTGGCGGACCTGCTGTTCGACGGAACGGACCCGGTCGGGGAGCAGGTCTTCATCGGGGAGACGCCGTTCACGGTCATCGGCGTGATGAAGCCGAAGACGCAGAACTCGTCGTACAACGGCCGCGACAAGGACCGCGTGTTCATCCCCAGCAGCACGTTCACCGCGATCTTTGGTGACCGGTACGTCAACAACTTCGTCTACCGTACACGGGACGTGACCGTCACCAAGGTGGTCGAGCAGCGGGTGTACGAAACGCTCGGACGGCGTCATACGTTCGACCCCGAGGACGAGGACGCCCTCGCGGTGTGGGACACAGCCGAGTGGGAGCTCCGATTCAGTTATCTGTTCTTGGCCTTCAACATCTTCTTCGCCATCGTGGGCAGCTTCACCCTCACCGTAGGGGGCATCGGCGTCGCGAACATCATGTACATCGTGGTCCGCGAGCGGACGAAGGAGATCGGGATCCGGCGGTCCGTGGGCGCCACGCGCCGCGACATCCTGCTGCAGTTCATCGGTGAAACCCTCCTGATCGTCGCGATGGGCGCCCTGCTCGGATTCGTCGGCTCCTGGGGCATCGTGTGGCTACTCGGCTTCGTCCCGATGCAGGAGTTCGTCGGCACCCCAACGATCTCGCCCGTGGTGGGGATGGTGGCGCTCTCCCTGCTCGGCGTCATCGGGCTCCTCGCGGGCCTGTTCCCCGCCCGCAAGGCCGCCAACCTCGATCCTGTCGACTGCCTGAGGTACTGAGCGATGTGGCGCATTCTCTTCGAGGAGTTCATCGGCGACCTGCGCACGCAGAAGACGAGGGCCCTGTTGACGATGTTTGCTGTCACCTGGGGCACCGTGGCGGTCGTCATCCTCCTGGCATTCGGCGAGGGACTTAAGACCGCGATCTCCACGGGGTTACTGAACGCCGGCGAGCGGCTGTACATGGTCTACGGTGGTAGCACGAGCCGGGTGTGGGAAGGCCTGCCCACGGGCCGGAGAATACGGCTCACGGAGGAGGATCTGGCGCTCCTGATGCGCTCGATTCCGGAGATCGAGATGGGCAGCCCGTCGTACGGTCGGTGGGGCACGAGTCTCCGGTGGGATGAGAACAAGACGACCACCTACATGGAGGGCGTCCACCCGTCCTTCTCCGAGATGCGGCGCGTGTTCTCGCGGGCCGGTGGCCGCTTTCTCAACGAGGACGATCTGCGCGAGCGGCGACGGGTGATCTTCCTCGGCAACGAGATCGCCGAGCGTCTCTTCGGCGATAGCGACCCGATCGGCGAGACTCTCATCCTGGACGGATTGCCGTTCACGGTAATCGGCGTCATGCAGGAGAAGTTCCAGGATTCCAGCAACAACGGACCGGACGCCGACCGGGCCATCATTCCCGCCTCGACCCTCAAGGCCATCTACGGCCACCGGTACGTGAACCACCTCCTGATTCGCCCACGGGACACCAACGAGGCCGTGTACGTCAAGCAGCGGCTGTTCGACGTGATGGGCGCCCGCTACCGCTTCGACCCAGGCGACGAGCGCGCGCTTCCCATGTGGGACTTCATCGAGGATCAGAAGATGGTGGACTCCATCGGGCTCGGAATTCAGATCTTTCTCGGGCTCGTGGGCGCCTTCACGCTGCTCGTCGCGGGCGTGGGCGTCGCCAACATCATGTACGTCGTGGTCCGCGAGCGCACGCGGGAGATCGGGGTGAAGCTGGCGGTGGGGGCCCGGCGGCGGCACATCATGGCGCAGTTCGTCTTTGAGGCGATGTTGATCGCCCTGATCGGCGGTGCGATCGGGCTCGGAGTCGCCGCCGGCGTGGTGGCACTCGTCAACGCAATTCCGGCCGAGGATCAGGCAATGCAGTACATCGCCAACCCCATGCTCTCCTGGCCGATCGCATTGGTGTGCGTGTCGATCCTCGTCACGATCGGGCTGGCCGCGGGCATCCTCCCGGCGCGGCGCGCTGCCGCCGTGGACCCGATCGAGTCACTCCGCTACGAGTAGCCGGGGCACCAGTGCCCTGTCCACCCACGCCCTTGCGTAGTCCTGTAACACGTATTGATGTAATGGCTTAGACACTAGCGCGTGAGGGTGTTGCGACTTAGGCATGTTCGCGTCCTGGGGAGAAGCGCCTGCAGGGGCCCGGAACCCCTGGACTCCGACGTCCTCGAGAACGTCCGATCGCTGCCTGTCGTGGGACTCAAGTCGCATGTAATCCCGCCGCGCGATCATCCAGCACTGTCCATTCATGCCACTGAGCCGGGCCATGTCATAGACATAACTCTGACAAGCGTTGGTCACACCGGGCGCCACCTCAAGGCGCGGGGGATCGTGCCCCACTCCGCCCCAGACCCGCACGACGACGTGCGCGTTCGGATCTACCGCGACCTGGGTCATGCCTGGAGCGGGTTCCGCCAGAACGTCTATCCCTTCACCGGCCAGACCGTCTGGACCTTCGCCGTCGTGCACCTGAGTTAGGTCGCGCTGTTGGTCTTGGCTCCCCTGGTTTCACCCTGGTTCGTGCTCGCGCGGTACGGGCACGAGGTCGGGTCCGACCGGATCGTGCGCCCGCCAAGGTGGGTGTCGGCGATGACGCCCGTCTCGTGATGCTCGGGGCGGTCTTGCAGCTCGACTCGGCCGTGGCCCACTGGACAGGCCGGGCACGGTGGAAGGGACGGCCCATCGTCCGGCGCGTGCCGGATGCCGCTGGAGATTCTCGCACCGCTTGACGGGCTCTACCCCCGTAGCGCAGCATTCACCGACTCTCACCATATGGGCAGGGCACATGCCACCGGTCATCATCATCGGTGTCGCCGGGGGATCGGGCTCGGGCAAGACGACCGTGGTCAATCGTATCGTCGGGAGTCTGGGACCCGAGCAGGTCACCTGCCTCCAGCACGATTCCTACTACTACGATCGAAGCGCGGTACCGCCTGCCGAGCGGGTCCATATCAACTACGATCATCCCGACGCCCTGGAATCGCCGCGTCTCGTGCGGGATCTCGAACGGCTCAAGGCCGGCCAGCCGGTCGAGGTCCCGGTCTACGACTTCGCGACACACAGCCGCACGGAGCGGACCGTCACCGCCGATCCGCGGTGCGTCGTGATTCTGGAAGGCATCCTGATCCTCGCCGATGCCGAGCTCAGACGTCTGATGGACATCATGGTGTTCGTGGACGCCGATGCAGACCTGCGGATCTTGCGGCGGCTCGACCGCGACATTCGGGAGCGGAAGCGGGATCTGGACTCCGTGATTGAGCAGTACCTGGAGTCGGTCCGCCCGATGCATCTCGAGTTCGTGGAGCCCAGCAAGCGGTACGCACACGTCATCATCCCCGAGGGCGGGCACAACCGCGTGGCCGTCGAGATGTTGATCACGACCATCCGGTCGATCCTGCGGACGGGCGACAGGGGTGCAGAGGGACGAGGGAAAAGGGAAGAGTGATGGAGGGGAAGCGGACAACGTGGAACGTGCAACAGTGGGGGGGCCGGCGTGACCGGGTTGGAACTCAGCTTCGATTCCGCCGCCGTCTCATCGCGCGACACACTGCGCCGTCATCCGTTAACGGTTCACGGTTCACGTTGCACGTAGACACTTTTGCCCTCGACAACCTCTCTCCCGCCACGTTCACGTCTCACTACCTGAGCAGCATTCTCACCGAATCGAGACTACCGTCGTTGGGAGCCGCAGCCACCTCGAGAACATGGCAGAGCAGCTCGTACACATGGATGTTTTGAAACGGCGGCACCACTGCGCCCGATCGGAACGCGGGTCCGGAGGCGATGAAGAGCGCCTGCATCGACTGAGCGGCATTGTCGTACCCGTGCGTCGCGCCGCCGAACGCGTCCGGGCGTGACCGGAAATAGTCGCGGGTCGAGATCGCCCAGCCTGGGTCGGCGACGGCAAGGATCGGCTGGATCCGGTGGTGGTCGCGGTAGTGCCATCGATCCGGAATTTCGGCCTTGCGGTACACCTGCAAGTGCGGATGGGCACCGACGAGGCGCTGAAATACCCCTTCTTCACGGCCCTCGGCCGGAACAATAGCCGCCACCGGACTCCAATCCACCACCTCCACGTCGTCCAGATCGACGAAGTCGTCGAGAAACACGACTCGATCGCGGGAACGGTCAACCATTCCGTGGTCCGACACGATCACGAGATTTACTTCCTCGAGGATGTCCCGTGCCTCGAGTCCGGCGACCAGCCGACCGATGGCCCGGTCGATCTCCCGGATCGCTTCGGACGTCTCGGGTGCATCTACGCCGAAGCCGTGTGTCGCGTCGTCGACGTCGGCAAAGTACGTCGTGATGAGCGAGGGCCGCTCGCCCTCCGGCAGATCGAGCCACGCGAGGACCTGATCCACCCGCTCGTCGTTGGGCGTGCGGTGCACGTAGGTCCTCCAGTGCGTCGGGCGAATACCCTGGATGTCCGCCTCCGTCCCGGGCCAGAAGAAGGCGGCTGCCGTACGCCCCGCCCGCTCAGCGGTGACCCATACGGGCTCCCCGCCCCACCAGCGTCCGTCCTGCACCGCCTCGCGGTCGCTCAGCCGGAACCATGCTTCAAACAGGGGATCGTACATGGTGTTCGACACGATGCCGTGCCGCTCCGCATACACGCCGGTGACGATGCTGTAGTGATTCGGAAAAGTCTTCGTGGGAAAGATCGGAACCATCCACTCCGCCCGAACCCCCCGAGCGATCAACCCATCCAGCGTCGGAGTCTCCGCCTTCTCGAGAAAATCCCAGCCGAACGCGTCCAGGCCGACGAGGATCACCGGCGCCGGCGTGCCGTTCCGGGTGCAACTCACTCCCACGATGACGGTCGCGATCAGCAGTGCTGCGAGCCGGCTCTGCCACGCGGCACGGCCCACTCGTGGTAGCATCACGTGTTCTACCTCGGCTGGTGGGTGACGTGTAGAATCTAGAAGAACGCGGTAAGGGAGAGCTATCCCGACGTCGGGACCAGGCCTCCGATGCCGATCCGTTCGAACAGCTCCCCGTTCACCTTGTGGAGTCTTTCTGCACGTCGAGTACGATCCCGCGCTCTGCCCGGCGTCGCAGGATCTGCTCGCAGCAGCCCGGCGCACGACCCACGTCCTCGGGCGCGGAAATGACCACGATCTTCACGATGCTCTCCCCCGTCATTCGTCGCACCGGAAGTCAGGGCAGACGCGCTCGCGCGGCAGCGCTCCTCTGTCACGCGACGGCCCAACTTGCCGCGTGCCCGATAGTGTGGTTAGTGTGCGCGGGTCCAGTACCCCACGATTCTTCGAAACGAGGCTGTCACCCGGATGCGGACCATCACCGTTGTCGTCACAGTCACCCTGATCCTGGCCGGAGGCGCACAGCTGACGGCTCAGCAGGAGCGGCTCGAGCTCGATCGGCCGATTCCCTACCCCGTGACCCTGTCGAGCGCGTTCGAGCGGGCGCTCGAGACGGGAACGCGCACTCGGTCAGGCGAGCCCGGTCCACGGTACTGGCAACAGTGGACCGACTACTCGATCCGGGCGCGACTCGACACCGACAGCAAGCGCATCGACGGGACCGTGCACATGGTCTACCACAACGGGTCCCCGCGGCCGCTGCCAATCCTGGGACTCCAGCTGCTGCAGAACGTGCATGCGGAGGGAGCCGTCCGAAATCGGCCGGCGGAGGTGACCGGAGGCATGGAGATCACGCGTGTGGTCGTGGCCGACGAGGAGCTGCCGGACGCAGGTGCCGCTGGAGGTCGGGTGCGCGCGGCACGTGGCTACCGCATCTTCGGGACCACACTGATGATGCGCCTTCCCCGGGCCCTGCAGTCTGGAGATTCCGTGACGATCGAGGTCGACTTCGGCTTCACCGTCCCACAGCGGGGCGCCGGATCGCGCATGGGTTGGAACGCCGACAACCTGTTCTATCTCGCCTACTGGTACCCACAGATGGCGGTGTTTGACGATGTAGTCGGCTGGCACACCGACAACTTCCTGGGCAGTGCAGAGTTCTTCATGGGGTATGGCGACTACCGGGTCACCTTGGAGGTACCTGAGGGATGGACGGTACTCGGCACTGGAACGCTCAGCAACGCCGACGACGTGCTCCCGGCACCGATACTCGAACGTGTCCGGCACTCGGAGCAGAGTGACACCGTCGTGCACGTTCTCACCCCGGAGGACTTCGGCCCGGGAACGGCGACCAGGACCTCCGAGACGGGATACCTGGCGTGGTCGTTTCAGGCCGATTCGGTTCGGGACGTGGCCTACAGCGTCACCCGCGAGTCGCGCTGGGACGCGGCCCGCACCCCGGTGGGCGACCGGGACGGGGACGGCGCGACCGACTACGCGCAGGTGAACGCTATCTGGCGCGAGAGCGCTCCGCGCTGGGCCCAGGCCTGGCGGTATGGCCAGCACTCGATCGACTTCCTCTCACGGTGGACCGGCTTCCCCTATCCCTATCCCCATATGACCTCGGTGGAGGGAGGAGGCATCATGGGTGGCGGCATGGAGTATCCGATGATGACGCTCATCGGGGACTACAACGAGGCCAGCGACACCTCCCTCTACAGCGTGCACGCCCACGAGCTGGCACACATGTGGATCCCGATGATCGTCGGGAACGACGAGCGCAGGCGCGCATGGATGGACGAGGGGACGACGTCGTTCAACACGTCCGCGGCGGAGAACGAGTTCTATCCGGGACGGCGGTGGGAGCAGGGGAATTACCAGGGGTACCTCCAGATCGCTGGAACCGATCTGGAAGGCGAGATCATGCGCTGGTCCGACTTTCACAGCAACGGCGGGGCATACGGCACGGCCTCGTACAGCAAGCCGGCCACGTTGCTCTGGACGCTGCACGGCCTGCTTGGAGAGGAGACCTTCCTCGAGGCGTACCGTACGTACGTTCGGCGCTGGGCGTACAAGCACCCGAAGCCATGGGATCTGTTCAACACCTTCAACGACGTGAGCGGCCGGAATCTCGACTGGTTCTGGCGGACCTGGTACTACGAAACGTGGACCCTTGACCAGGCGGTCCAGGAGGTCCGACTGGTGGACGAGGGAACTCGAATCGTCGTCGCCGACCGCGGTCTGGCGCCGATGCCGGTAAGGCTCACCATCGCCACGGCGGATGGCGGGATGCTGCAGGAGGAGATCCCGGTAGACGTGTGGCTGACGGGAGTACGGACGGCCGACATCGTGGTCCAGACGAGCTCGCCGGTCGTGAAGGTGGAGATCGATGCGGAACGGGTGTTTCCCGACCAGGACCGTGACAACAACGTGTGGGAGCGGCAGTAGCGGCGGAAGCGTGAGAAGGGGTGGGAGCGTGGGTATCATGCCTTCCCACGCTTCCCACCTTTCCGACTCTCCTCATACCCGCTGCAGATGGGTGGGCCGGAAACCCTCGGGGTACTTGAGGCCCAGCCCCAGCAGCCGGTCGACAGCGACGTGCGTCACCCAGATCAATCCAACCGCCATGAGCGAAGCCTGCGCCGAGAGGAGACCGAGTCCGAACAGGCCAGCGCCCCAGAGGTAGGTGTGCACCACGTTATATAGCATCGCCCCGACGCGCGGACCGGCGAGATACGCCAGCAACACCACGTCTGGCGCCAGGAACGCGACCGCGAAGATCCACCACGCGATACCGAGTTCCCGATAGAGCAACATAGCGACCGCCGTGACGGCGAGGCCGTCGAGCCGCAGCAGTACGGTAGGGCGCGACAGATCATGCATGGTTCGGGGTTCCTCTCATCATGACGGTGGACATGCAACGGTCGCTGTTCGACGACGAGGCCGCGAGGCGCCTCCTCGAGCGCCTGTCGCGGCTGACGGCGGACACCGAGCGACGGTGGGGCCGCATGACAGCCGGCGACATGGTGTGCCATCTCATCGACTACTTCGACATCGCGCTAGGCCGGACGAGCGCGCCACCTGCTGTTCCCCGCCCCCTGCAGCCGCTGGTCCGGGTCGTCCTCGTACGGTGGAGGGGATCCTACCCGAGGAACGCCCGGACCCTCCCCGAGCTGCTCGCCACCTCTCCCGGTGTTTTCGAGCAGGACCGGAACCGCCTCGAGCAACGCATCATCGAGTTCTCACGGAGCCGTGCACGGGGCGAGTGGCCACGCAGTCCGATCGCCGGCAAGATGACCGGAGCGCAGTGGGCGCGGCTCGCGCACGACCACCTACAGCATCACCTGCGACAGTTCGGGCTCTGAGCGGGACATCCACCGCCGTCGCTATCCGCTCCAACCCTGCTCCTCGAGCACCTCCTCGAGCGCATCGAGCAACCGGTCGATCCGGACCGTGTCTGCGTTGACCCCCATCAGTCCGACTCGCCAGGTCTTGCCCTTGAGCGGCCCGAACCCCCCGGAGATCTCGATGCCCCGATCGAGCATCCCTCGGCGCACGGCGGCGTCATCCACGCCGTCGGGGATTGCGATGACGTTGAGCATCGGGAGGCGATGCTCCTCGGGGGTAAAGAGGGTGAGGCCCAGGCGATCCAAGCCGGCGACGAGATGGCGATGCGCGTTCCGGTGGCGCTCCCACCGAGCCTCCAGTCCCTCCTCCAGAATCAGACGCAGCGCCTCGTGCAGCGCATAGAGGCTCGAGACTGGAGCGGTATGGTGAAAGGCGCGCTGCTGCGAGCCCTCGGCGTCCCCCCAGTACTGGAATAGCAGGCGGAGATCGAGATACCACGTGGGCGGCGGCCCGGCGCGCGCCCTCACGGCCGCCATGGCACGTGGTCCCACGGTGACCGGTCCCAACCCTGGGGGCGCGCCGATACACTTCTGCGAGCAAGAGCCGGCCGCGTCGATGCCCCATTCGTCGATCAGGACGGGCATGCCGGCGAGCGACGTCACACAATCGACGGCGACCAGCGCGCCGTGCTGTCGCGCGACGGCCGCCACCTCGGCCACGGGCTGCGCCGCACCCGTCGACGTCTCCGCATGGACCAGCGCCACCAGCTTGGCCGGCCGCTTCGCCAACTCCTCCTCGAATCGCTCCGCCCGCAGAATCTCGCCGAACGGCACTTCGAGGACACGCACGAGCGCGCCGGCACGCGTCGCCATCTCCTGGAGTCGTTGTCCGAAGTAGCCGATGACGCCCACGATCACGTCATCCCCTGGCTCGAGGAGATTCAGCATGATCGTCTCCAAGCCAGCGGTGCCCGTTCCCGACATCGGAATGGTGTGGTGATTGACCGTACAGTACGCCGCCCGTAGCATCCTCATCGTCTCGTCCATCACCTGCAGGAAGTACGGATCGAGATGTCCGACCATCGGTCTCGCCATGGCGTCGAGCACGCGCTGATCCGGATTGCAGGGTCCCGGTCCCATGAGCAGCCGCTCGGGGGGTGCAGTGGTGACGACGGGGTGTGGCGACGGTACGGCCACGCGGTCCTCCCGGTGAAAGATCGGTGTTCGCCGCTCCAAAGTTACCGCTAGGGGCGGCAAAGGCCATCGCCAGATGGTACCATTAGTCGTATGCAACGACTACTGCTTCTCCCAGCGCTCGTCACCGCGTGCACGGTGCCGGAGCCCATCGAGCCCGCGCGTTTCGAGCAGGTGGGCGTCGTCGAGGGCTTCTACGGTCCGCCGTGGTCACACCAGGATCGCCTCGACATGCTGCGCTTTATGGGACGCGTCGGTCTGACGCACTATTACTACGCGCCCAAGAATGATCCCTATCACCTGAGCCGGTGGCAGGAGCCGTATCCCGACGACGCCTACCGCCAGCTCGGTGAGCTGGCAACGGTGGCGCGTGCCGAGGGGGTGACCTTCGTGTACGCGATCAGTCCCGGAGGAAGCATCGTATACGCCGATACCAGCGACTACGGCGAGCTGCTCGCCAAGCTGGACCGGGTTGCCCGGCTCGGCGTGTCGGACTTCGCCCTGTTTGTGGATGACGTTCCTCCGCAACTGCAGCACGCGGAGGATCGCACCGCCTATGAGTCCCTCGCCCAAGCGCATGCGGCACTGATCACCCGGCTTCACCGGGATCTCGCCGAGCGAGGACGAACCTTCGCCGTGACACCGACGACCTACACGAATGCGTGGGGAGACCGGGCATACCTGGAACGGCTGGGAGCCCTGACGCCCCCGGAGATCCCCTTCTTCTGGACGGGCATCGACGTCGCGGCCCCGGAGATCACCGCGGCGCAGGCGGCCGAGTGGGGCGAACTGATCGGCCGCCGGCCACTGATATGGGACAACTTCCCGGTCAACGACTTTGCACGATGGCGGTTGTTCCTCGGGCCGGTGCGCGATCGAGATCCCGACTTGGCGTCCGCCGCCTCGGGCATCCTGTCGAATCCGATGAACGAGGCACACGCCTCGATGATTTCGCTCGCCACCCTGGCGGCGTACAGCAGTGACCCGGAAGCCTACGACCCCGAGCAAGCCGTCGCTGATGCGATGGCGCGACTCTACAGTCCGGAGGTCGCCTCCTTCCTGCGCCCCTTCGCGGAGATCTACGGCGACGATGCGTTCGAGCACAACGTGTTCGAGCCGCTGTTCATCCCGGCAAACGTCCTGGTGTTGCCTCCGATTACCGAGGCCCTGGCGGCCCTGCAAACCGGCCTCGAGGGTCTCACCGCCGCATCCGAGGAGGATCCGGATCTGGCGGTACTGGTGAGCGAGCTCGAGCCGTTCGTGACGCGCACTGCCCGGAGGCTCGACGAGCTGCGCAACGACGAGCGGTGGCAGTCGAGTGGGGATTCGCTCGTCTATCGCGTGGAATCGGATCGTGTGACGGCGTCACGACGTGATGCGGGGATCGCCGTTGACGGCGACTTGCGGGAGTGGTCCGGCACGACGTGGCACCCGGTCGGTGGTGCAATGCACCCCGAAGGCCCGAGCATGGCAGCGCTTTGGAGGGAGGACTCTCTGTACGTGGCCGTCGACATTCCGGACGACTCACCCGACGGTCGGGGCGGTCATCGCGTTGGCGAGGGTGATAACGTGGCGCTCGTCGTCCAGGCCGACACCGATCCAAACCGTCGGCACCTCGACCCCGGCGACCAGACCGTCCTGCTCCCGGGGCCGCCGGCCGCCGGTGCCTTCGCCGGTCGGCTTCCGTTCCGCGGCTTCATGGCGAAGTACCTCGCGGACAACCGCGATCTCGTCTGGTCCGAGTTCATGGTGTCCACGTTCGGCGACGTGGCGCCGTCCGCGGAGATCCGTTGGGGTCGGGCCGAGTCGGGAACGGGATGGACGGTCGAGTTCGCGATTCCGGCAGCCGGACGCGACCGAGTGCGGCTGAGTCTCTCGGTGATGGACGTGGACGACGACGGCACCCGCACGACCTATACGCTCGCCAGCCGTAACTACCCGGCGAACCCGGCTACCTTCGCAGAAGTCGTGATCGAGCCCTGACGCGGCACCGCGCTCAGCGGATCACCACGCCCGCGTAGGCAACCACTTCGCGGTCGTTGCCGGTCACCCATCCACTGTGGCGATAGTCCACCAACTCGGCGCCCTGTGCGCCGAGTTGGCGGGCTGCCTCAAGCACGACAGCTGCGGGTGCGCGGCCGCACATGGTAACCCCTTCGCGGCGACACACCGCCAGGAGCTCCTGCCCATCCAATCGCTCGATGGCGGCGAGGGCCAGCCGATCCTTTTGCTCCGCGGACACCGCCGACTCGTAATGCGTCATGTCCGAGGATGCGACGAGCAACACGTCATCTTCCGACTCACGCGCCGCAGCTGCGAGAGCGGTCGCCAGATCGAGCGAGTGGTCCCACCGATCCCACGCCAGGACGATCGGAGCCAAACGGACGTCCTGGGCCAGAAGCTGTACGAACGGCAGTTCGACTTCGATGGCATGCTCGCGCGTGTGCGCGGATGGATCGTGTCGGACGAGCGACGAGTGGGCACTCACGCGCTCCAGAAACCGCTCCGCAATCGGCACGTCGCCGAACGGCGTCTCGAATCTGCCCTGGCTCCAGGCGCTGGCGCCAGGACTGGCGAGCGCTCCCGTATGATTGGGCGCCAGCACGACGAGGATGCGCGGGATCGAGACCCGCTTCCACACGTGCGCTGCGCACTGTCCCGAGTAGATCAGCCCGGCATGCGGGACGATCGCGCCGATCGCCCGCGAGGCGGCCGCATTGACCTCCTCGAGCATCCCTCCGGCGACGGCCCTCAGCTTGTCCGGATCGGCCGGGTAGAACATCCCGGCAACGGCGGGCCGGCGGACGAGCGTGTTCCGCACGGGTACCACCTCCCCTCAATTCGTCTGTTCCGGATACAGTGTCACCAGTACGTAGTTGTCCTGCCGCAGGTGCTGCCGAGCCGCGGATCGAACCACCTCGGCAGCGAGACTGTCGATCAGCTGTTCGTACGTGAGGATGTCTCGAACGTCGAGGCCAAGCTGATCGTAGGATACCAGCTGTCCGAGCCAGTAGCCGTTTTCCTCGAGGTTCCGCTCTCGGTCACGGCGCTGGATCTCGCGGACTTTGTCCAACTCCTCGGCTGCCGGACCCACCTGCTGCAGACTGTCGATCTGCGCGAATACCACTGCCGCCAGCTCATCTACCCGCTCGGGATCCGAGCCGAAGCCGATGCGCACGGCGTATTCCTCATCCGGGTAGCGTGAGGAGCTTGCGCTGACGCTCACCCCGTAGGTTCCACTCAGCTCTTCCCGCAGCCGCTCGCGAAGCCGAATGCGGAGTACCTCGCCCAGCGACGAAAGTGCGTACCGGTTCTCGCGCGTGTCCTCCATCGTTCCCGTGAACACGATGACCGTCTGGCTCTTGGGCTCGACTCCGCGCATGACCGTCCGTCGCACCACTCCCTCCGGGGGGTCGATTCCTTCGTCACGCCACGTCTCCGCACGACCGGTAGATGGCAGTCCGCCGAGGTAGGTCGTCACCAACGGCCGCATTGCGTCCATCTCGAAGCTGCCAACGAAGACGAACGTGAAATCACCTGCATCCGCGAACCGCTCCCGGTAGAACACCATGGACGCGTCCAGGTCCAGCTCTGCGAGTCGCTCGGAGGTCATGGGCAACGCTCGGGGATGGTACTGCGCCAGCGTCACCTGCACGGTGTCCTGGAACGCCGCGTCTGGACTGCGACTCCGGTTCTCGAGAAACGCCTCCAAGCGGGCACGATATGCCTGGAACGCATCGGGGTCGGTGCGCGGGGCCGTCACATAGAGGTAGATGAGCTGAACCAGGGTCTCGAGATCCTGGGGGGAGGCACTGCCAGATAGTCCTTCGTACAGCGACGAGATGTACGGACTCACCCGAACCGCCTTGTCCGCCAGCACCTTCTGGAGATCGACGAGACTGAACTCTCCGACCCCACTCATGCCCACCGCGGACGATGCGGTCACCGCCGGGAGATAGGCGTCGTCGGGTGCAAGGGAGCTACCGCCGGGGCTCCAGGCACGAAACAGCACCTGATCGTCCTTGAAGTCCGTCGGCTTGAGCAGGATCCGCACCCCGTTCGTCAGCCGCCAGATCGTGACGCCGACCTCCTCGACGACCTCCTCCTCGACAATCGCTCCCGGCGACGGGGGCTGCCCGACGAGCGGCGCATCCGCCACCAAATCCTCGTACGGTTCGATCACCGCCGCCGCGACGGACGCGAACACCCCCGTGAGCGCGCTCGCCTCAGGGACCAGGACTTCCGCTTTCTCCGGCGCGCTGACGGTGACGACCCGGTTGTGATCGGTGATCCAGCTGCGCGCCAGGCGATTGACCTCATCCAGCCGGACGGTGGGCAGGTACGTCTGGGCAAGCAGGAACTCGTATGGTATCCCCGGGATCGGCTCGTCGGATAGAAAGTGGCGTGCGTACTCGGAGGCGTACGCCACCGAGTTGGTCTTCTCCCGCTCCGCGTGCGCCTGTTCCATCCCCCTGAGCAACTCACGCTTCACCCGGTCCAGTTCGGTTTCGGTGAAGCCGAACCGTGCGACGCGCTCTGCCTCGGTGAGCAGTGCCGCCAAACCCGGGAGGACCTTACCGTCGGCGACGAGGGCCGCGAGGCTGTACACGTCCTTGGAGCGCACGAAGCTCCCGCCGCCAGCGAAGGCCCCGAGGAACGGCGGATCGGCCTTCTGCGTCAACTCGAACAGGCGCCGGTTGAACATCAAGTCGTACAGGCTCTCGACGAGCGACCGGCGGTATGCCCCGTGCGTTCCCTGCGGCTCCACCTCGCGCTTGAACAGCACACCGACCTGGGTTTGCGTGGCCTCGGGGTCGGTCGCCACCGCATAGAGCGTGTCCTCGTGGTCGGGCACGGCGAAGATCTCGCGGGGGCGAGGCTCCTCCGCGGGCGGAACGTCCTCAAAGTGCTCCCGCACCAGAATCTCGACCTCGGCGCCGTCGAAATCCCCGACGGCGACGACGGCCATGAGGTCCGGCCGATACCAGTCCCGATAGAAGCGCTCGACCGCCTCGTGCTCGAAGCTCTCGAGTGCTGGCCGCGTTCCGATCGGTAGGCGCTCCGCGTAGCGCGACCCGCGGAAGACCACCGGAAGCTGCTTGTCCCGCATCCGCGCCGACGCGCCGCGGCCGAGCCGCCACTCCTCGAGCACCACCCCCCGTTCCAGTTCTATCTCCTCGGGATCGAGTAGCAGATTCGTCGCCCAATCCCGCAGCACCTGGAACGCTGTCTCGAGCACCTCACCCGAGTCGGTGGGGACGGTGAGCATGTACACGGTCTCGTCGAAGCTCGTGTAGGCATTCACCTCCGGACCGAAACGCATGCCGATGCCTTCCAAGTAGTCGATCAGCGCTTGTTTCGGGAAGTTGGCCGTCCCATTGAACGCCATGTGCTCCACGACATGGGCGACGCCCAGCTGATCGGTATCTTCGAGCACCGACCCCGCATTGACGACGAGGCGGAGCTCCGCCCGGCTTTGGGGACGCTGATTCTCGCGGATGTAGTAGCGGATGCCGTTGGGCAGCGCACCGAGCGTGACGAGCGAATCCACGGGAACCGGCTCGGCCGCCGGGGGAGGGACGGACGGCGTATCCTGCGCGGAGACGACTGCCGGAGCACTGGCCAGCGCACACAGGAAGGACACCCAGAGGTGCCGCCTCGTCACGGTCGGTCGCACGGTTCAGGTCCTGATGTCGAACATGTAGCTGTTCAGGTACTGGATCGTATCCGCCTGTTCCTCCGCCTGATGCGCGAGCAGGTCCCCGCTGGTCACGATACCGCACAGGCCGTCCTCATCCACGACCGGAAGATGACGCACGCGCTTGTCGGTGATGAGCGCGCGTACCTCCTCGAGCGGCGCGCCGGGCTTACAGGTAATCACCGGGCTCGTCATGACCTCGCGCAACGGCGTCGTCGCCGGATCCAGCCTTTCGGCCACGACGCGTCGCAGGACATCACGCTCGGTGAAGATGCCGACGATGTCGTCGTCCTCGACCACGATGACGCCGCCGATTCGCATCTGATTCATCAGCTTCGCGGCCGTGAGCACAGAGTCGTCGGGCACGATGGTGACGACGGTGGCACCTTTGCGGTCCAGAATGTCCTTCACGGTAGCCATGGGAGGGACTCCTTGATGAGTAGCCACTGCATTGTAGAACATTCCGGCCCGGTTGCGCCAGCGTATCGGGGGCCGTGACTGTCTCGGAGGCCAGCACAGGCTCGGGTCGGAAGACCCGCCCGCAGACCCAATCGCGGTCAGTGGCCTGACGACACGGGACCACCGATACCTGCCTCTGGATCGAGGCGTGCCAGGCGCATCGCGTTCAGCGTCACCGCGAGCGAGGCGCCCATATCGCCCACGAGCACCGCGACGAGGAGCGACACCGCGCCGAGCACCGCGCCGACGGCCAGCGCGATCTTGAGCGCCAACGCCATCGCAACGTTGAAGATGATGACGCGGCGCGCCAGTTTGGCGATACGTACAGCGTAGGGGAGGATCCGGAGATCGTCGGCCATCAACGCGACGTCGGCGGTCTCGATCGTGGCAGGCGAGCCGGCCGCCCCCATAGCGATCCCAACGGTCGCCGTGGCCAGAGCCGGGGCATCATTCACCCCATCTCCGAGCATCGCGACGGTACCGTGATTCGCGAGGAGTCCCTTGACGGTTGCAACCTTCTCCTCCGGAAGCAGGCGGGCTCGCACATCGGTGATGCCCAAGCGGTCCGCAATGCTGCGGGCGACGAGCTCGTGGTCGCCGGTCACCATGATCCGTTCGTGCACCCCGAGGCGTCGGAGCTGGTCGAGAACCCAGGCCGCACCCGGTCTCGGCTGATCTGCGAGGGCGATCATGCCGAGCAACCTGCCGTCGGTTCCGACGAGCACGACGGTTCTCCCCTCCTGCTCCAGCTCGGCAAAGCGATGCGGCAACGGGACATCGGGAAACAAGTCCGGCGATCCTACCCGCACCTCGCGACCATCCACCCGGGCGATGGCACCTCGGCCGATCCTCGACTGAAAACCGGACACTGTGTGGTTCGACCTACCCGCCGGTCGTCCTTTGGCGTACGCGACGATGGCCCGGGCGACGGGATGCTCCGAGCGTTGCTCCACCGCCACTGCGAGCCGAAGTACCTCCTCGGCGGGGACACCCTCCAGCGGCTCGAGCGCGACCACCTCCAGCCGGCCCGCCGTCAAGGAGCCCGTCTTGTCGAATGCCATCGCACAGGTCTGCCCAAGCGCTTCGAGATACTCCCCACCCTTGATCAGAACCCCATGGCGGGCTGCCGACGTGATGGCACTGATCACGCTGACCGGCGTCGCGATCACCAGAGCACACGGGCACGCGATGACGAGTAGGGTGAGGCCCCGCGTGAACCACTCGAGGCCGCTCCCGAGCCCCAGCCACGGTGGGAGCGTCATGGTGAGTAGCGCGAGCCCAGTGACGGCAGGGGTGTAGTATCTGGCGAAGCGCTGCACGACCCGCTCGCTGGGAGAGCGCTGGGCCTGGGCTTGCCGCACCAGGCGCACGATGCGATCGAGCGTCGTATCGCCCGCGTCCGTACCAGCCTCTACCTCCAGATACCCGTCCGCGACCACCGTCCCGGCGAAGACCGTGTCGCCGATCATTTTGGTCGCCGGCAGCGATTCACCCGTGACCGCAGACTCCTCCACCGCCGACTCCCCATCCACGACCCTGCCGTCGATGGGAATGATCTCCCCCAGCCGGACTCGCACCCGCTGACCTGTACGCAGTCCGACAGCCGGTACGTCATGCTCCTCACCACCCTCGGTGATAACGCGTGCCCGGTCCGGCGCGAGCCGCACCAGCACCTCGATGGATTGGCGCGCCCGGGCAACTGCCGATGCCTCGAGCAACTCGGCCAGGGAGAACAAGGCGGCGATGGCTGCTGCCTCTACGGGCTCCCCGATCAGCAGCGCACCGATGATGGCCACGGTCATCAGGAAGTTCATATCCAGCCGTAGTCGCCGGACCGCACGAATGCCCTTGGGGAAGAAGTTCCAGCCACCAACGAGCGCGCCTGCGAGCAGCACGAGGCCGGGCAGGTCGATGCGCAGATGGAGCCAGGCGGCTTCGTGCGTATCGCCCACCAGGAGTGCCGCAACCGACCCGGCAATCCAAAGGCCTCCGGCTACATAGGTGCGTCGGGCTTCCGCCGTTTGCCAGACGGAGCGACGCGACATCACTGAGTTGCCATTCGCACGCGAGCCCTCACAAACGCCTCCGGCACCAACCAAGGCAGCAGTCACGGACATGGGTCCGCAATGACGATGACTGCTGCCGCGGCGGCGGACGCGCAAGCGTCGCGTTGCTCACACACGCATGTTCACGCGCCGCAAACTGTTGAACAGCATTGAGTTAACCCCAACTCGACCGTCACCAACCTCGCTCCATCTTGGGATCCCGATTAGATTGCCCGTGTATGATGGGACCGATATGAAGCACCGCTCGATCGTCCGACGGGCGTTCGCCCTGATCGCGGCAGCGGCACTCATAGCCCCGGCTTTCGCCGCCATCGAGTGCGGCCGAGGTGAATGCTGTGCGTCCATTGCAGCGACGCACATGCACCACGGGGAGTCGGATGCCGTGACGCCGACTGACGCAGCTGACGGGTGTTCTGTGATGTCGGCATGTGCACTCGCCCTGTCTGCAGCGGTGCCTCACGCGACGGCGACAGTCGTCCTGGCACCTGACGGTGACATCGCGGATCCCACCATGCCGGCCGCATTCCAGTCCTTCCTCGGGTCTCCGAGCGGCCCCCCTCCTAGAGCCTGACCCCTTCCTACCCGTAGTGTGTCCGCGAGCCGCACACGTGATGCGGCTGGCGGCGATCGTGACCATCTGCAGAGCGAACTGTAGGAAGTGAACGCATCATGAAGAAAAGGAACGGACCCATGGCCGATTGGCGATCGGGACGGGCTGCGCAGGCCCGTGCCACGCTGATCCTCGTGGCCGTGTTGACGTCACTGCCCGGGCCGCCGTCGCTCGCCCAGCAGCCGGATACCCTGCATGTGGACGAGGCGATCGCCCTTGCACGTCAGGACAACCCCCGACTCCAAGCCTCCCGACTCATGGCGGATGCCGCCGCGGAGCGAATCGGCCCCGCAGGGGCCTGGTCGGACCCAACGCTCTCGTTCGGGCTGATGAACCGGCCGCTCAACGGCTTCGGCACCGATGAGCCGATGACGATGAACAGCATCCAGCTCAGCCAACGGATTCCGTGGCCCGGCAAGTTGGGCTTCGCGCGAGAGCGCGCCGAGTTGCTGGCCGATGCGCAGGCGCTCGATGCGCTGGAGATCGAGCGACAGCTCCTTGCCCGGATCCGGAGCGTGTACTTCCGGCTGGCGTTCATGGATCGCGCGCTGGCCGTGATGCGCGAGACGCGGGACCTGCTGCGCGATTTCTTGGACGTCTCCTCCACCCGGTACGCCGTGGGGGAGGGCATCCAACAGGACGTCCTGCAGGCCCAGGTTTCCGTGGCCCGCATGACCGAGGACATCACGGTGATGGAGCAGGACCGCGTGGCCCTGGCTGCCCGGCTCAACGCACTGCTCGGGCGCCCCGCGACCGTCCCGGTCGGCGCCTTGGAACTGTCTGACCCAGCCATGGGAATCCCCCCAGTCGATTCGCTGATGATCCGGGCTGTCGTGGAACGTCCTGCCCTGGAGGCAGCCCGGCAGCGGACGCTCGCAGCCGAGGCGGGATACCGCAATGCGCGCCGCCAGCTGTACCCCGACTTCACGATATCACTGAGCTACGGACAACGGCCTCAGTTCACGGACATGGCGACGATCATGGTCGGAGTGAGCGTACCGATCTTTGCGGGCAGCTCCCACCTGCCATTGCGCCGCGAGATGGCCGCCGCGCAGGCGGCCCAGGAAGCTCAGGAGCAGGACCTGTACAACGAGACCTTCGCACGGATCACGGAGCTGAGGGCGGATGCCGAACGCGCCGCGCGTCTCGTGCGGCTCTATGCGGACGCGATCCTGCCGCAGGCGCATGCGGCCGTCGAGTCGGCATTCTCCGCCTACCGCGTAGGCCGGGTGGATTACATGACACTGGTTGAAAACGAGATGACAGTGAACCGATACGAGATCGAGTCACTCAGGCTGTCCGCGGACTACCAGCGGGCGATCGCCGAGCTGGAGGCACTTGTCGGCGGTACGATCGGAGGAACCCAATGAGGAGGACAATTGCAGCGGTCGTGGTGGCCGTCGCCCTTGTAGGCGCGTGCGGCATTTCGGACGAGGAAGGCACGCCGATGGCCGGCATGACTGCCGAGGAACACGCGAGGATGCAGGCGGGGGGAACACAGGGCGCGGTGGACTCGACCGGCGCAGCCCTGCGGGAGATGGTGCACCTGACCGACGATCAGGAGCGGGCACTCGGCGTCATCTACGCGATCGCCGAGCGGGGGCCGCTGACCAGGACCCTCCGGACCGTGGGACGGATCGACGCTCCTGAGCCCAGGATCGTCGACGTTACCCCAAAGATCGACGGGTTCGTGGAGGATCTGTTCGTCAACTACACGGGGGAGAGCGTACGTCGGGGTCAGCCACTCCTCACTATCTACAGTCCCCTCATGGTCGCCGCCCAGGAGGAGTTGCTCACCGCTCGACGCATGCTCGACCGCGTTGACTCCAGCGCCACCGACGCCTGGCACAACGCAGTGAACATGCTCAACGCCGCACGGCGCCGCCTCGAGTACTGGGACGTGACCGACGAGCAAGTCCTCTCCATCGAAGAGTCGGGCGAGGTCCGGAAAGCTCTCACCCTGGTGGCTCCCTTCAGCGGGATCGTGCTCGAGAAGGACGTGCTGCAGGGCCAGCGGGTCGTGGCCGGTCAGCGGCTGTACCGCATCGCCGACATCACCGAGGTCTGGGTGGAGGGAGACGTGTTCGAGCAGGATCTGCAGTTCGTGCATGTCGGTCAGCAGGCGCATATCGAGGTCGCCGCCTATCCGGGTGAGCACCTCATGGGCCGCGTGAGCTTTGTCTACCCGACCGTCGACGAAGCGAGCCGGGCGAACAGGATCCGGGTTACCGTGCCGAACCCCGGGTTACGCCTGAAGCCCGGGATGTTCGCCACCATCTTTCTCGACGCAACCATCGGCGGCGACGTGCTGACCGTGCCGCTCGATGCGGTCATCATCACTGGCGAGCGCAATGTCGTCTTCCTCCGGGAGACGGACGGCGTGCTCAAGCCGCGCGAGGTCGTGCTCGGTGCACGGGCTGGCGATCGTGTGCAGATCCTCGCTGGGCTGGCTGAGGGTCAGACCGTCGTCGCAGCGGCGAACTTCCTGGTGGACGCAGAGTCGCGACTGGCCAGTACCGGCGGCAGCATGCCCGGCATGCAGCACACCGGGCACGCGACGGTGATCGAGCCGGAGGCGGAGCAGCCGCCACAGGATACATCGGAACACCGCCATGATTAACACCGTCATCGCCTGGTCGCTTCGCAACCGGTTCCTCGTCCTGCTTGGCAGCGTGGCCGTCGTTGGCGCGGGCGTGTGGGCGATGCGGACGACGCCGCTCGACGCGATCCCCGATCTCTCGGACGTGCAGGTCATCGTCCAGACCGATTTCCGGGAGCAGGCACCGCAGATCGTCGAGGACCAGGTGACGTACCCCATCGCCTCAGAGATGCTCAAGGTGCCGGGTGCCCGTGTCGTTCGGGGATACTCCTTTTTCGGCCTCAGTCTGGTATACGTGATCTTCGAGGACGGCACGGACATCTACTGGGCGCGCTCCCGGGTCCTCGAGTACCTCAACGGAATCCGTCGCGCGCTCCCACCGAACGTCGAACCCACCCTCGGACCTGATGCGACGGGGGTCGGCTGGGTGTTCGAGTACGTGCTCGAGTCCGACAGCCTCGACCTCGCCGCACTGCGCACGTTACAGGACTGGTACATCCGCTACCAGCTGACGTCAGTGCCGGGTGTATCGGAGGTGGCGAGCGTAGGCGGGTTCGAGCGCCAGTATCAGGTCGAAGTGCATCCCGAGCGGCTTCGCGCCTTCAATATCCCCGTTACCCGGGTAGCCCACGCCATCGGTAACCACAACGTCGACATCGGTGCACGCGTGCTCGAAATGGGTGGTCGGGAGTACATGATCCGCGGGCTTGGCTACCTCGAGGGAATCGAGGACATCGAGAACGTCGCCCTGGGCGCGATGGCCAATGGCACACCCATCCGCGTGGCCGATGTCGCGAGCGTCCAACTGGGTCCGGCGCCGCGGCGCGGCGCGGCAGACTGGAACGGGCACGGGGAAGTGGTGACCGGCATCGTGGTCATGCGGTTCGGGGCCGACGCCCTGCAGACCATCGAGGCCGTCAAGGTGCGGCTGCAGGAGATCGAGGCAGGCCTACCCGCGGGGGTGCGGCTACGAACGGGATACGACCGGAGCGATCTCATCCACCGGGCCATCGCTACGCTGCGCGACAAGTTGCTCGAGGAATCGCTCATCATCGCCGCGGTAGCCCTGTTGTTCCTGCTGCATGCGCGTTCAGCGCTCGTCGCGATCATCACGCTCCCGCTCGGCATCCTGATCTCGTTCATCGTCATGCGTGCGATCGGCGTGAGCGCGAACATCATGAGTCTGGGTGGGATCGCGATTGCTCTTGGCGCCATGGTCGATGCCGCGATCGTGATGATCGAGAACATGCACAAACATCTCGAGCGGTCCGATGGCACGGCATCCCGCTGGGACATCGTGCTCAAGAGCGCGAAGCAGGTCGGGCCGCCACTCTTCTTCTCCCTCCTGATCATCACGTTCAGCTTCCTGCCCG
The DNA here is from genome assembly GCA_039584325.1 of Gemmatimonadota bacterium. GTDB lineage: Bacteria > Gemmatimonadota > Gemmatimonadetes > Gemmatimonadales > GWC2-71-9 > JAOTVV01. Next base: position 57,201 of record JBDGYA010000012.1, read on the forward strand.
TGTTCGCGCTGGAGCAGCAGGAGGGCCGGCTCTTCAGGCCGCTCGCGTTCACCAAGACCTTCGCCATGGCCGGCGGAGCGCTGCTGTCGATCACCCTGGTACCCGTGCTCATGGGTTACCTGATCCGCGGCCGCATACGGCACGAGCGCGATAATCCGATCAACCGCATCCTCCAATGGGCATACCGCCCGATCATCGATTTCACGTTGCGACGTCCCTGGCTCGTTGTAGGAGGCGCGATCGGGGTGCTCGCCCTCACCGTCGTGCCATGGAAGCGCCTGGGCAGTGAATTCATGCCGCCCCTGCAAGAAGGCTCGATTCTCTTCATGCCCACGACCGTCCCGGGGGTAGCGATTGCCGAAGCCCGCGAGATCATGCGGCGGCAGGACAGCATCATGGCTGCATTCCCCGAGGTCGCAACAGTGCTCGGCAAGGTGGGACGGGCGAATACTGCCACTGATCCGGCCCCGCTCAACATGTTCGAGACGACCATCACGCTCAAACCGGAGGGCGAGTGGCGGCCGGGGATGACGTACGAACGGCTCATCGGCGAGATGGACCGCGCGGTGCGCATGCCCGGGATCACCAACGCCTGGACCATGCCGATCAAGGGCCGGATCGACATGCTCGCGACGGGCATCCGGACACCGGTAGGGGTCAAGATCTTCGGACCAGATCTCGACACCCTTCAGGCCCTCGGCGAGCGCGTCGAACGGATCGTGCAGCAGGTGCCGGGAACGCGGAGTGCCTTCGCCGAACGCGGCATGTCTGGGTATTACGTGGACATCGCCATCGACCGCGCCGACGCAGCGCGATACGGCTTGAACGTCGGCGACATCCATAACGCGATCATGGCTACAGTGGGAGGGATGAACGCTGCCGTCACCGTCGAAGGTCGTGAGCGATACGCGGTCAACGTGCGCTACCCCCGCGAGCTGCGGGACGATCCGCAGCGTCTCCGGGAGGTCCTCATCCCGGTGACGACGGTGGGGGGCATGGCGGGAAGCAACGGCGGCATGACGCGCACGCGCCGCTCGACCGCGTTGACGCAACGCAGCGTGCTCACCCAGATCCCCCTTGGCCAGGTCGCGACGGTGCAGGTAGTCCAAGGACCGATGGCCGTGAAGACCGAGGATGCCTTCCCAGTCACCGCCGTATTCGTAGACATCGGCGAGCGCGACGTCGGGAGCTACGTGGAGGAGGCGCGGGAGCTGGTAGCGCAAGAGGTGACACTCCCAGCGGGCTACACGCTGATCTGGAGCGGTCAGTACGAGTTCATGCAGCGGGTCAAGGAGCGAATGGCCGTCGTGGTGCCGGTGACTCTCGCCATCATCTTCCTGCTGCTGTACCTGAGTTTCCGTGGAATCACGGAATCACTCATCGTGATGCTGTCGGTCCCGTTCGCAGTGGTGGGAGGTATCTGGTATCTCTGGCTCGCGGGCTACAACACCAGCGTTGCCGTCTGGGTTGGCTTCATCGCGCTCGCGGGCGTCGCTGCCGAGACCGGTGTTGTCATGCTCATCTACCTCGATGAGGCCTTCCATCACCGCACCCGTGATGGGCGGATGAGGACCGCCGCCGACGTTGCGGCGGCGGTGCGCGAGGGCGCCGTGGACCGACTGCGCCCCAAGATCATGACCGTGGCAGCAATCACCCTGGGACTCGCCCCAATCCTGTGGAGCCACGGCACGGGGGCCGACGTGATGAAGCGCATCGCCGCACCCATGGTAGGCGGAATGGTGACATCGACCGTGCTCACGCTGGTCGTGATTCCGGCCATCTATCTGATTTGGCGCCGGCGAGGGCTCATGCCCAACCGCGGCCCGTCAGAGAACGGACTGAAGCCTGGACCAACAGGCGTGCGGCCACCGCGATCCTCAGCAGCCGCCGCCCTCGTAGGTCTGGCCGTGCTCTCACTCGGCATGACACCAGCGTCCGCCCGCGCCCAGAACCTGGGTGTGCTTTGCGACAGTATTGCGCAGACTGTCACCTCCATGCCGAGCGTGACGGGCGTCCGCACTGACACCGTGATCCGCGATCATCGGACGGAGCGTGCCGCTTCCGGGTGCCAGGCGCGCTTCACCGGATCGATGGCCGCGTTCCAGAAGACGGGCACCCCGGACGAACTCCTCCGGTCGCTGCTCCCCGCTCACGGCTGGACAGAAGATCTCTGGTACGCAGCCGACGGCCCGGATGGCACCGCGTTCGCGTTGCGGCATGGAGCTGCCCTCTGCCTGTTTCGCGGTCGCTGGGACGGCGGCGACGACGCCGACCCATCCTATGTACCGAGCGATCGCTACGAACTGATCGTGGGTTGCATGCCCGCCCCACCCTAGGGAGCCAGACTCGGGGACCCGGGCCGTCACTGCCACACGGTGTCTCACGCCGCCTCCACCCTTCCCGTGGTCGACTGGTGAAACCGATCCCGATCGCTCGGCGTAGGGGCCGCATACCCGCTCGGGAGGACCCGGTGGCCGAGCACGCGAGTCACAAGGACCGCTGGCCACGTCGAGCGACGCTCGTCGTTTCGAGCGTCGCTACACTGGTCTTGGTGAGCCCGGCAGCACGCTCCTATGCACAGGGATGCCCGGAACAACTCCAGGGCGCGTGGTACGGTGAGCTGCCTGTCCGCGATCTGCTGCAGGTCGGCTTCATCATTCGGGAGCAGGGGGGCGGGAGTCTCGAGGCAGAGATCCGGTCGTCGCAGATGGCCGAGGTGGTCCCTGTGTGGATGGATGGTACCCGCCTTCGCTTTCAGTCCACCGTGTTTCCGCTGGCGTTCGACGGGGTGCTGCCCCACGGTAATTCAGCCCTCGGCGGTTTCATCCAGCACGCAACGAGCTTGATCCGGGTGGAGCTGCTGACGCAGTCCGGGACCGCAACGCGGACGTGGGCGGCAGAGTGGTCGCCGCTCGGGTTGCATGACGAGTCGTTCCGGTTCGACTTGTACATCGAAGATGACGGCACCGGGAGCCTCGGCGGCTACTTCTTTTTCCGCGATCAACGACTCCCAGCACTCTGGGGATACGGACTGGCATGTCATGGCGACACGGTCACACTGGGAGAGAGAAACCTCGGCTTGCGCTTGGCAGGCCAGTTCGACCGCACGCGGGACCGCATGCCGATGACCGTGACCGGAATCGCAGGGTCGGCTCCGATCATGTTCGAACGGATGTCCGACGCAGCGGTACCGCCGCGCCCCGACGCGCCCGAGGGCCCCGCGCGGCAGCAGAGCAACCGAGCATATGTCGCTCACCCGCCAGCGACGCTCGACGACGGGTGGCCGACCGCGCACCCGGCGGACGTCGGTATCGATACCAGCCTTATCGCCGACATGGTGCGGGCCGTCGTCGACGGAGAGATGGCACTGACCCACAGCGTGCTCGTGGCCCGCCAGGGCAGGCTGGTTGTGGAAGAGTACTTCTACGGCTTCGATCGCGACACGTGGCACGACATGCGTTCTGCCTCGAAGACTCTCACCTCTACGCTGATCGGCCTTGCCATCCAGGAAGGCCACATCGAGAATGCCTCTGCCACGGCGCTGCCCTTCTTTCCACGGTACCGCCGCTATGCCACGTGGGACACGCGCAAGGCCGATATCACGGTTCGGCACCTCCTCACGATGAGCTCCGGTCTGGACGCGAACGACTCCGATCCACGATCGATCGCGTCCGAGGGCAGGTACCAGTCTCAGGTCGTACAGCCAGATTGGATCAAGCTCGCGCTCGACGCGCCGATGATCGCCGATCCCGGCTCGCAGCCACTCTACGGCGGCGCGAACCCCTTGATTCTCGGCGGCATCCTCGCCGCGGCGCTTGAGGAGCCCGTCGAGTGGTTTGCGCACCGCATGTTCTTCGCCCCGCTCGGAATCGAGCGGTACAGGTTCCTCCTCGACCCGACGGGCATCGTGTACATGGGAGGCGGCCTATACCTCCGACCTCGGGACATGGCGAAGTACGGCCAACTCTACCTCGATGGCGGTGTCTGGCAGGGCACCCGGATCCTGTCAGAGGAGTGGATCCGGGAGTCCTGGGGACAGTACGGCCGGCTCGCACCGCTCGATCGGAACGGCCACCAATACGGGTACCTATGGTGGCATCACACCTACGACGTCGGTACGCGCACGATTGAGACCTTGGAGGCCAGGGGGAACGGCGGCCAGTATATCTTTGTCGTCCCGTCCCTCGATCTGGTGGTCGTGATCACCGCCGGCAACTACCGCACGGGCATCCTCAAGACCCGCCAACCGGAAGCGATCCTGCAGCGGTTCGTGCTCCCCGCCGTCCTGGGGTCGGCTACCTCGCAAGACTCGCGCTGAGGGCGGCGGCCGGTTAGCGGTGCGACGGAGAATCGCGGCGGCCGATCGACCACACGTACACGGCCACCGCGCGTGCATGGTCGTCGTCGAGCGGTTCCCAGCCTCCGACCGGCATGGGCTTGCCGGTCCTGGCATCTCTGCGCGAGATACCGTGCCGCACTTGCCGCAGGATCTCGTCGTACGTACCCGAGCCGTGCAGCCATTCGTCGTCGGTGAGATCGGGACCCTCGGACGTTCCACGCCCCGTGTCATCGTGGCACCGGACACAGCCGGCCCCGCCCCGGTAGATCTCTTCCCCCCGCGGGATCAGGCTGTCCAGTACGGCGGCGGGGAACGGCGGCGCCTCCTGCTGTGCAACGAGGATTGTGCCGGGCGGAACGGCGGCGACGAGCAGCAGCGCGAGCAGCGCACCGGTCCGCTGCTGCGAAGCCTGCCTCGGACCGGGATCAGCGTGTCCCCGCGGTCCGTCGGACGGGCGGGTACTCAGGGATAGGGATTGAGACACTCCCAGACGATCGCCTCTTCCTCACGCTCGGACATCACGTGCCCACCGGTGGCGAACTCCTCGAGCTCATCGAGCGGGAGCGTCAGGGCGTCGATGTCCTTCCCCGTGGCCTCGCGCACGACGTCCCGCTGTGCGTCGGTGAGCCGAAGCGTGATGCACTTGGGTTCCACTGGCGGCCTCCCATCGACGGTACCGGATGCAGCCTAGGCCCCATGACGTGAAAAACGGGTGAAGGGAGCGTGAAGAGCGCGCACCGGGCAGAGGATGATGGCGGTCAGAACCCGCTCGACCAGCCCGTTCAGCGCCCCGCGATCGATCCACCGTGCCACGATCACCAGATCACCCCTACGTGCCGGCCGTCGAATGTAGCGCGAAGGCAGCGCCCTGCGGATCGAGGCACTGCGCGACCGTGTCGCCACCTGGGACGTCCAATGGACCGTTCAGTACGCGCCCTCCCAGTTCCCCGACCCGCTCGACGCTGGCACCGACATTGTCCACTCGGATGTAGCACAACCAGAAGGGTGGTCCGGGAATCTGCGCGGGCTTGTTGAACATGCCGCCCAGGGGGAGCCCAGCGCGTCCGAAGATCTGGTAGCTACCGGCCTCGCCCAAATCCAGCGTTTGCATCCGCTCCCATCCGAACAGGGATGAGTGAAACGCGAACGCTGCCTCGTGATCGGTCGCCGCAAGCTCGTGCCATGAGAACTCGCCGATCCGCGGTGGTCCGTCGTGCCCCGGCGCCCCCCCGGCGGGGCAGAAGACCGCAAGCGTGGCCCCCTGCGGATCGGCAATGATGGCAAACCGCCCCACGGTCGGAATGTCGGTCGGAGGTACCCTCGCCGTACCGCCGGCCGCCTCGGTCTCGGCGACGGCACCGTCCACATCCGGCACCGCGACATACGCCAGCCAATGCGGTAACGCGCCAGATTGCCTGGCATCTTCCGGCAGTTCCATGACGCCGCCGAGCGGCGTGTCCTCGCGGGTCCACATGGTGTACGGCATGTCGGCGCTGTCCCACGCTGACGTGCCCCAGCCGAGGAGCTTGGTGTAATACGTCTCAGCCTGTCGAGCATCGGCGGCCATCAAGTCGTGCCAGACGAACCGTCCACGCGGCACTTCGGGCATCTGCATACCTCCAGTCTGTCGGACAAGGTCTTCCCGGATGCGCGACGCCGTGCAAGACTACGAGGGCGAGCGTTGGCTGTCCAGCACCAGCGGGAGCGGTCCATGCAACCAGGCCTCGGTGACGGCATGCAGCTCATCACCCTGGGAATCGGCATCCTTTTCGCCCTCACCCTGCTGTGGGCGGCCGGAGCGTCGGTGCGCGAGCGGGAACCTCGCGCCGCCGCCGTGTTCCTGCTGTGCGGACTCGCGCTGCCCCTGCCTTACTTCGTCGTCGGTCTCATCCAGTTCAACGGTGGTGCAGTCGTCGCCTGGTTGCTCGTGAGCGCCGCCGCGGTGGCAGCGGCCGTGTTGCTCACGCCGGTTCACCAACACCGCCCGCGCCTGCCAGACGCACCCACCGGCCGAATCGATGAGCGCGACACGATGTTCTCGCGGCGGCTCCTCGTTCCCGGGACGGACCGTTTCGAGGAGCATTACCGGCGCCGCCCCGAGCAGCACGCTCCCGACGACGCATTCCGCCTCGAACCGGGCCTCCTCGCCACCGGAACGACCGCCCACGATCCCGTGCTCTTCGGCGCGGCCGACGCGAGCTTCACGACCATCGAACAGCTGCGCCCCCATGTCGATGGCCCACCAGCCGCCACGCGCGACCCAGTCGATCCTCGACGCATGACCGACTTCCTGACCCGCTGGGCCGTCAAGCTCGGCGCCGTCTCGGCCGGGGTCACTCACCTCGAAGAATACCACCTGTACTCCACGATCGGGCGAGGGCCCGACTACGGCCGGCCGGTCACCCTCGATCACCCGTTCGCCATCGCGGTCACGGTGGAGATGGATCGGACGGCGTTGACGCACGCGCCGCTCGCGCCGACCGTCATGGAGTCCGCCCAGCAGTACGTTGCCTCGGGCGTCATCGCGCTGCAGCTGGCTGCGCTCATCCGCAGTCTCGGGTACCACGCGCGCGCCCACATCGACGGAAACTACCGAGTCGTTTGCCCGCTCGTTGCACGCGATGCCGGTCTCGGTGAGATCGGCCGGATGGGTCTGCTGATGACCCCCGAACTCGGACCGCGGGTACGCATTGCGGTGGTGACAACCGACCTGCCCCTGCTGCCCGATGAGCGCCGGCACGACGAAACAGTGCTCGAGTTCTGTCGACGGTGCCGCAAGTGTGCCGACGTGTGTCCCAGCGGAGCGATCCCCTCGGGGGATCGGCAGTGCATCGAGGGGGCCTATCGTTGGCGTATCGACTCAGAGGCATGCTTCACGTTCTGGTGTCGCGTGGGCACGGATTGCGCCCGCTGCGTGGCAACCTGCCCCTATTCGCACCCCGACACCCTGCTCCACCGACTCGTGCGCTGGGGCATTCGCCGCTCCTCGCTCGCCCTTCGTGGAGCCGTCGCTGCCGACGACCTGTTCTACGGAAAGCGGCCGCCGCCGCGGTCGATCCCGAGCTGGATGCGCGCCGCTTCTTCCACCGCGCCTGCGGGCCGCGTGGCAGGCGGCCGGCCCCTCACACGCGACAGTGATCGGGACGCCACGCAACGATCAGCTTCTTGATGGCTTCCGGATCGTCGATGCGTTCGTCGAGCACCCTGCGGGCAAGCTGTGGCAGCTCGGCGTCGGCCGCGAACCGTAACGCCACGAGTTGTCCAGTGCTGAACTCGGGTATCCTGCCCTGGCTCTCCGCCGGGAGTAGCTCCCGCATACGCAGCCGCTCCTCGAGCCGAATCACCCGGTCCTGCACACCCGTGGCGAACGCCCGCGCGTACCAGTAGAGGATCAGGAGCGCCATCGCCGTCAGCACGTGGATGACCCGACCGATGGAGAAGGCGCCGATCAGCTGGACCGTGGCGTAGACGAGGTTCGCGAGAAACAGTATCGGTGCGACGAAATGGTAGAGCGGCACGTACCGGCGATGCGTCGCGTACGTCTGCGCAGCCGTATCGGCCATGAGACCTCCAGGGTGTTGGACTCGTACGAGGATGGCCTCAGCGGAGCCGAATCAAGTATCCCCCACCGGCCACATCAGGCGACCACTCGGTGATGAGCGGGGCAACGTCCTGCCGGAGACACCGGCGAACCGCGGGCGCGATGACGGGACTGCCGGCGGACCCCCTGCCCTTTCCTGCGATGATGTGCACGACGCCGCCCGGTTCGCGACGCTGCCAGGTCGTCACGAAGTTGTGGACCGCCCGCGCGACTTCGTCTCCGCGAAACCCATGCAAGTCGAGCCGTGCACAGGATCGCGCATCGAGAAGGTCTCGGTCGCCGTTGGAATGGGGGCGCCGGGGTCGGCGCTTTCCGCGTGCCATCAGACCGCGATCAGTTGGGTGGTATCCGGGTCTCGCTGAGTCGCTCGATCAGGAGGCGCACCTGCGTTTCCGAAACCGGGCCCGACACCACGACCAGATGGTCACCCACGGAGAGGCGTGCGGTCGTCGTGCCGTCGGCCGAGTCGATTTCGGGCTGGGCCGGTCCCTGTGTGGACGGGAACGTCCGCACGACGACCTCCTGTCCGGCGGCGAGAACCTGGCGGATCTCGTGCCACGCCAGGCCGGCGTCGGTCACGGCGCGTGCGTCCAGGATCGCGAGTCCGTCAATGGCAACGACCGTGCTGGAGTCGGTCTGCGACCCGGCCGCAGTGTCCACCTCGGGCACACCGACGGGCATCACCGCGAGTGCGGGGTTTGGCTCGAGAGTGGCGGGCAGCCCCGTGTCCGCCGGCGCCTCCCCACCCTGCACAGGAAGATCCTCCACACGGCCAGCGGCTTCCTGCACGTTGCCGGTTTCGTCGAGGGCTGGCGCCGGTCCTCCCTCGGGCACCTGGGCCTCCGAAGCGCTGAACGGAGGCAGGCCGAACGCGATCCACACCACGACTATCACGATCAGACCCAACGCGCCTCCGGCCCACGCGAGCAAGTGCGACTTGCCTTCTTCCTCTCCGTCCGTGGTCACGAGCAGGACCGAGCCCACTGGGCTCCGCCGTGCCGGCGACGGCCGGGGCCTCGGCTCCTCGGCGGGCTCGAAGACCACCAGCGGAGCGCGGGGTTCCACTATCTCCGGGCCCTGGTCGCGGCGATCCTCCGAAACCGCCTCGGCAGCGCTCTCCGGCTCTGTCTCGGCAGCCCCTCCCGGAGGCCCTTTACGCGCCTCCGGTTTGTCGAGGCCGGACGGCGGGGCAACGTCGGTGATGTCGGGCGGCTCCGAATCGGCGAGATTCTCTCCCGGGACGAACGCGAGATCGCCCAGTCCCGCCAGATCGCCCAACACGTCTTCCGCATCTTCGGCGACGGCCTCCGTCGCGTCTACCTCCTCCGGTTTCTCATCCGAGGGCATGAGGGACTCGGCGCCAAAGCGCTCCGAGCGAAACTCGAGGTTCTCGCCCATAGTAGCCGGTGTCAGCACCTTCTTGTCGACTTCCTCCTCCTCGTCCACCGCCTGCTCCTCGAGCGGCTCTGCTGGCATATCGGTCTCGGCGTCCGCAGGCGTTTCCGGCTCCAGAGCCGGCGTCGCCGATTCCGGCTCGATCTCCGCGATCGGCGTCGACCGGTCCAGTGTCGGCTTCGGCAACGTTTCCACGCCGGCCGCTTCAACTCGTTCGGCCAACTCGAGGAGCATCACGAGAACCGGCAACACCTCCTGCGCAGAACGGTCACCCAGCCCGTCGAGGGCTCGCCGCGTATTCTCGAGTTGGGCCTGCTCGGCCCAGAGCACCATCACGTCCCGAGCAGGCGCGACGTGACCGTGGTCCAGCATGATGCGGACGAGCCGCTGGAACACGTGGGACCGCTCGGGCATGACCCGTAGGACCTTCGCGCATACCGCACTCACGCTCTTCGCCGAGCCATGCTCCGCGTAGATCTTGCCGACTCGCTCATACATCGAGACGGCCGCCTTGGGATTGTCGAGCTTGAGATAGAGATCCCCGGCCTTGACGTACAGCGGTAGTTCCTGCAGCAGCTCCGGCGTGCCCTCGGCGGCCGTGAGGACGTGCCGGTACATTGCCAGTGCCTCACGAATCCGTCCCTGACGCTCCAGCTCGCGCGCGTTCTGCTTGAGATTCCCGGTGTCCACCGAGCCGTCCTCCAGCGAGGGTTCTGCGGGCGCGGCTCCCGCATCCGTGTCCTAAGCTAGGTCCTCCGCGGCATCCGGCAAGCTTGCGGGGGCTCTTGACACCTCGTCACGCCCCCCGGGACCTTTCGCGAGCCCCTGGCACCCGCACTCGGAGCCCTCATGCCGCGACCTCCCCTCTCCCGTCTCGTGGTCCTCGTCTGGTGTGCGTTAACGATCGGCGCGGTCCGACAGGTCGGTGCGCAAGACGATTCCATCGAGGTCCTCATCGTCGTCGCGCACCCCGACGACGACGCGATGTTCGCCGGTGCAGTCTACAAGATTACACACGCCCTGGACGGACAGGTCGACCTCGCACTCGTTACTGACGGAAGCGGTGGGTTCCGGTATGCCCAGCTCGCCGAGCCGATCTACGGGCTCCGTCTCACGGATGAAGCGATCGCTCGCCACTATCTGCCGGCGATCCGCAAGCGTGAGCTGATGGCGGGGGGCGCGATCGTCGGTATCCGGAACTACTTCTTTTTCGACGAATACGACCACGCCTACACCGAAAACGTGGACAGCGTTCTCGCCCACGTGTGGGACGCCGATCAGGTGCGCCGCCGCCTGCACAGGATCATGCAGGACGGCGACTACGACTTCGTCTTCGTGCACCTGCCGATCCAGACGTTTCACGCGCACCACAAGGCGGCGTCGATCCTCGCCCTCGAGGCCGCGGGGACGCTCCCAGCCGAGCGCCGGCCCGTCGTTCTTGGGGCGTTTGTCGGCGCGGCAGGAGACTCCGCCCTCCTCGACTACACGGGTCTGCCCGGGTATCCGATCACGCAGGTTCGGCCGGACGTCGGCCCCTTCGTCTTCGACCTCACCGAACCCATTGATCCAGCTGAACGGCTGGACTATCGGATCGTGGTGAACTGGCTCATCGCCGAGCACAAGAGCCAGGGTACCATGCAGCTCTTCATGGGAGCGGAGGGAATGGAGCTCGAGCGCTTCTGGTACTTCGCGGCGAACCCGCCGGAGCGCGCCGCGGAGGCCGAGCAACTGTTCGAGCGTCTCGCAGCGCGGACTGGGCCCCCTGGCCCTCGCGCCGGCCGCTGACGATCCCGGCTGTCGACGGCGGCCGCGGTCTGAGCGATCACGGCATCGAGAACGCCGCCGAGCGGGCTCGGAGCTCCATACTCGGCAGCGGGGCGACCTCGACGAGCAGCCGCCGCGCCGCCCGTGTCAGGAACCCTGGCCGGCGAACCCGCACGGCATCAACATCCTCGCCCTTCAGCCACGTGAACACTTCGTCCACATCGGCATCGGACAGGGTCCGTGCTCTGACAACCGCTCTGTAGTAGAAGCGGCCGTCCCCATCCGGCGCCAGGCGAATGGTCCATGGTCCCGCAAGCCGGCGTTCCAGGGCCGTCCGGTCTGCGACGATCTCGGTACCGTCAGGATCCTCGAGCACGTAGCGGGCCCGCACCGGATCGTACAGGACAACCCGCTCCCACGCCGTGCGCGCGACCGTCCGGTCCCACAGGGAGCGGGGCTGCCGCAACTCGACGCGGAACTCGACATACAGCGGGAACCCGGATTCCATGGCGCCGATGAAGCGGTCGTCGGTGAGTACACCCGCCGCCGTCACCGTCACGGCCGGCGGGCTGTCTCCCGAGAGCGCGAGCAGGAGGCCCGACGACGCCTGGGCCTCGAGTCCGTGAGAGAGACCGATCGCGCACGCAACTGCGAGGAGAGCGAGCCGCACGATCAGAACCGCTGCCGGATGCGCAGGGTCCAGCGCAGCGGCTCACCGTCCCGGAGCGCTTTGGCCGCATACAGGGCGAACGTGCCGATCTCGATCCCCGCACCAACATCGAAATTCAGGGACCCCATCGACTCCGACTCGAGCCACCCCGTCCCGGCGTTGGAGAACAACACCAGGGTGGGGCCCCGAAACCACAACCAGTCGTGCCAGTCTCCGTCGCCCCAGTCATCGAGTGCTCGGCCCGTTTCCTGTTGGTCGCCACGGAACCAGTCGATCCCGAAGCCACCGCGGAACTCCGCCTGGAACAAGAGGACGCGGTCACACAGGCCGGTCTGTGCGGAATCATCGAAATCGTTGCAGCCGAAGGCGCGGAACGCGTATCCGTTGAGCGGGTCCGGCCCGCCAAGGGAATAGCGTCGTTGGATCGGCAACGGATCCCCGCCGATGGATCCGGCCCACAGCCCGCGCAACTTGAGCTGCCCGCGGCGCCCCACCCGCTGATACAAGCGGGCATCCACCGACATGCGGTCGTAGGTGTAATCAGCGACGGGAAGCGGATCGCGCACCGACGGCGGCAACACTTGGGGAGACAGCTCATCCCCGATCCCCCGATCCCAGCCCAACCGTAGGAAGACCCCGGACGCAGCGGCTCGACGCGGCGGTCGCGTGTCGTACTCCAGGCTCGCCGCGAGCAGCGTGTACTTCCCTTCGTCAATCGCGGGGTTCGGACGCCACGGCTCGCTGTTGCGGAACAGGGTCCATGGATCCCTCTCGGCGATCGAGCGCTCGTCCACCCCATGCACGGACGTCGTGAACGTCAGCGTTCGCGCCGGGCGGAACTCGAGAAAGCCGCCGACTCCTCCCTGGATGCGGTAGTCTCGATAGTCGCGATGCCACAGGAAGGTGCCCCAGCCCACCTCGCTCAATTCGAGCGGCCAGTCCAGCGTGGGAACGATCAGATCGAAGTAGCGCGCACCGATCGTGAGCGGCGTCCTGCGACCGATGGTCAGCTGGCCATCGATCGTGTAGCCAAGATCTTCGCGGTTCGCCTTGAACTTGCCGGCGGTGCGGAACACGCCCCACCCCCGCAGTCGGAAGGCGACGTCCGCGCGGCGCCACTCGAACTTCGCACCGAGGCGCATCGGCAGACCCTCGACCCGGTTGTAGGTACCACCGAGGCCTATCAGGATCGATGCGCGCGAGCGCGCAGGGTAGTCGCGGTGCTCGCGGCGCGTCGCGGGCTCGAGCAGGACCAGCCGTCCATCATCCAGGCGCACGTCGAGTGCCGGACGCTGTTGCCGCATCGTTCCGTCGACCCGCGCGCTCTCTTCATCCACGAGGCTCCCACCGAGCACGACGACGTTGCCGCCGATCGTGGCTCCGCTCTTGAGCTCGACGTCGGCGTTGATCGCCACCAGCGACCCCTCGATGACACCCCGCACGACGACCGGGCCGTCGAGCACGGCCAGGTCACCGGTGTAGCGCGTTGCCGCGTCAACGTCGAGCGCCCCGATGACCCGCGTCGTCGACGGCGCGTTGAACACGTCGACCGCCCAGCGCTCGACCTCGGCGGCCTGCGCCGGCACGCGTTGCGCGGCACGTTCCTGCACCGGTTCCTGCGCCCGGACCGTTACGGAGGCCGCGCACCAGAGCAGCCCGAGCACGAGCGGGAGACGCCGACTCATCGTCCACCGGAACCGAAGCAGCTGTCTGCCGAGGCGACGATGAGCGTGTCCGGTGTCGCGGGGTGCGCGACGTCCTCGATCGACAGATGGACGTGCACGCGAATGGTGTGGCCAAACATCGTGACGCCCTGATCGGTCTCGAGCACCGGGGATCCCGTGGGCATCAGCCCGAATGCCAGGCCGAACAGCAAAGCCGCGAGAATGAGAGCCGTGGTCTTCATGTGTCCTCCCTTCACGGCTCTCTTCTGGCAGGCACCGTGCCCGTGCAGCGCACACTTGTAACGTGTTATCTGAAAGCAACTTGGATGCTACGGGAACGGTCGCACACGAGTCGGAAACGTGTTCTATCGACACACATCGTGTCCTATGGACTCATCCCGAGACGGCGCATACGGCGGTACAGGTTGGCTCGGTCCGTCTCGAGCCGGCGGGCAGCAGCGGCGACATTCCCCCCGCTCGCCTCCAGGGCCTCGGCGATCAGACGGCGCTCGTACGCGGCGAGCGCGGCGGTGAGGGTCGCCACTCCGGTCTGGTCCGTAGACGGGGGCGTCACAGCGGCCGAAGCGGGTAGCACGGTCTCCACGTCCCGGGCGGTGACGGGACGGTCCTCCGCCGCGATCGTCAGCCGCTCGATCACGTTCGCCAGCTCCCGGACATTGCCGGGCCAGGGATGGTCCTTCAGCCTGGCGAGGGCGTCGGGACCGAAGCTACGTGCCCGGAGCGTGCATCTCGCTGCCGCGACCCGAGCCAGATGCTCGACGAGGAGCGGCAAATCCCCCAGCCGATCTCGCAGCGGTGGCACGCGGACGGGAAGGACATTGAGCCGGAAGAAGAGATCTTCCCGGAACCGGCCACGCCTCACTTCGTCGGCGAGGTCCTTGTTGCTCGCGGCCAGCACACGCACGTCGACACGATGCTCCCGATCCCCTCCCAGACGCTCGATCGTGCCCATCTCGAGCACCCGCAGGAGCTTCGCCTGCGCCTCTGGATGCAGGTCACCGACTTCATCGAGGAAGAGCGTGCTGCCGTCGGCGAGCTCGAACTTGCCTCGGCGGCGTGCCACGGCGCCAGTAAAGGCCCCACGCTCGTGTCCGAACATCTCGCTCTCGAGCAAGTCGCGCGGTATGGCCGCGCAGTTCAGGCTCACCATGGGGCGTCCCCCCCTCGGGCTCTGACGGTGAATCGCTCGGGCCACCAGTTCCTTCCCGGTCCCGGATTCACCCATGATGAGCACGCGTGACAGCGTGGGGGCAACGCGTGCAATCGAGGCACGTAGCTCCTGCATCGCTGCCGTCGCGCCGACGATCTCGTCCTCGTCGGGTAGCTCTGCACGAAGCACGCGATTGTCCGCCCGCGCTTGGACGAGGGCGGCTGCCGCCGCGACGGTCGTCAACACGCTCTCGGGACTGAGCGGTTTCTCCAGGAACTGGAACGCGCCGAGCCTCGTGGCCCGAACGGCGTCGGCGAGTGTGGCCTTGCCGCTCATCATGATCACGCCGACATCATCGTGCCGTGCCATGATGCGCTCCAAGACCGCGAGTCCATCAGGACCCGGCGGCATCACGAGGTCGAGCAACACAACGTGGGGCTCCACCGCGTCACACGCGCCGACGGCGGCCTCTCCACCATCCGCTTCCGTGACTTCGTACCCCTCCGCCTCCAGCACAGCCCGCAACATGCGGCGGAGGTTCCCCTCATCGTCGACGATCAGGACGCGTGTCACTGGTGCCTCGGCAGAGAAATGACGAAGGTCGCGCCGCCTCCGGGGGTGTCGGCGACTTCGATGGTACCCGCATGTGCCACTACGGTCTGCCGGACCAGGGCGAGTCCGAGGCCGGTGCCGCGCTCTTTGGCCGTGACGTAGGGCTCGAAGATCCGTTCGCGATCTGTCGCAGCAACTCCCGGCCCACGGTCGGCGACCGACAGCCGCACGGTCGCGACGTCGTGGCTCACCGCCCGGACTTCGAGCGGCGCGCCCGGCGCGGCGTCGAGCGCATTCTGCACCAGATTCTGCAGCGCTCGACGGAGGGGTTCGTACTGACCGTCGACCGTGAGCCCCGGTTCCACGTGGACATCCAGCTCGATCTCGGACGGTACGATCACGTCCGTGATCCCACGCACGAGCTCGGCGACATCCAGCGTGACCGATGGACCCTCAGGCAGCCGACCGAACTCCGCGAACTCGCGCGCGATGGCGGTGAGTCGCTCGATCTCGTCCGACAGCACGGTGACGACTCCATCGGCCTGGTCGGAGCTGAGGCGCATCAGGGCGAGCTGCGCGGCATTGAGCGGGCCGCGCATCTCGTGCGCCACCTTCCGTGCCGTCTCCCGGAACGCCTGCAGGCGTTCCTGCTCGAGTTCTCGACGTCTGGCGAGTGTCAGCGCCGTCTCCATGTCGCGGAGCGCCGCACGCAAGTCGTCGAACTCCGGCGGGCCCCGGACCGTTCTCGTCGGCGGGAGGTCACCGCCTCGCTGGATGCGGCGCGTCCATTCGACGAGCTCCTCGATCGGCTCCGAGACCTCCCGGGCCCATCGCCGTGCCAGCCCCAAGGACACACCGACAATGCCTACCGCACCGAGGAGAATCAGCAGACCCGTCACGCCGGCCGCGACCCGCGTGATCATCTCCGCTCGTCCTGCCAGCCGCGTGCGCTCGGCGATGACCTCGGTGTGTCGGCGCAGCGCATCCCGCGCGGAATCGCCGAGCGCGGCCGAATCGAGAGCCGTGACGAGGTCGTGCCCGCTGGCGGCAATCTGATCCAGCGCGGCGCGCGGCCCGCTCGGCGAGGCCGACGACCGTACCTGCAGTGCCAGCACGAGCAGAGCGACTGCGAGTGGGACGGTACCGAGTCCCACCATCGCGAGGAACAGCCGTCGCCGGAACGAGAGCCGCATGGCGGCAAGTTTAGGGACGAGGGGGAGGGATGTCTAATCCACCCATCCGAGCCGTCGCCCACCCAGGATCCCGGAGACACGGCGTGCGGGTGCCGATGGACCCGCACGCCACCGCTTGGTGCGTGAGACGCCTGCTAGAAGCGGAAGTGGAGCCCGGCGCTCAGCAGGTAGGGCTTGCGCTTGAGGTCGTCGATGATGTCCCCGCCACCGCTGCTGAGCTCCGGCAGGCTGCTCCAATCGCCGGCGATCTGCGCACCGATCCCGAGTGGCAGCGTCACGTCGGCGCCCACCGAGAAGCCGAAGTGGTTTCGGTTGCTGCTCTCTCCACCCTGCGACAGCCAGCGGAACGTGTACCGCGGCGCAATCCACGGCTCGATGCCGATCACTGGGATTGGCAGGTGCAGCCCGATACCCAGCGCAATCGGGATGTCCGTGCGCTTGAGTTGATTGACGAGGCTGTCCGTGCTCACGAAGCCCGCCCCGGCCTGGAGCGACACGTTCAGCAGGCTCCCCCCACTCCCCACGAGCCGATAACCGAGTGAGCCCATCCACGTCGTCTCCCCGTCGGCGTTGTCGAAGTCCACGTATCCGAGCCCGGCACCGAGCAACAGCTTGGAAAGGGTGACGGTGACACGACCGGCGAATGCCTCGTGCTTGCCGGATTCGTCATTCATGCCGAAGCTCGCGTCGCCGGCGATGTGGATTCCCGACACCGACGGATTCGCATAGATCGGTACGTTGGTCAGCTGGGCGGATGCCGTGCCGCCGACTCCGAGGAACGCGACCACCAGCCCTGCAATCGTCCGTAACTGATGCCTCATACGGTGTTCACTCCCGCGCTAAGGAATCCCCACGTCGCTCACTGATGGCTGTGCCATCCTGCCCACCGTCCTACCGTCCTACCGACCTACCGTCCGTCGAGTTCCCGTCGAATGCCGTCCCCGCTTCCCCCGGCCGGGCCACACGTGCACAATATACGACCATGCGCATCCCCGTCCGTTCGCTGACCTTTTGGATCTTCGTCGGCCTGTTCGCCGGCATGGGCTCGGGCGCCGTCTTCGGCGAATCCATCGTGCCCATCGCGGATCCGCTCGCCGAAGTCTTTCTGCGCCTGCTGCGCATGGCGATCATGCCGCTCATCATCACCTCGCTGACCTCCGCGGTGATCAGCGTCGGGGAAAAGAAGAACCTCGAGATCCTGGGGGCCAAGACCCTAGCCTATTACGTGACCAGCAGCCTCCTCGCGATCCTCACCGGTCAGTTCCTGGTGAACATCTTCCAGCCCGGCATCGGATCGACGATCAGGCTGGAGGAGGACGTCGAGGCGATTCCGGCGGTGCAGCAGAGCATCCCGGATATCCTGATGAACATCATTCCGGAGAATCCGTTCCAGGCCCTGGCCGAGGGCCAGGTCATGCCGGTGATCTTCTTCTGCATCCTCTTCGGCTACTTCGTCACCCGGCTGGACGAGCCGCATCGCAGTCAACTCGGCAACTTCTTCCATGGCGCCTTCCACGCCATGATGAAGCTCACCCATCTCGTGATCTGGACTGCGCCGCTCGGCGTGTTCGGCATCAACGCCAGAATCGTCGCGACCACCGGGTTCGAGGCGTTCCGCTCGCTCGGATTCTACTTCGCCATCGTGTTAGTCGGGCT
This sequence comes from Gemmatimonadota bacterium, assembly GCA_039584325.1. Classification (GTDB taxonomy): domain Bacteria; phylum Gemmatimonadota; class Gemmatimonadetes; order Gemmatimonadales; family GWC2-71-9; genus JAOTVV01. The sequence continues at coordinate 75,206 of JBDGYA010000012.1, forward strand.
GCTGATCCACGCCACGGTTACCTTGCCTACGCTGGTGTACTTGATCACCCGACGGAACCCGTTCCGGCACTACCGGGGCATGCCACCAGCCCTGGTGACGGCTTTCTCGACGTGCTCCACGATCGTCACCCTGCCGCTCACGATGGAGGCGGTCACCCAAAACTCCAAGGTGTCGGAGAAGATCTCGTCGTTCGTGCTCCCGATCGGGGCCACGGTCAACATGGACGGCACGGCGCTGTACGAGTGCGTCGCCGTCATCTTCATCGCCCAGGTGTACGGATTCGCGCTCTCGCTGGACCAGCAGCTCATCATCGTGCTCACCGCCCTGCTGGCCTCCATCGGGGCCGCGTCCGTGCCGATGTCGGGGCTCGTGATGATGTCGATCATCCTGGCGGCGGTAGGACTGCCGCTCGAGGGCGTGGCCATCATCCTGGCTGTGGACCGGATTCTGGACATGTTCCGCACCACGGTGAACGTCCTGAGCGATTCCTGCGGTGCCGTGATCGTCGCCAAACTCGATGGAGAGGAACCACTCCCAGCATAGAGACGCGCACGGGCGGCCGGAGGCCGCCCGTGCGTCACGTCCTACCGTGTGAGGGGCCGGTGCTCAGGCCGCCTCGAGCTGCGAGGTGCAACTGGGGCAGCGCGTCGCCTTGATCGGCATGCCGGCGTAGCAATACGGGCACTCCTTCTTGTCGGGCGGCGGCGGGGCGGCCTCCTCCTCCTTCTGCAGCCGCACTATGGCGCGCACGAGCAGGAACACCGCGAAAGCGACGATGAGAAAGCTCACGATGTTGTCGAAGAACACGCCGTAGTTGACCGTCACCGCACCGGCTTCCTGCGCCTCAACGAGCGTCGAGTAGGGTCCGGCGGGATCACCTGCCTTGATCGCAACGAAGAGATTCGAGAAGTCGACGTTGCCCAGCAGGAGGCCGATGGGTGGCATCAGCACGTCGGAGACGAGCGACTTGACGATGGTCCCGAAGGCGCCGCCGATGATGATACCGACCGCCATGTCGACCACGTTGCCCCGCATGGCGAATTCCTTGAAGTCCTTGAGCACTGCGGGCTCCTTTCGGTAGAGTGCAATCCGGAATGGGCACGAAGGCTCAAGCTGAGCGCTCGTTCCCACCGCTACGTGTTCACCGCGTCGGCTCACTCGACCGGAGTGATGGAGGAACGAGGGAACTCCGGCCCGAGATCAGCGCAAACATTGCGCGGCGGGTCGTCCGATGGCAAGTAAGGTCCATGCCCGAGCTTCCCGACATCACCGTGTATCTCGAGGCACTGGGCTCCAGGGTCCGCGGAGAACAACTGCAGTCCATCCGCCTGGGGAACCCGTTCGTGCTCCGCTCGGTCGACCCGCCGATTCACGCCGCGTCGGAGCGCACGGTGAGCGGTCTCGAGCGGATCGGCAAGCGCATCGTCCTCGCACTGGACGGCGAGTACTTCGTGCTGATCCATCTCATGATCGCCGGTCGGCTGCGGTGGCGCCCGCCGGGCGCCAAGGTCCCCAAGGGCCGGGGACTCGCCGCTTTCGACTTCGAGCACGGCACACTGCTGCTCACGGAAGAGGGGAAGAAGCGGCGTGCCTCGCTGCATCTCGTCCAAGGGCGAGAGACGCTCGCCGAGTTCGATGCCGGAGGGCTCGATGTCTTCCAGATTGACCTGGCGACATTCGCCGAACGTCTCACGTTGTCGAACCATACGCTCAAGCGAGCGCTCACCGACCCGGAAATCTTGAGCGGCATCGGCAACGCCTATTCCGACGAAGTCCTCCACGCTGCCCGGCTCTCACCGCTCACCCTCACGAGCCGCCTGGATGACGCCCAGATCGCTCGCCTGTTCGAGGCGACACGTGCTACGCTCACACAGTGGACCGAGCGTCTGCGGCACGAGGTGGGAGACGGATTCCCCGAGAAGGTCACCGCATTCCGCGAGGGGATGGCGGTGCACGGCCGCTACCGACAGCCATGCCCGGTCTGCGACTCGCCGGTGCAGCGCATCCGATACGCCGAGAACGAGGTGAACTACTGCGCGACATGCCAGACGGGTGGAAGGGTGCTGGCGGACCGCGCGCTCTCCCGCCTGCTGCGGGAGGATTGGCCGCGCTCACTCGACGACTGGACGGAGCGAATTGGCGGCGACGATGACCGCGGTCGCTAATCCGAGGAGGCTGCCGGCGTAGGACACAGTACGGAAACGCCCAGGGCCTCGAACGACGCACCGGGCCATCCGTCCACCCGCCTCACCATCCATCCGCCCCTGATCAGTCTCCGAACGTAATCCCCTGCGCCAGCGGTAGCTCCGTGCTCCAGTTGATCGTGTTCGTCTGACGCCGCATATAGGCCTTCCAGGCGTCCGATCCCGACTCGCGGCCGCCACCGGTTTCCTTCTCGCCGCCGAAGGCACCGCCGATCTCCGCACCACTGGTGCCGATGTTCACGTTGGCAATACCGCAGTCCGAGCCGCGCGCTGACAGGAACAGCTCGGCCTCGCGCACGTGCTCGGTGAAGATCGCCGATGACAGCCCCTGCGGCACACCGTTGTGGAGCGCGATCCCTTCCTCCAGCTCGTCGACTGCCTGCTGGGGGGAGGAGCCCTTCGTGCCGTACTCAATGATGTACAGAATCGGCGCGAACGTCTCCTCCTGCACGATCTGGAACTCGTTCTTCGCCTCCGCGATGCAGGGCTTCACGTAGTGTCCTCCGGGGTAATCGGACCCATCGAGGGGCTCGCCGCCGTAGAGAATCTTGCCACCTTCCTTCTTCACACGCTCGATGGCGTTCTGAAGATCCTGCACCGCGCCCGTCGTGACGAGCGGCCCCATGAGGGTCCCGGAGTCGCGCGGGTCACCGATCGGGATGCCCTCGTAGGCCGTGACCAGACGGCGTACAAGCTCATCCTTTACCGAAGCGTGCACGATAATCCGGCGCGTAGACGTGCAGCGCTGTCCCGCCGTGCCCACAGCGCCGAACAGGATCGCTCGGAGCGCCATGTCCATGCTGGCATGCGGCGTCACGATGATCGCGTTGTTGCCGCCCAACTCGAGAATCGTGCGCCCAAAGCGCTTCCCCACGACTTCGGCCACGCGGCGTCCCACCTGGCAGCTGCCCGTCGCCGACACCAGCGGCACACGCGTGTCGTGCAATAACCGCTCGCCAACCGAGGAGCCCTTGCCAATCACCAGGGAGAAGATCGCCGGATCCACGCCGCTCTCCTCGGCAACCTGCTGCGCGATCCTCGTGCACGCGATCGCCGTGAGCGGCGTCTTGCTAGCCGGCTTCCACAACACGCTGTCGCCGCACACCGCCGCGATGGCCGTGTTCCAGCTCCACACCGCCACCGGGAAATTGAACGCGCTGATCACGCCGACGACCCCCAGCGGGTGCCACTGCTCGTACATGCGGTGATCGGGACGCTCCGACTGCATCGTGAGCCCGTACAGCTGCCGCGACAGGCCGGTGGCGAAGTCGCAGATGTCGATCATCTCCTGGACTTCGCCTTCTCCCTCGGGGAGGATCTTGGCCATCTCGAGCGTGACGAGCTGGCCGAGCTCGTGCTTCACCTCACGCAGCTTGAGGCCGAGCTGCCGGATCACCTCGCCGCGGCGCGGTGCGGGCACGCGCCGCCACGACAGGAACGCCATATGCGCCCGGGCCACGATCCGGTCGTACTCGTCTTCGGTGACCTGCTTGACCGTCGCGATGCGGGAGCCGTCGATCGGCGTGATCACTTCGAGGTCGGGACCCGAGCCTACCCACTCACCGCCGAACCCACCGAGGTTCACGTCCTCGATCCCGAGTCGCTTCAGGAAATCGTCGCTCTTCGCCATCTCACCACCCACCCTATCTGACAGAACTGGAATGACTTACGTGACAAGGGCCGGCCGCCTCGCTGAGGCAGCCGACAGCCACAGGATTCTAGCATGGAGCGGCCGCCGCGGCCACCGACCCGGACGGCGTCAGAGATACAGCCAGAGGAACAGCAACGGAACACCGGCCCCTATTCCGGTGAGCCACGCCCCACGACCCGTGATGCCCTTCTTTCCCTTGAGTACGAAGAGCCCGGTAATGGCGAGGAGTCCGAGTGCCAGGGCGTAGAGGTCCGCCATCCAGGTCCACAGCCGCTTGGCGTGATTGAGGTGGAGGAAGTTGGCCTCCCGCAGCATG
>JBDGYA010000085.1:0-10302 GCA_039584325.1 Gemmatimonadota bacterium
AGCCCGCGGCGGGGCGCGCACTGGCCCGTGCGCTGGACGCCGGGCTGTTCGTGCTGGGCGACATCGTGGAGGTCGGTGCAACCATCAGACTCGACGCGGCACTGTACGCAGGTACCGGCGGGCTGTCTCCCGTCGCGCAGGCATCGGTCGAAGGGGCGGCCGACGACGTGCTGATGCTGGTGGATCGACTTGCCGCGCAACTGCTGGTGGAGGGTCCGGGGGCGTCGGGCGAGCGACTCACGCGGATCGCCGCGGTCACCACCAGCTCCCTCCCCGCGCTCAAGGCGTATCTGCGCGGCACGAAGCTCATGTGGAGCGGGCGGTTTGCGGAAGCCGGAGACGCGTTGCAGGAGGCGGTCCGCGAGGACTCCACGTTCGCGCTGGCGTGGTATCAGCTCAGTGTCGCGGCCGATTGGATGTTGCGAGCCGACATCGCGAGCGAAGCGTCGGAACAAGCTGTCCGCTTCGCCGACCGGCTGGCCGAGCGGGACCGGCGGTTGCTCACGGCGCTCAGAGCCGTGCGGCAGGGGCGAGCGCTCGAAGCCGAAGAGCTGTACCGCGCGATCGTGAGCACCTATCCGCAGGACGTGGAGGCGTGGTACCAGCTGAGCGAGGTGCTGTTCCACAGCGGCCCCCGCCTCGGGCGCCCGCTCTCGGAATCGCGAGCGCCCCTCCTCCGACTGCTCGCGTTGGAACCGGCCCAGGCCACCGCACGCGTACACTTGGCACGCCTGGCGGCCGCCGAGGGCAACGTGGAGGAGTTGGAGGCGCTGGTCGACCAGGTGGCGACGCTCAGTGAAGCGAGCCGGGTGCCGCTGGAGATGCGGATGCTCCTCGTCTTGCAGCAGGGTGAGGCAGGGGAGCTGGACGCGCTCCTCCCGCAGCTCAGATCCCATCCGGAGGGAGATCTCCCCGAGCTCGCCTGGGCCGCGGGAACGTACAGCGGCAACCTCGACGGTGTCCGAGCGGTGGTGGCGACCCTGGTGGAGCCGCACCGCTCGGTCGAGGTACGGTTGGTTGGGCGGGTTCTGCTTGCCTATCTCAGGGTGGCGACCGGTCAGCGGGCGGCAGCGATCACTCAGCTCGACCGTGCCGCGGAGCTGGACCCGACGGCAGCCCTCGAGCACCGCGCCTTCCTGGCGACGCTCCCGTTTCTCGAGCGGCCGGCAGAGGAGCTGGCGGATCTCGGCTCGCAGTTCGCGGCGCTGCCCGCCCCGCAACCCAGCGCCTCACCGCTCGTCTGGCACTCGGTCCACAACGGACTTCATGCGGTGCTGCGCGCGTACCTCGAGGGCGTCCTGAGCGCGCAGCTCGGTGACCGAGCCGAGGTCACGCGGCAACTCGAGCAACTTGCGATGCTGACCGTGCCGGACGAAGCGGGATCGATTCTCGCCGATCTCACGCTCGGCCTACGCGCCGCAACGCCGATGGCCGACGGGGACACTGCCGCGGCCGCAGCGCTCCTGGACGGGCTGCGTCTGGAGAACTGGCAGCAGCTCAACGTTGCCTCGCCGTTCTTCTCCCTCGGTCGGGAGCGCTTCCTGCGCGCCCGTGCCTACCAACAGGTGGGGAGGCTGGACGACGCGCTGCGGTGGTATGGATCGTTCACCAACACGTCGCTGCACGACCTCGTCTATGTCGCCCCATCGCATTTCCACCGCGGTGAGATCTACGAAGCACGTGGTGACCTGGAGGCGGCCGTGGCGCACTACGAGCGCGTGCTCGAGCTGTGGAGGGATGCCGATCCGGAGTTGCAGCCCCTGGTCGGCGAGGCGCGCGCACGCATTGCGCGCATGGCTCCCCATCCGTAACGGGAGCATCCAATTTCCAGTGGGGGAATGGTGAACGTCGAGGTGGGCGAGGGCGGGCCCGCGTACCCGCTGCAGCGCTCAACCGCCGTCCCGCCCTCTATTCCGCCGTACCGCCCTTCGCCTGTCCGGCCGTTGCCGCCGCCCCGAACGGTACTGCAATCAACGTGACCGTTGCCGCCGTGACCGTGCCGAGTATCACCGCCAGGCCGAAGCGCTGCGTGGGGGGGAAGGCCGACAGGCTGAAGATGCCGAAGCCGGCACAGATGATGAAGCTCGCGCCGAGGATGGGGCGCCACAGCTCCACACGGGCCTGCAACCACGCGTTCCACAGAGTGGGCTCGATGGGACGGAGTCGCCGCGCACGGACCGCGAGATGAATCATCGAGTCGACGCCCATCGCTAGCGACACGTTCACGGCGGGCGACGCGATCATGTCCACGGGCACGCGGAAATGCCCCAGCGTGCCGAGGATCACCAGCGGGATTGCCGTCAGACACGCCACCATCGCCGCCGAGGCACGGACGGCGCGGGACACGACGAACGCCACGGCGATGAACAACAGCAAGAGTCCCCCGATGGCAGTGCGGAGACTTCCGGCGATCAGTTGGCCCAGCTGTGCCTGCAGATCGTACTGTCCACCGACGAGCACGACGTCCAGGCCACTCTCTCGCACGTAGCCCTCCATGCGCTCGATCACCTCGGCGCGGGACTCGACGCGCCGAGCCTCCCGCATCCGGAGGAAGAAGAGTCCCTGGGAATGGTCCTGGGTGACGAAGCTCAGCGCGATACGGTTGAGGCGCGGGCTCTCGAGGATAGCCAGGAGCCGGCTCCAGTTGAGAAATCCGGCGAGCGGTGCCCGCTTGGCATCTGCCAACAGGACGGCGGGCGACAGCACGACGCCGACCGATGCGTCGACTTCCAGGGTGTCCTGCAGCGTCCACATCTTGGCGTAGGCGGTGTCCGTGTCGAGCAATCCAGCGTCCGCGTCCCGCACCACCAGATTCAACGAGCTACTTCCGCCGTCGCGGTCTATCGACTCGAGTCCGGCGCGGATGTCGCTTCCCCGAGCGAAGTAGGACAGGAGGCTCGGATCGGTGCTGAGCTGCCGGATCCCGAGGCCGGCGATCACCGTGACGGCGCCCAGCCCGATGAGCCACCGGCGTGCACGTGTCCTCGGCAGGAACGCCTCGAGTCCCCCTGCACCTGCACGCACTGCATGGGCAGCGGATCCCCCAGAGGCGACGCGCAAGAATGCGGGGTAAAGGCCGTACGCCACCGCGATCGCGGTCACGGTGCCAATGGCGCCGGCCATGCCCAACTCGCGGAGTGGCTTCGCCGTGGCGAGCAGCAGGCTCAGGAACCCACAGAGCGTCGTGAACATGCACCAGAACGACGGGACGATCGTGATGCGCACGGCCGCGCCGACGGGATCCACGTCGACCGGGCCACCGTCGGCGCGAGTTGCCTGCCAGTTCGACGTGAGAAAGACCACGTGCGACAGCGTGAGCACGAAGACGATGGTCGTGATGTTCGCGGTCAACAGGCCGATCGCGATGCCAAAGAGTTGGGCGAGCGAGAGCGTGAGCGCGCAGGCGGTCAAGCACGCCGACAAGGCACCGAGGACGATCCGCCCGCGTCGATACACCGCGCCGATCACCAGTCCAAAGACGACGAGCGCGGCGGAGCTGAACACGATCAGGTCCCGGAACAGGCTGCGCCGAATGAGCTCGACGACGTAGGGAACGCCCGACAGGCGGAGATCCACGTCCGGTCCCACGTGGCCGTCCACCACCGTCTCCACCCTCGGCACGAGCACGGCAGGGTCGGTGCCGTCGGTGCTGAGCACGATATTCGTTGCCGCCCCATCCGGTGTGAGGAGCAGGCGGGACCACAGCGGGCTGGCAACCGCATCCTGATTCGACGCGCTGTACACACCGATGATGCCGGGCACCTCTTCGAGGTCGGCGGTGAGGTCGCGGATGGCAGTCTCGTACGAGGCGGCTGCCAGATCCGGGGCTTCGGCCCGGACGATGATCTGCGGTGGGGATGGGAAGCGACGGTCGATCTCGATCGAGGTCTGCAGCTGTGGGTCCGCATCCGAGAAGAAGAATTCGCTTTCCACTCGGGGCGAGAGATCGACGTACAGGAACACGACCAGGATGCTCAGGACGGCAACGCCGACGTACATTCCCTCGGGCGGGAAGGCCAGCCTGGACCGGCCGCGTCGTGGTACCGTCACGCGTCGTCCCTCAGGTCAGCGGCACCTGGCGACCCTCGACCCATCACATCACCTTTGGCGTGTCGAAACAGGGAGAAGAGAGCCATGTCCGCCAGACGCTGGATTGTCGTTCCCGTTGTCCTCATGAGCCTCGGTGTTTTGCGGCCGACCCAGGGTGCGCAGGACGGCGACGTCCGTGCCGCCATGATGGAGTCGCTGGCCGCGTGGAGTGCCGGCGACTTCGACCGGCTCGGGCAGTTCTACAGTGCGGAGGCCCGAGGCTTCCTCTTTGGCGGCGGGACGTTGGTCAAGGGGTTCAATCCGGTTGCGCTGCAGGCGGCGTATGAAGCCGGGTTCCGCGCCACGTTCGACGTGCGCGATCTCGACGTCCGCGTGCTGGGTGATGTCGCGGTCGCCGTCGCCTACTTGGATGGATCGCTCACCCTGCCGGGAGGAGAGGAGCAGGCGGGATCCTGGCGGTATTCCGAGACGAGGGTCCGCGACGGGGACAGCTGGAAGATCGCGCAGTATCACTTCTCCGAGTTGACGATTCCGGCGCGCTAGGCCCTGACGTAATGCCCGCGTTCGCACGCGGGTGTCTGGCGGATACGGATCGCGACAGCACTCGGCCCAGGGAGAGTCAGTTGGGCGGTCGGACGGATGGCAGACGCTGCAACTTGCTCCCAGCACGCTCCCGCCTATCCGCCTACCCGCCTACCCTCCTATTCATCCATCCGGCGATCTCTTTCTCACGCAGGAACCGCTCGGCTCCGAGTATTGCAGCGAGTTCGGGCCGCAGCAGGTAGACCGTGGCCATGCCGCCGGCGCCTATCTTCCGTACGATCCGGTAGTGATCCGCCAGGGCCTGCTTCAATCGATCGATTTGCTCAGACATCTCGGCACAAGATAAGGAGTGGGGAATATCGCCGCGAGCACGGCGGCTGCCGCGTGCGGTGCAGGCCGGCGGCATAGCCCGTATCGACTGTCGCTGGTCGGCCCTGGGGCTTGACCTGGCCTCCGCGTCAGGTTATGATTCGCGGCCGAGGCAACGGCTCCATTGTGGAGAGTCGGCCTCATTCGAACGTCGACGGGGGACCCGGCACCGATCGGGTCCCCCGTTGTCTTTTTGAAGTGTCACGCCGCGCACTGTAGCGCGGCAGCCCGACGCGGGGGCATGAATCCGCGGAAGTGTAGTCGGTTGGTACGGCATGATCCGCACCCCCGACCACGTCAAGAAAAGGGAGTACGGCATGCGTACCAAGGGAACAGTGAAGTGGTTCAACGACAGCAAGGGCTTCGGGTTTGTCACGCCCGAAGACGGTGGCAAGGACTGCTTCGTCCACCACACGGCCATTCAGGGAGACGGCTTCAAGTCCCTGCGTGAGGGTGAGCAGATTGAATTCGACGTCGTGCAGGGCCAGAAGGGCCCGGCAGCCGAGAACGTGACGAAGGCGAGCGCGTAAGCTGCGCCTCACCGCCTGACGCGCGACGGGGCTACCCCAGGACACACCTTGGGGTAGCCCCGTTTGTATCCCCCAGTCGATCGGAGTGTGCATGACCGAAGTGATCTTGGACGGGAACGACCGGGTGGAGTGGGCGGTCAAGCACTTTCGCCGGCAGGTCCAGCGCTCCGGTATCCTGCGAGATCTGCGGAAGAAGCGTTACTACGTGAAGCCGAGTACGGCAAAGCGGCTCAAAGCGGCGGCCGCGCGGCGGCGAAAGCATCGCATGAAACGGCGCATCGGGTAGCAGGAACACCGCTGGTCGGAGCGGTGATCTGATGGGGACCGACAGTGGAGGGAAGGGGCTACGACGCGCCGAGCGGTCACTCGCGCCTCGAAGAGAGTGACGTGGAGCCACTCGGCCGCCACACCAGAGAAGGAGTACCGGTGCGTCCACTACGCGTGGGGATCATCGATCTCGTAACCAAAGGCCCGACGAGGGCACTGTACGCCCGCTTGATGAATGCCAATCTGGCGAGCATCATGCCGCAGATCATCGGTGTGTGGTGTGAAGAGGACGGCCACGACGTCAGCTTCGTGTGCTATACGGGATTTGAGGACCTCCTCGACGAGTTGCCACGTAACGTGGACGTCGTGTTCATCGGTGCCTTCACGCAGGCCGCGCAGCTCGCGTATGCCCTGAGCAATCTGTTTCGCTCGCGCGGCGCCGTCACGGTCCTTGGCGGACCGCACGCGCGCTGTTATCCCGAAGATGCTCGACAGTACTTCGATTACGTGCTCGGCTTCACCGATCGGGAGCAGATCCGCGACATTCTGCGGGACCCGTCGGTCCAACGACCGCTCGGCATGCATCTCGAGTCCGCGCGCCAGCCGGCGTCCCTCCCGGGAGTGCGCCAACGCTGGCCCTATGTCGAGCGCACCCTCGCGAAGGCCCCTCTCATCCAGATCGTTCCGATGCTGGCAAGCCTCGGCTGCCCCTACACCTGCGGCTTCTGCATCGACTCGGAGATCCCCTATCAGTCCCTGGACTTCGACGTCCTCAAGGACGACCTCCGGTTTCTGCGGCAACGCTTCCGTCGTCCGCGGGTTGCATGGCACGATCCCAACTTCGGCGTGCGCTTCGACGACTCCATGCAGGCCATCGAGGAAGCCGTACCACCGGGGAGTGTCGACTTCATCGCCGAGAGCAGTCTCTCACTGCTGTCGGAGCCTCGGCTCGAGCGGCTGCAGCGGAATGGATTCAAGGCGCTCCTCCCCGGAATCGAGTCGTGGTACGACCTCGGGAACAAGTCCAAGACCGGCAAAGCCGAGGGCATGCGAAAGGTGCTGTCCGTCGCCGAGCACGTGCGCACGATTCAGCAGCACATCCCGTATGTGCAGACGAACTTCGTGTTGGGGCTCGATAGTGACGCGGGCGCCGAACCGTTCGAGCTCACGAAGCGGTTCGTGGATCTGGCACCGGCGGCCTTCCCGGGGTACTCGCTGCTGTCGGCCTTTGGACGGGCGGCACCGCTCAACCTGCAGTATCAGCGGGAGAACCGGGTGCTGCCGTTCCCGTTCCACTTCCTGAACAACAACCACGCCATGAACGTGAAGCCGGCCAACTACTCCTGGCCCGACTTCTACGACAACGTGATTTCGCTTACCAGGCATACCTTCTCGTGGCGTGCGATGTATGCGCGATTCCGGGCGATCAAGGCCACGATTCCGCGGTGGATGAACGTCGTTCGCGGGGTGTCCTCGGAGGGCTTCGGCCGCATTCGGTACTACACGAGAGTGCGCGAGCTGCTCGAGCACGATCGCCAGTTCCGCGACTACTTCGAGGGTGAGAGCACGACGCTTCCCAGGTTCTTCCGGGAGCGCGTGCGGCACGACCTGGGGCCGCTGTGGTCCTGGTTGCCCGAGGGTGCGTTGTACCACGACCCCAACGCCTATCTCGCGGCGAGCGTCGCCGACGCGCCGGTCGAGCTCCTGCGGGCCACGGCGTAGCCGATGTCGCCTGCTCGACGTGGTGATGGGCGGTCGCACGGATGGACGGAAAGGAACTGAGGTCGCACCACAGTATCCGTCCGTCCGTCTGTCCGTCTACCCGTCTGTCCGCCTATCCGTCCATCCGCCCTCTATCATGCGCACGCAGAGTGCGACTCCAGCCTGGAGAATATCCAATATCCAGTGGGGGAATGATGAATGTCCAAGTGGGGGACGAGCAGACCCCCTGAACTGCGAACCAGCGTCCCCGCTCCTACATGGGATACTGGATATTGGCTGTTCAATATTGGATCTTGCCTCCACCTCGCCGTCCCCCATCTTTCCACGCGCCATGACCGACGAGCTCGAGCGACTTCAGACCGCCCTCGCGGGCCGCTACGGTATCGACCGTGTGGTGGGCCGTGGGGGCATGGCCACCGTGTACCTCGCGGTGGACGAGCGGCACGACCGCAACGTGGCCCTCAAGGTGGTGCGTCCCGACCTGGCCGCCGTGCTGGGCGCCGAGCGGTTCCTGCACGAGATCCGTGTCACCGCGAACCTGGCGCACCCGCACATCCTGCCGCTGCACGACTCGGGTGTGGTCGATGAGCTCCTCTACTACGTGATGCCGTTCGTGGTGGGCGAATCGCTGCGGGCGAAGCTCAACCGCGAGGGAGCGCTCCCGCTGCGCGAGGCCCTGGCTATTGCGGAAGACGTGGCCGACGCGCTGAGCTACGCGCACCGGCAGGGCGTGGTGCATCGCGACGTGAAGCCCGAGAACGTGCTGCTGTCCGAGGGCCATGCGCTGGTGACCGACTTCGGCATTGCCAAGGCCGTCTCCAGCGCGAGCGACGAGCCGCTCACCCGGACCGGGGTGGCCATTGGCACGCCCGGGTACATGAGTCCCGAGCAGGCAGCAGGCGGAGCCGAGGTCAACGAGCGCACCGACGTCTACGGCCTGGCGTGCGTGATCTACGAGATGCTGGTGGGCAGCGTCCCGTCGCGCTGGCTGTCGTACGAGGAGCTGGAACAGGGGCGGTTCCTTCGCGCACCGCCGGCGCAGCGCACGCGCTTGGCCGAGTTGGGGGACTCGGTCGAGCGGGCGCTGGTGCGCGCGATGGCGATCGATCCGGACCGGCGGTTCCGCACGCCGAACGAGCTGTTCCACGCGTTGACGGCGCCCGCGCCGCCGGCGCGGCGGTACAGCGATACCGAGGCCAAGGACATCCTGCAGCGGGCGGCCTCGCTCGAAGCCGTGGAGCCGACGCCGACAGAGGACTTCTCCCTCACGGGCGTCAAGCAGATGGCGGCGGAGGTCGACATCCCCTCGCGGCACGTGATGGCCGCGGCGGACGCGTTGGAGCAGCCGGTGGCCGGTGCCACGTCACGCATCCTCGGCATGCCTGCCGGCTGGCAGCTCTCCCGCACGGCCCCGGGCATGGTACCGGAGCGGGAATTCCCGGTGCTGCTCGACATCGTGCAGGAGACAATGGGCACGTCGGGCGTGATCCAGGCGGCGCTGCCGGGCGTGTTCTCGTGGGCGTCGGCCGTCGGGGACGAGGCGAAGCGCGCGGGCGGCTCGGCCAAGGTGCAGGTGAGCCCGCGTGCGGGTCGGACCAAGATCACGGTGTCGGAGGACCACACGCTGACCATCGCCGCCTCCGTGGGGGTCGGGGCCGTGATGGCCGGGATGGTGGCCATGCTCGTGGGCAGCAGCGGCGCGCCGCAGCTGCTCCTGCCGATGCTCGGCCTGGCCGGTGGAGGGGCCGTCTTCTGGGTGCGCCGGACCGTCAAGGCGCGCCGCGAGAAGCTCAGAGCACTGCTCGACCGGCTCACCCGCCACGTGGTGGCGACGGCGCGACCGGAGCAGTGAGTCAATAGCCAATGCTCAACGGGCGAATAGCCAATATCCAAGTGCAGAATGCGCCCAACCGCTGAACCGCTCGACCACTGGAGTCGGATAGGCGGTCTCATACCACCCTTGACTCAGCTATCCAGCGGATACCGCCCGTACGCTCTGGCGGATTCGTAGAGAGTGAACAGGTTTTGAGGGGACACGTCCCACTGGAGGTGGTTGGCCGGAGCCAGAATATAGCCGCCGCCGGGTCCCAGTTCACGCAGCCGGGTCTTCACTTCGGCCTCCACGCCGGCTTCATCGCCCTGCAGCGCCTCGCGGATGTCGATGCCGCCCATGAAGGCAATCTGGCCGCCGTACAGGCTTTTCATCTCAGCGAGATCCCAAGCCGGCAGCGGCTCCGCGGAGTGGAATACGTCAGCCCCGATCGCAAGCAGCCGCGACATCAACGCAGTCATCGCTCCGTCTGAGTGGTAGGTCACTGCTATATGCGGGCTGTGATGCTTGATCAGGTGGATGAGGCGGCGGTAGGGCTCCTTGAAGAACTGATCGAACATGGCGGGTGAGATGATGGGACCGGTGTTCCCGGCAAAGTCATCGCCGGGCAACTCAATGATGTCCAGATACTCGCCGGCGACATCCAGGAAGCGCTCGGTCAGGCCGGCGGCTGATAAGGGTGTTGACCACGTCGGGGTCTGAGGCCAGGTCGATGAGAAACTGTTCGGGTCGACGCAGCACCTGCGACATCTCGAAGAACCCGTACGAGGCCACGGCCCGCCCGACAATGGCGTATTCCCGATCCATCGCCCGGATGGCGCTGATGCGCTTGGTGATCTCCTTTGCGTCGATCAGCTCGTCGGGAGTCGGCAGGGAGTACTCGGCAATCTGTTCGGCGGTTGCCTCCTCGAGAGGGTGGCGATTGGCAACGCGGTACGGGCCGCGAGTCTCCCATGTGACGCCGAAGGCATCGGTGTCGTCCGCGCGGGG
>JBDGYA010000086.1:0-9944 GCA_039584325.1 Gemmatimonadota bacterium
GTCGGGGAGAGCGCTTCCATGAGCACCTTCGTCACCATGGCCGTCTGGCTCCCCTCAATCCAGGTACGCGACGCGCTTGACGGCCGCGATCACTTTGTCGGGGTTCGGTTTCGCGGCCCGCTCGAGCTTCTTATTGTACGGCATCGGTACGTCCTCGCTGGTTACGCGCAGCACGGGGGCGTCCAGATGGTCGAAGGCCTCCCGCTGGATCTCGTCCACGACCTGCGCCCCGATGCCACAGAACGGCCACCCCTCTTCCACGATCACGCAGCGATTAGTCTTGACGACGCTCCGTGCGATGGCCTCGGTGTCGAGTGGTCGAATGCTCCGCAGATCCACGATTTCCACGGACACGCCGTGCTCGTCCGCGAGTCGATCGGCTGCCTTGTGGGCCACGGCGACGGTCTTGGAATGGCAGATGAGCGTGACGTCGGTCCCTTCGCGCTTCACGTCGGCGCTTCCCAGCGGGATCGTGTACTCCTCATCGGGCACGTCACCCTTGGCGTTGTAGAGCATCTCGCCCTCGAGAAACACCACTGGGTTCTCGTCCCTGATGGCCGACTTGAGCAGTCCCTTCGCGTCGTACGGTGTGGCTGGTGTCACGACCTTCAGCCCCGGGATGTGGGCGTACCACGATTCGAATGCCTGCGAGTGCTGCGCCGCCAGCTGCAGGGCCGCGCCTCCGGGCCCGCGGAACACGATCGGGATGTTGATCTGGCCGCCGGACATGTACAGCATCTTCGCAGCCGAGTTGACGACCTGGTCGATCGCCAGCAGCGCGAAATTCCACGTCATGAACTCGATGACCGGACGGAGCCCCGCCATCGCCGCGCCGACACCCAGCCCGGCGAATCCCAACTCGGCGATCGGGGTATCGACGACCCGCCGCTCTCCGAACGCGTCGAGCAGCCCGCGGCTCACCTTGTAGGCGCCCTGATATACCCCGACCTCCTCCCCCATCAGGAAGACGTTGGGGTCGCGCTCCATCTCCTCACGGAGCGCCTGGTTCAATGCGTCTCGGTACGTGATGGTCGGCATGTCAGTCCCGGTAGACGTCAGTGAACAGCTCGTCGGGGTCGGGGTCGGGGCTCTCGTCCGCAAAGCGGAGGGCGTCGTCGACTTCCTCCTCCACCGACTGCCGTGTCTGCTCGAGCGTCTCGTCCGTGAGCAGATTCGCTCCCTGCAGCTGGTCGATCAGATGCTGGATCGGATCCTTGCCCTTCTGTTCCTCGAGCTCCTCCTTGGTGCGGTAGTGCCCGTGGATCGGATCCGCCATCGAGTGCCCCATGTACCGATACGTGCGCGCCTCGATGAGCGTCGGGAGCTGCTCGTCCCGCGCCCGGGTTACGGCGTTCGTCACCGCGCCGTGCACGGCGAGCACGTCCATACCGTCGACCGTCTGCTCCGCCATGTCGTACGAGCAGGCCCGGCGGTAGACATCCCACACCGCCGCGGCGCGCTCCAGCGCCGTGCCCATGCCGTAGCGGTTGTTCTCGCACACGAACACCACGGGCAGCTCCCAGAGTGCCGCCATGTTCAGCGTTTCGTGGAACGCCCCGATGTTCACCGCCGCCTCACCGAAGAAGCACAGGGCAACCTGATCAGTTTCGCGATACCGCGCCGTGAAGGCGGCACCGGCGGCGAGCGGCAGGTGGGCTCCGACGATGCCGTGTCCGCCCATGAAGTTGTGCTCCACGTCGAACAGATGCATGGATCCGCCCTTCCCCCCCGAGCACCCCGCGGCTTTGCCGAACAGCTCCGCCATGATGGCCCGACTGGAGGTGCCCTGCACCAGGGCGTGGGCGTGCTCGCGGTATGACGCGAAGACGTAGTCGTCCTTGCGGATTGCGGCGAGGGCACCAACCGCGACGGCCTCCTGGCCGATGTAGAGATGGCAGAAGCCGCCGATCAAGCCCTGCGCGTAGGCTTCGCCGGCGCGCTCCTCGAATCGCCGGACGAGGAGCATCTCCCGGAGCAGCTTGTGGTAGAACTCCACCCGTTCCGGGTCGAGCTGTGGGGCGAGAGCCGGTTGGGACACTGAGAAGCGCTCCTGCCTACGAGGTGGTGCCGGCCGCCCGCCGCACTTGTTCCCAGGCGTGATAGGACGAGCGTACCAGCGGACCGGACTCGACGTGCCGATACCCCATGGTCAAGCCGAGCTCCCTGAGCTCGGCGAACTCCTCGGGCGAGTAGAAGCGCGCCACGGGGAGGTGGCCGTCCGACGGTCGCAGATACTGACCGACGGTGAGGATGTCGACGTCCTCTGCCCGGAGATCGCGCATGGCGGTCACCAGCTCGTCCCACTCCTCGCCGAGACCGCACATGAGACCGGACTTCGTGAGTAGAGTCGGGTCCATCGCCTTGGCGCGACGAAGCAGCTGCAGCGCACGGTCGTAACGTCCGCCCGGACGGGCGATGCGGTACAGCCGGGCGATCGTCTCGAGATTGTGATTCAGGATGTCTGGCTTGGCGTCCACGACGATTTGGAGGGCGCGATCCGAACCCTTGAAGTCGGGGATCAGCAGCTCGACCGAGGCCTCGGGCATGCGCGCGCGGATCTCGGTGACGCAGCCGGCGAATGCCTCCGCTCCGCCGTTGAGCAGGTCGTCGCGATCCACGCTGGTGATCACGATGTGTTCGAGTCCCATGCGCGTGACCGCTTCCGCGAGGCGGACCGGCTCGTCCGGATCGTCGGGCGCCGGTGTGCCGTGGGCGACCGCACAGTACGCGCAGTTCCGCGTGCAGACGTCTCCCAGGATCATGAAGGTGGCCGCACGGTGCTCCCAACACTCGCCGATGTTGGGGCAGTGGGCCTCTTCACAGACCGTGTTGAGATCCAGATCGCGCATCATCTGGCGGATGCCGACGAAGGTGCGCCCGCCCGGGGCCTTTACCTTGAGCCAGGTCGGCTTGCGCTGAGGGGTCGTGTGCGACGCGTGTGACGTGAGCTGAACGAGTTCCATAAGCTGCGTAACATACCCTGCCTCTTCTCCGCCGACCAGTTGCGCCTCAACCGGGCGGTTGAGGCGAAGCGCTTCAGTGGCGTGGAGGGTCGCGACGTGTCAGGCCGGCCACAGCCGTGAGGGAGAAACCGGGGTGAGGTCGTACTCGATCTCGTCGCCGGCGTACAGCTGGCTGATCAACTGCCCCGTCATCGCGGCGAGCAGAATCCCGTTGCGCCCGTGGCCGGTGGCGTACCACAGGTTCGGAATCCGGGAGTCGGCACCGATGATCGGTCGCGCGTCCGGAGTGACGGGCCTGAGTCCCGCCCACGTCTGCAATGGGTCGGCGTCGGCGAGTGCCGGATAGATTCGGCTGACCGTGTCCCGGATCCGGATGATGCCCGCGGGCGTCGTGCCGGTGTCGAAACCCACGCGTTCCATGGTGGAGCCGGCGATCGCCTCGCCGGCCCGCTCCATGACGTAGCCGTTTCCGGCGTAGACGATTGCCGGAGGCTCGTCCTCTGGCCAGCGCAGGCAGAGGATCTGCCCACGCACCGGCTCGACAGGGAGCGATCGCGGGAGACCGCGGATGCGGCCGGACCAGCAACCGGCGGCGACGACGACGGCCCCGGCGTGGATGGTCTGCGAGGGCGTCCGCACGCCGGAGACCCGCTCTCCATCGAACACCAGCTGCTCCGCAGGTTCGGCCACGAGCGTCGCGCCGTGCTGCGGCCGCTGCGCACAGTCGAGCAAAGCGAGCCGCAGGGCCGAGGGGTCGAGACCGCCGTCCTCGGGCGCCAGAGCGGCGCCCAGCACGTCCGGGCCGACGCCGGGGAGGAGTCCCCGGACCTCCTCGATGGTCAGCCACTCCACCGGGAACCCAGACTGGCGCTGCCAGGTGACCGCATCCTTGAGGTCTTCCACGTCCTGCTCGGCAAAGGCGAGCTGGGCGATACCCTCCGTACGAAAACCGAGTTGGAGTCCGGTCTCCTCCTCCAGCGTCGGCACGAGCTCGGCGTAGAGATCCCGCGCGCGCACGGCGAAGGCGAGCATCGGATCGTCCGGCTCCATTTCGGCGAACGGGGCGAGCATGCCGGCTGCAGCCGGCGTCGCCGCCCCCGCCTCGGGACCGGGCTCCAGAATCGTGACGGTCACGCCGCGGTGGGCCAGCGCATGCGCGCAGGCAGCACCGACAGCGCCTCCGCCCACGACTATCACGTCAGGGTGTGACATGGCTGCTCGATTGAGGTGAAACCAGGCCTGCCTTACCGTCGTATTGTAGAGTGAACCCGCTCACGCCGGGAGGCAAGTGATGCTACGCACTATACTGGGCTACGCGATACTCGCCATCGTGGGCATCGTGGCCCTGAAGCTGCTGTTCGGGCTGCTCAGCATTGCCTTCAGTCTGATCTGGGCACTGCTGTGGCTGGCGTTCCTGGGGGTCATCTTCTACTTCATTCTCAAGGTGATCAGCCCCAAGACGGCCCAGCGGGTACGAGACTCCATCCAGAATCCCAAGGGCAAGAGCCCGTAGCCCTGGACACGTGTTCAACCCAGACGGGGGCGCCCCCGGGGAAGTGTCCCGGAGGCGCCCCCGCTTTGGCTTGCTCCCGAGATCTCAGCGGGACGCGAGCGGCTCGAGGTCGAAGTCCTCCGGCGGAGCCGTGTGGATCTCACGTAGGCGCAGCGTGATCGTCGCGATCGAGGCGAACTTGAGTTTGAGCTGCACCATGATGCGGCGCTCGTCGTCGCTGAGCCACATCTTGGGTTCCTTGGCCTCCTCGAGGATTCCCCGACCCTGGACGACGGGCCGGACCAGGATGGTGGGGATCCGGCCGGCGGGAACGTCCAGGGTGTCGCGGCCGAGGACCTCGAGCACCACGGGGTTGCGGTCAGGTCGGAAGTACCGGTCGAACT
Organism: Gemmatimonadota bacterium; assembly: GCA_039584325.1. Lineage (GTDB taxonomy): Bacteria > Gemmatimonadota > Gemmatimonadetes > Gemmatimonadales > GWC2-71-9 > JAOTVV01. The sequence goes on from JBDGYA010000086.1 coordinate 4,860, forward strand.
CGTACCGTTCGCCCTCCTCCAGCTCGACCGTCCGGACGAAGTAGAAGAACGCGGCATCGTCCAGCGGCGCAGGTGACGTCGGTAGGACCGAGTCGACGCCGGACTGCACGAAGTACCCCGAGTCGGGGAAGATGTCGTACGCCGTGTACCGGTCCGTGCTGCCCTCGTGGAAGTCCTGTACGAAGCGGCGTGACGCGAAGTCGTCCACCCCGATCCAGGAATCCATCCGGTCGTCCAACCGGTAGAAGAACGAACCCCCCCGCAGCCGGAAGACCACGTGCAGTGCCGGCGTCCCGCGGATGGTATCCACGCCGGCGATGTGCATCAGTCCCTTGCCCAGAGTGAGGAGGCCGAACTTGGCGTCGTAGATCAAGGTTTCGCCCACCGGGAAACGGTGTGCGAACGTCTCCGCGGAGTCCGGTGCTTGTTGGGCACCGGCCGAACCGGCGATGGCACTCGCGGCCACGATGATCGTCAGGGTGCGCATCTGCATTACCGTTGAATCTCCGTGGCGGGGCGGGGGATGCGGACGGCCCGACCCGCGCGAAACAGTGAGAGGGCGACGGCGAGGGGCTCCCCCGAGGACGGAAATCCGTCATCATCCGGACGAGGCTCGATCGGGACCACGGCGATCTGGCGTGCCGTTGCCGATGCCCGTGCGATCAACTCGGCACGCACCGGCATTCCCTCGGTCCGCAGGAACGTCTCCGCCCCCTGGAGACAGTTCTTGAGCGTGACGAGCCGGATCAAGGAGACCCCCGAGAGCAGGTCCTTGAGGCCCGGCAGCACGATCCCCGGTCGCAGCAGCCACGGCGCCGACCGCGCCACGACCCGCATGCCGAGCGCGTGATTCCGCAGCTCGGACTCGCCCACGATCACGTCGGCTCCCGACTCGAAGCGGCGGACGAGGTCCGGCAGGACCGCCGGAGAGTAGGAGAAGTCGCCCGGGAGCGTCGCGACCGCGTCCCGCCGCGGACGGTCGGAGCGGGACAGCGCGTCGCGAAACAACTCCTCGAGCGAGGCGGCGAGCCCGCGGGGTTCCCGGTGCCGGATCAAGGTCAGCGGCAGCGCGCGCTGATACGTCTCGAGGGTCTCACCCGTGCCATCGGTCGAGGCGTCGTCCACCACGAGGATGTGGTAGTCGCGCGGGAACTCCTGGAAGACTTGTCGCAGCTTCCAGAGGAGCAGCCCGATCTTCGGGGCATCGTTGCGTGTTGCCAGACAGACGTACAGCACGGTGCTCGCCTCTCCCGCGGCCAGGGCCTCATGTCAGGATACCGCCCAACCCCGCCAAAGGTTCAGCGGAGAGTATACACAGGGGGTGAAGGGGCCGGGGACGCCGGCGGATAGCAGCATCCCGGTCGTCGCACGGTGAGAGGTGTCCGGGCGGACCGGGCCCTTCAAGACGCCGTTGTGTCGATCTTGGCGAACAGCGGGCAGCGCTCGGTGCTGACGGCGCTCCAGGCCACGCGCATGCCGAACAACGGGATCACGTAGCGCCCGTTCGACACGCCGCCCAAGAGCGGATAGCCCATGGGCGGGTCGAGATTGTAGATCAGCACGCCCTCGGTGACATCCGTCGAGTCGTTGACCATGATGACGCCGTAGCCGGACACCGGCGGGAATCCGTCGCCGTCGTAGGCGACGATCGGACCTTCCTCCGTTTCCCCCACCAGTGAGGGCACGGTGCCGTGTCCGGGTACCCGGGCGGGGACGGTCCCGCGAAAGTCCTCGGGCACTTCCGACAGCAGCCGGTTCCCGCTGTGCAGCTGGTCCAGCGCTTTGTTGGCGGCCCCGAGAATGGCGAACCCGCACGACGCCGTGTTTTCGGGGTTTGGCCGCCCGCAGGCGACGGCCATGAGCGCGCAGAGCGGCAGCGTGATGTGTCTCATGTGCGCAAGATAGATCCTGGCGTCGGTGGAAGCCACCTGCGGAGGCCGGCGCGAGGCGCATGCGCTCGCTTGATTCTCTCATTACTCGCGGATAACCTTTCGGCGTACCACTCTGAGAGGATACCAGCGCCATGCCGACCTATGACTATCGCTGTGAGAAATGCCGTAAGCGGTTCTCCCGCATCGAGCACATCTCGCAGCACAGCAGCAAGCGGCCGAAGTGTCCCAAGTGCGGTTCCACCAAGGTCGTGCAGGTCTTCTCGGCTTTCTACGCCAAGACCGCCAAGAAGAGCTAGTGTTCGAACGGCTGCGCGATGCGATCAACGCCGCGCTCGACGCGGCCTCCGGGGATCCCCGAGCCGCCATGTCGCAGATGCGGGAGGCGGTGATCCAGGCGCGGGCCTCCATCGAGGCGATGCGGCAGGGCATCCAGCAGACGGAACAGCGGCTGACGCAGGAGCAGCGGCTGCTGTCCGACGCCGAGCGCCGCGGGCGGCTGGCGCGGGGCATCGAAGACACGGAGACCGCCGAGGTCGCCGAGCGGTTTGCCGCCAAGCACCGCGAGCGGGTCGAGGTGCTCACCCGGAAGCTGGAAGCACAGCGGAGTGAGCTGGCGCTCGCCGACCGGGAATACGGCGAGATGAAGGCGCAGCTCATCGAAGCGGAGCGCCAGCGCCCTGCCACCGATGCGGCTCGCAGCGTAGAAGCGGCGTGGCGCGATCTGGAAGCGGCGGGCGGCGCGCGTCCGGAGACGGATGTGGAAGGGGAGATGCTGCGCTCGCAGCTCGACCGGTCCGCTCGGGAGGCGCGCGCCGAGGAGCAGCTGGAGGAACTCAAGCGGAAAATGGGTAAAGGCTAAGGGGGCGGCCGTGGAGATTCGATCGGCGCGAATGGTGTACCTGGGCTACGGCAAGTACTGGCGGTCGGACGCCATCGTCGGTTTCAGGCCGATCGAGGAGGAGCGGGGGCCCGGACGACGCACGGAGGTCTTCACGGCCACGCTGGATCAACCCATCGTGGCCTCCCGCAGCGAGCGGGCGATCCTGCGGGACATGACGGTCGGATCCGAGGAGCAGTTCCGGTTGCAGGAAGCGCGGGCGATCCTGACTGATCTCGTGGATGCGCTGGATGACGTGCCCGACGTGCTGCGCCGGATGCTCATGACCGAGGCTCGGCTCGACGTCCACCGCTGGCAGCGGCGCATCCGCACGCTCATTCACAGCGAGCCCGAGCACTCCGACGAGCAGAACGAGCTGTTCGACGAGTAAGCTCACCCCGAAATCACCACAAGCGTAGGCGGTTGGGTCGGCTGGCTCCCCCTCCGGGCCTTCGGCGGGCGGGTCGCCTGGCCGCCCCCTCCGCCGTCTGCAGTTCGCTCGGCGTGACGCGCGATCCCACCGCGGCGACCGCTCACTGACGTCCGCTCCGGGGGCGGCCAGCCTCCCCTCCCGCCGTCCCGTCGGATGAGAGGTGTTCCCCCACTGGATATTGGATATTGACCTGCGCGCTCGGCGAGGTCGCAGCGTCAATCCGCATCCTTGGTAAAGAATGGCTCCCACTTCTCCCGCGGTGACGGCGGTGTCAGCAGGCTCACGATGACGAGCAGGCTCAGTGAGACGATGACACCGGGGATCACGATATAGTCGCTGCTGGCGAAGTCGAACTCCGACCCTCCGAACGACATCACGAAGATCTCGCGCAGGCCCTCGATCCTCCCGAGAATGCCGATGCCGATGATCGTGCCGAGCCCGCCGCCGATGCACGCGACGCCGCCCTGCGGCGTGACGCGCTTCCAGAGGAAGGCGGCGAGGAGAGCCGGGGTCAGGCTCGCGCCCACCAGCGAATACGCGTACAGCGCCATCTGGAGCACGGTGGTGAATTGCGTGAGCAGCACGATACCGAGCGCGCCGAACAGGACGATGAACGCGCGCTGCAGGCTCAGCATCTGCCGCTCGGTGGCCTGCGGGTTGATGAACCGCTGGTAGATGTCGCGGCTCACGTTGGTGGACGGCACCAAGAGGAAGGTGTTGCCAGTCGAGAGTACGATCGCGATGGCCGCCGCGAGGAGGAACGCCCCACCGACCATGGGCAGGCCGTTGCGGGCGATGTGCATGATGATGGTTTCTGACGCGGCGCGACCCTGGATCCATGTCTCTGTGGCCAGGTCGGGGAAGACTGCGCGACCGACGATGGCTGCCAGCGCCAGCGTCGTCTCGATGAGGACGACGCCGACCACCATCCCGATTACCGCCCGGCGCGCCGCGGTGGCGTTCTTCGCGGAAAAGAACTTCTGGTACATCCCGCTCTCGCCCAGCAGGAGCAGGAAGGTCGGCAGGGAGACGCCGATCACCCACAGCAGGTTGTGCCCGCCGAGGATGGTCATGTGGTCCGCCGGCAGCCGGTCGATGACCGCGCCGAGCCCACCGGCCTCGACGACCATGTAGGGTAGGGTGAACACCACGGCAAGCGTGATGATGATGCCGTTGAACACGTCCACCGTGACGATCGAGACCATGCCGGCGAGCGCGGTGAACAGCACGATCGCCGCGGCCGTGATGAGCATGCCCTGCGTCGGGTCGATCGCGCCGTCGGTGACGATGGTGAGGATCCAACCGCCGCCCCTGAACTGATAGGCGGCGATGGTCACGTAGGCGAGGATCACGGCGATCGTGCCCAGCACCCGGGCGGCGCTGTTGTAGCGCTGCTCCAGGAGGTCCGGTACCGTGTACTGCGCGATGCGGCGCACGCGGCCCGCGATGAAGTACGCGACGATCAGCCCCATCCAGGCGCCGAACGAGAACCACAGCTCCGCGATGCCGGTGCGGTACGCCAGCCCCGCGCCGCCGAACAGCGATCCCGAGCCGATCCAGGTGCACACGAGCGTGCCGACCAGCATGTACACCGGCACGGCCCGGCCGGCCACCATGAAGTCGTCGTGACTCTTGACCTTGCGCGAGCGCCACAGGCTCACGCCGATGAGGGCGAGCGGATACGCCAGGACCACGGCGACGAGCAGGTTCATGTCCGGTCTCCCGAATGAGGCGGGTGAGGGGTCGCGAGAAGATGGGGAAGGGGCGACGGGTTGGCAATGTGGGCGAACGGACAGACGGACAGACGGATGGACGGATAGCGGGGTGCGCGGGAGCCGGATGCCGGGACAGAGGGACGGATGCGCATGGAGGGGGTGGGGTTT
>JBDGYA010000034.1:0-30749 GCA_039584325.1 Gemmatimonadota bacterium
ATGGGCGTGGGACGGTCGCTGCGGGGTTTCCACCCGGGTGTCCGGCTGCACCCACTGGAGCCGCGCAACTCGCCGACGCTGTCCACCGGTCACTGTGTGGGCAAGCATCGCATTCAGGGCATATCCGACGAGTTTGTCCCACCCATCGTGCATCTCGACGAACTGGACGAGGTGGTCTCGGTGGACGACGGAGACGCAATCCTCATGGCGCAGCAGCTCGCCGCGCAGCTCGGGCTGGGCGTGGGTATCTCCTCCGGAGCCAACTTCCTCGGCGCGCTGCAGGTTCAGGAGGGGCTGGGGGAGGAGGCTGTGGTCGTTACCGTATTCCCGGACGACAACAAGAAGTATCTGAGCACCGATCTGCTGCGCGAGGAGCCGGCCAAGGCCGGATTCCTGGCCCCGGAGGTGCGGTTGGAGGGATTCCGGGGATTCAAGCGCGTCTGCCACACCTGTTGCGACCCGGCGGAGTGCCTCGAGGACCTCCCTGCTGACGTCACCGCAGCGGAGCACGCGCTCCCACCCTGCCCACGACGGGTGAATGCCGGCGTGCCGTAACGGCGAGCCTGCCTCAGTTCAACCTGCTGGAACAGAATCAGACCCTGCGGCGAGTCGCTTCCGGCCCTCGTCGTGAGGCCGGTGCGCCCCGCGCGGAAGACTCCGCTGCACGGTCATTGGTGCCCACGACCGACAGGAGCACAGCGACGAGCTGTGCAAGCGGGTGGTCAACCCGACCGCGTTGTTCCTGTTTTCCTGCCTCCCTTCCCACTCTATCGGAAACCCACGGCACCCACGTGTCGTAGGGAACGCCAGTCGTCTTGCGTTCGCATACCCCCGCGGATGGGCAACCCTCGACCAGAGTCACTCTTGGACTGAGGTCTTCCGATGGCTCGCTTCATTCGGTTCGTCACGCTCCTCGGCGTCCTTGTCGCGCCGACAGCATCGCTCTGGGCACAGACCACCACACCCGATCCCGTCATCCACCGCGCCCTTCAGACCATCACGGCACAGGATTTCAAGGGAAAGCTCGATGCCCTGGCCCATGACTCGACCCGGGGCCGCGAGACACCGAGCCCCGAGCTCGCGCGTGCCACGGAGTGGGTCGCCGTTCAGTTCCAGAACGCCGGACTACGTCCGGCAGGCGACGCCGGTGGGTACTTCCAGAAGTTCCAGCTGCACCACGAGCGACTCGACTCGCTCAGCACTGTCACGGTGTCCGGCGACGGCGCATCGTCGACCTGGACGCTCGGCAACGAGATCGTTCACGCCGCTGGCGGCGACCCCGCCGAGCTCGTCGACCTACCGGTCGTTTTGTTGATCGGCATTCCGAACGACAGCACACCAGCGTTCGGCGGCGTACCGGTTCAGGGATCCGCGATTCTCCACGTCATCAGCCCCGACCAGCTGAGCGGCCGCTTCCTCAACCCCATCTTCCAACAGGCACACGCAGGCGGTGCGCTCGCTCACATCGTGGTCAGCGAGATCCCTGCCGAGTTGTGGGACCAGCTGCGCACAGGGTCGTTTCCGGGTCGCTGGCGGGTGATCGGAGTGTCCGATCGTGAGTCCGACTTCCGAGTTGCCTCGTACGGACTGCAATTCAGTGCGGCGGTGGAGCTGCTCGCCGCCATTGGTGAGGACACGGCCTCGCTCATGTCTCCCACGGAAGCCAGCTCCAGGGCACTCGATGATGTAACGATCTCGATTGCTCCTCACTACGCTCGGGTACAGGAGGCCGAAGTCGCGAACGTCGTCGGCGTGCTCGCCGGTAGCGATCCTGCCCTGCGAAACGAAGCGGTTGTATTCACCGGGCACATCGACCACGTGGGCGGCATCCCCGGCCGGTGCCGGTCGTCGCAGGTGCTGCCGGCAGACTCCATCTGCAACGGCGCCGATGATAATGCGTCGGGCACCGTCGGCGTCATCGAGCTCGCCGAAGCCTTCGCGGCGCTGGACCCGCACCCGGCCCGCACGCTGGTCTTCGCGGCGGTGACGGCGGAGGAGCGTGGCCTGTGTGGCTCGCGTTTCTATGTCGCGCACCCCGTCATCCCCATCGATCGGACCGTGGCCGAAATCAATCTCGACATGATCGCGCGCAACCCGCCCGACACGGTGGGGTTCGTGGGCAAGGACTACACCTCGCTGGGGGCGCTCGTCGACCGACTGCTGGCGAGCCACCCCGAGCTCAATCTCGTGGCGGCGGAGCATCAGGGACGATATGGGGGATCGGATCACTACCCGTTCGCACGACGCGGCGTCCCGGCCCTCTTCTTCTTCAGCGGTGAGCACGAGGACCTGCACACCGCGGCGGACAATCCGGATCGTGCGGACGCCGAGCAGGCCGCACGCATCGTGAGGCTCGCATTCCTCACTGGTCTCGAAGTGGCCAATGCCACCGAACGGCCGACATGGGAGGAGAACGCACGGGCGGTGATCGTCCGGGCGCCCGAGTGAAGGCGGCGCGGCCGTCAACATCGATCGGGTCGTGGGTGGCCGGATCGTGGAGCGCTGGAGCCTGGCAAATACACTGGACGCGCTCATCGAATGCGGTATCCTCCAGCTCCCGCAGACGTCACGCTCCGTCGAGTGAGTGCTGCCGCGGCTGGCCGACACCCTTAGGCAGCCGTAGCTTGGCGGAGGGCGAGCCTCCGTCGGCCACGTCCCTCCCGCCAGGCAGAGTCAACCATTGGGGCAGCAGGCCGCTCTAATGTTGACAGACCGACGACTAGGGGACTCCAGACGGGAGGGCAAGATCATGAAGACCGCGCTCGGCCTGACGGTTCCGGCGTTGGCCTGTATCCTTGCCTGTGCCGAGCATGAGCCCGTCGTCGTGATCGAGAACGTGACGGTGATCGACGGCACAGGGGCCCCACCCGCGCCTCACACGACGGTGGTGATCGAAGGCGATCGCATCCACGCCGTTGGCGCGACCGGCTCGATCCCATATCCTCGTTCGGCCGACGTCATCGACGCAACCGGGAAGTACCTGATTCCCGGCCTATGGGACGGACACGTACACCTCGACAAGGCGAGGTCCACTCTGCCGCTGTTCGCCGTTCACGGCGTAACCAGTGTACGCGACCTGGGGAGTGACTACGTCCGAATCTCCCGCATGCGAGACGCGGTGCGCGCCGGCGCGCTCATCGGTCCGCGAATCGTGACGTCGGGTCCGATCCTCGAGAGTGCCGAGTGGATGGAGCAATACGTCGATCTGCTGCGCCAGCATTCATCGGATCCGGAGATCCGTGAGTTCCTGAGTTCTCGGATTCCCGTCCGCGACTCGGAACACGGCGTGCGGATCGTCGATTCGCTGGCCGATCTCGGTGTCGACCTGATCAAGATCCGACATGCACCCTCACCGGACGCGTTCCGCGCGATCTCCGGTGCGGCCCGTGACGCAGGCCTGCCGCTTGCCGGGCACTATCTGTGGATCGTCGATCTGGTCGAGACGGCAGACGCCGGACAGGGCAGCATCGAGCACAACATCTTCCCCGGCTTCAACGAACGCCGTCCTGAGGAGAAGGAGCGGATTTTCGATGCTTTTGCGCGCAATAACACGCACCTCGTCCCCACCCTGATCGCAATGGAGAAGGAGGCCAGACCCGACGCGGCGACGGCAGCGCTCGTGGACGATGTCGAGGGTACCCTCGATCCCCGGAATCGATACGTGGCTCCGGAGATCCGGAACGACTGGCGGGAGGCACTTCGTCTCAACGCGGCAGACGAGGAGCGCCCACCCCGGGAGGTGATCGCACACATGCTGCAGGGCAGCCTTCAGTTCCTCAGAGATGCCCGTGCCGCCGGTGTGCAAGTGATGGCCGGGACCGATGCTCCGACGGCGACCGTCTACTTCGGCAGCAGTCTCCACGACGAGCTGGGGTTGCTCGTGACCTCCTTGGGTCTCACGCCCCTGGAGGCCCTGCAGAATGCGACCGTCGTGCCCGCGCGATTCATGGGACTCGATTCGGTCCTGGGCACCGTCCAAGTCGGGAAGCTGGCGGACCTGGTGCTCCTCGACGCCGATCCCCTGGCCGATATCGCCAACACCCGGAGGATCGACGCGGTCGTCGTCAACGGCGTGGTGATCGACCGTGAGGAGCGGCAACAGATCCTGGACAACCTGGTACAGCACAGCGGTGGGAGGGGTACGGACACGCAGCCCTAGGCGTCGATCCACTCGTGTCTGCGCGGGATCCCCCGCTTCTCAGTAGCTGCAGCGACGCGAGCCTCCGACGCGATGGCCGCGAGCCCGCGGGCGTGTGACGCATCATCGTTGGCATGACTCTAGCCAGGTGGCAAGCCCATGAGCGGTCTGATGAGCAGTGTTACCCTGACGTTGACCCTGGTCCTCGGCATGCCGAATCTGGCTTCCGTCGTGCCGATCCTGGGTCCGCGCGCCGACTTCACGGGCACGTGGGTGCTCGACGTCGACAGCAGCGACTTCGGGATGAGCCCCCCCGCCGACTCCGGCGTGACCACCATCACCCGGGCAGACGACCATCTGCTCATGTCCCGAACCATCTACGGGAGCATGGGACAGCACGGGCACGTCGAGTTCGACATGCCGATCGACGGCACGGTGCACGACGGTGTAGGGATCGGCGGCACACCCGTTCCCGCCAGCGCACGGTGGACCGGTGACACACTCGTGCTCACCGTCATCGGGCAGTCGAACGTCGGCGCAATCGAAATCGTCGACCACATGACAGTCGACGGCGACGTCTTGCGGATCGAACGCACCGTCGCGATTCCGGGAGTGCCGGTGCTGATGCAGTCACTCGTGTTGCGGCGGCGGTCCGAGTAAGGCGACTCCGCGGGCGCGGTGCTGATGCCCGCTTGCAGGCTTGCAAGCGAACCGGCAGGTTACACCAGTCACCTTCAGGCCTGCAGCGGTACCCCCATGCGTATATCGACACATCTCCTCCTCTCGGTCGTGTCTCTCGCCGCCGTACCCGCCGTCTCGGATGCCCAGCAGACGGCCGGCGCCACTCTTCCGGCGTGGCTCAGCGGATGTTGGGAGGCGACGCCGGGGGGCATTGTCATCGAGGAGCACTGGATGACGCCGCGCGCCGGAACCATGCTGGGCATGAGCCGATCGACGCGCGGGACCACGACGGTCGGGTTCGAGCTCGTGATCCTCAGAGTGGAAGGCAGCGATCTCATCTACGAGGCTCATCCGAGCAACCAGCCGAGCGCCGCGTTCACGTTGAGCAATCAGAATGACACGGTGATCGTGTTCGCCAATCCCGAGCACGACTTTCCCCAGCGCCTTGGCTATCAGCGGCTCGGGCCCGATTCGGTAAGCGCATGGATTGAAGGCGTAGTCGAGGGTACTACCCGTCGAGTCGTGTTCCCCTACGCACGCGCACGGTGCCCGTCACCCTGACCCTCGAACCAGGCAATCGGAGGGACTGTCATGCCTCGTGTCATCGAGTCTCCGACCGTCATACCCTGTGTCGGCACGAAGCCCAAGCGCATCGAGGAATACGCTGGTGCCGCCACGACCGGTGATGGTGCGGTGAGTGTCGCGCGAATGATATCGCCGAGCGGGTGGAGCGAACCCGGCCAACGACCGGCGTTCTAGGAAATCACCCTGGTGCTGCACGGGGTGCTGCATGTCGAGCACGAGGGAGGTTCCCTCGATGTTGGGGCGGGGCAAGCCATCATCACCGCTCCAGGCGAATGGGTGCGGTACAGCACGCCAGATCCCGAGGGAGCCGAATATGTGGCCGTGTGCCTCCCGGCGTTCACCCCGGAGACGGTGCATCGGGACGACGTATAGCGCTCACCGCAACGCCACCTGCCACTTCACCCTGGGGGGTGGTAATGAAACAGCTGTATCTCATCCTGGCGATCGTCGGAGGAATCGCTCCCTATGTCTTCTTCTTCCAGCACTTCGCTTCCTCCGGTCTGGCCCTGAACGAATTCGTAGCCGCCCTGTTCGTCAACGGCGCTGCTGGAGGCTTCACCGTCGACCTCCTGCTCTCCTCCGCCGTGTTCTGGATCGCGATCATTCACCGGCACCGTCTGGGCAAGGGACCCAATCCGATCGCGTTCGTGGTCCTCAATCTGTGCATTGGCCTCTGCTGTGCCCTGCCTGCGTACCTGTACGCTCACCATGCTCGGGAGCCCTGATTCAGCTGTCCGGCATCGTTGCACGAGCGTCGGTCTGTTACGGCAGGCCGCCTGCGTGGCAAACGCGACTCAGGCGTTCGGAATGAGCGATCGTCCCAGCCGTACCCGTTGCATCACCCTGTCTCATGTACATAGAATACATGGCGACCTGTGCGACTTCGGTTGTGTCTCTCACCCACCGAACAGGAGCTATACCATGAAACGGCTACTCGCTACGACGTTGCTCGCTGCCCTCGCGAGCACCGCTGCCACGGCACAGGGGGCGCGCTGGTCCGCCGAGGATGAGGCGGGAGTAGTCCGGGCGGCGAAGGACTACATGGAAGGAGCCGTGACCGCCGATGCCGACCGGGTCACGCGTGGGGTGCACGCGGAACTCAACAAGGTCATCGTGGCCACGCTCCCCCAGACCGGTGGTCAGGTCCTGAGCTATAACACCGCCAGCACATTGGTCGAGGCAGTGCGTGGCTTCGGAGACCGGCTCGCCGACATCGACAAGACCGTCGACGTCACCGTGTTCGACGTCGCGCACGATCTCGCCGTGGCCCGGGTGGTGGGCGCGGTCTGGTACGACTTCCTGCAGCTCGCGAAGATCAACGACGAGTGGAAGATCGTGAACGTCCTCTGGGCGCAGAACCGGCCCGACCCGGAGAACCAGCAGCAGAACCCTCCGGCAGACGCTGAGGCAGTCGAACAAACCGCGCTCGATTACATCGAGGGGGCATTCTCAGGCGACGGCATTCGCATGGAACGCGCGCTGCACCCCGAGTTGAACAAGGTGCGGCTCGTGACCCATCCCCAGACCGGGGTCAAGTTCCTTCAGAAGATGGGCGTGTCCATGCTCGTCGAGGGAACACGGGCCGGTCTCGGGACGCTTGATGACGACCAGCGGAACATCGCAGTCGAAGTCTACGATGTCTCTCATGACATCGCGTTGGCCAAAGTAACGTCCGCCATGTACATCGACTATCTCCAGGTCGCCAAGTTCAACAGCGAATGGAAGATCATCAACGTGCTCTGGGTACCGAATCCGGGCACACCCTCGCCGGCTCGCTGATCGGGAGGACGCTGCTACGCACAGAGGCCGGGATCAAAGGCTTCTTCACGGGCGACGGACCGAGGAGACCCTCAATGGCATTTGCACCCGCTGGTAGTAGCACCGCCGATTTCCTACGCAGGGTGATCGTCCGGGACCTGGAGACCCTTCGGCGCGAGCTCCGTGCGTATCCCGACGAGCGCATGATCTGGGCCTGCCCTGCGGGCGCGCCAAATGCGGCCGGCACGCTGGCACTCCATCTGTGCGGCAACCTGCAGCATTTCATCGGTGCGCAGCTCGGCAGCACCGGCTACGTGCGCAACCGCGACGCGGAGTTCGCGGACCGGGACGTGCCGCTCGCCGAGCTGGAGCTCCGCATCGATCGTACGCGCGACGCGGTACAGGCGACGCTCGGCGATCCGGCGCCCCCCGATCTCGACAGCGACTACCCGCTCGAGGTCGTCGGTCTCCGACTGTCCACGGGCCTGTTCCTGCTGCACCTCAGCACCCATCTGGCGTACCACTTGGGCCAGATCGACTACCATCGGCGGATCGTGACGGGCGCGAGCGATGGCGTTGGCGCCGTGTCGATCCCGGCGCTCGCCGACCGTTGAGATCACCGGAGGCGCCCATGCTCGAACAGGTCCTCGAGGCTTGGCGGATCAACAACCGCGTCAACCTGCTGCTGATCGAGCGGATCAGCAAGGAGGGCATGCGCTGCACACTCTCCAGGCGGGGCGGCCGCAACGTCGTGCGTCAGTTCGCGCACATGCACAACAACCGCATCTGGCATTTGCAGAGGCGCGCTAAGCAGCTCGCCGTAGGCGCACACCTGTTCCAGACACATGACGAGCCCGACAAGAAGACGCTTGCCGCGCAGCTGCGCGATTCCGGAGCGCGCATCGAGCGGTTGATCCGCGGCGTGATGGAGGGAGCCGCCGGCATGCGCGCCTTCAAGCGCGGGATCGTTCCATACCTGGCCTATTTCGTGTCACATGAGAGCCACCACCGAGGCAACATCCTGTTGACCCTCAAGCAGAGCGGTCACGCAGTCGACGAGAAGACGCGGTACGCGATCTGGGACTGGGACCGACTCGAGACTGCGGCACCGGCGGCCTGGCGTGCGGTGGTGGAGGGTGATCACATTGCGCTGTAGCAAGTCTTCGTGAATCCCAAGCCGTTGTTGCGTCGCGTGCGCGGGTACGGTCAGGGACCGGCGTGAGGGTGGGCCTTATCGAGGTGGCATTGCGGCACTCCCCAATTCGGCTACTCTGGTGCGTGCTCGCACTCGTACCGGCTGGCGCGGCCGCACAGGTGCCGTCGCTGGAGCCCGCCGCGGCGTCCGACTCGGCGCGAGCAGAGGTGCTGGCCTTTCTCGAGTCGTACTATGACGCATTCAGCGAGCGCGACTGGCAACGGTTCACGGCGCACTTCTGGCCCGGGGCTACCATGACCACCGTCTGGCAGCCGCCGGGCGAACCCGCACCTCGCGTCACGGTGACCACGGTGCCCGAGTTCGTGCGGCGGGCTCCCGACGGCCCCGGCAGCCGTGAGATCTTCGAGGAGCGGATGCTGGCTGCGGAGGTGCAGGTGCGCGGTACGCTCGCCCAGGTGCTCGCCCGGTACCGCGCCCGCTTCGGCGACCCGGGCGATGTCGCCGAGTGGGAGGGGATCGACAGCTTCGCCCTGCTGCGGCACGCGGGGGAGTGGCGGATCGTATCGCTCAGCTTCGCTGCGGAGCCATGACCGCTCAGGGCCGGCCGCTCCGGCATTCCGTCACGATCGCGCTGTGCGCTACCGCGGTCGCGACGTCCGCCGATGCGCAGCCAGCGCCGGTGCCGCACTGCGCCACACTATCCGGCGGCATCCTCCTCGGCGCCGCATGCGACACGCTTGCCGACCTCCTGCCCGTGGCCGTCCAGTTCCGTGCGGAATCTGCCGACATTCCGCTCGTGCGTGAGGACGTCGAGGCGATCGCCCTCGGCGCGCTCGTCCGCACCTTCGATACCGGGGCACGCGCGGACTCGGCCTGGGCATTCGCGCACCGCGACACGTCACACCTGTGGGTGGGTGTGGAGGCGATGTCGGCCACGGAGATGCGCGCCACGGTGCTGTACTGGAGCCGGCGGCCCGACCGCACGCTCAGCAAGCTGTGCGAGTTCAGTGGCACGCTCACCGTGCCACGGGCCTCGATACCTGCGCTTGCCGCGGCGTTGGGCGCCGAGATCACCGAGGCGGCTCGCTGCGCCCGGCTGGAGGAGACGCAGCTCGATCCGTCGCGCGTCGTTACGCCTCCAACCCCGACACCGCTCCGGCGAATGCTACTCGCGGCCTTGGTGTCGGCACTGCTCGCGTTCGCCGGTGCCGGCGTGCTGCTGTGGCGCCACCTCAGGCCGCGCCTGCCCGACTTCTGGCAGGTCGCCGCACGCTACCCCGACAAGGCGTACGATTGGTTCCAGAGCCACGACGAGTGGCGTGTCGTCGATCCGCAGGCGGGCCGTCAGCCGCGGATCGACGAGCGCGAGTACGACGGCCCGTTCCTCCTGTGGGTCCCGAAGCTCGGCGGCCGGCGCGTCGCTGTGTATGGTCGCCGGACGACCATGAAGGAGTCGCAGCGCGCGTTCCTCACCTCCCGCGGACTCGACTCGGATAGGCTGCCCTGAGCGTGACCGCGCACGCCCTTCCATTTGCCCGTGCTCACGGACATGCTTTCGAGCATTGATTCCGCATGCCAGTCACGCTGAGGATACCCTGACCATGCTCCCATCCGCTTCGTCTTCGCCGCTCACTGCGCGCCGTGCGCTGCTGCCGCTGTTGCTGCTCCCGCTCGGCTGCGCCACGGAGGGCGCGAGCCAGGACGCACCGTGGCCCACCGAGGGCTGGACGTCCACGGCCATCGAGCAGCAGGGTCTCGACCCGGCTCCACTCACGGCGTTGCGCGACTCCGTCCGCGCCGGGGCGTTCGGCAACGTCGATCGCATGGTCGTCGTCCGGAACGGCTACCTCGTCATGAACGAGCGGTTCCCGCGCGACTACCGCGAGATCAGCCGTGGCGTGCGCGGTCCGCTCGGGTGCGGTGTGGACGCGTGCGAGGACTCGACCGAGCTGCACCAGTTCAACTACCTGCACCCGGACTTCCATCCCTATCACCAAGGACGTAATGTCCACTCCCTGCAGTCGGTCACGAAGTCCGTCGCGGCGACCCTGATCGGCATCGCCATCGCGCGCGGGGAGATCGAGGGCGTCGAGGCAGCGCTGCTCTCGTTCTTCGAGGGCTATGACCTCTCTGGCGTGGATCCCCGCCTGCGAGAGGCGACGCTCGCCGATCTGCTCACGATGCGCTCGGGCATCGAGTGGCACGAGACCGACCGGCCGCTCAATGAGACGAACACCACGTGGCAGCTGGAGTACGCCGACGATTGGATCCAGTTCACGCTGGACCAACCGATGGATGCGGCACCGGGTGAGAAGTGGGCGTACAACAGTGGCGGCAGTCATCTGATGTCCGGGATTATCCGGGCGGCGACGGGCGAGTACATCGACACCTTTGCAGAGCAGCACCTGTTCAGACCGCTGGGCATCGACGAGTACCATTGGAAGAAGACCCCACGGGGCTATCCCGACACCGAGGGTGGCCTCTACCTCGAGGCCAAGCAGCTCGCCAAGATCGGCTATCTGTATCTGCGCGACGGCGTGTGGGACGGAGAGCGTATTCTGCCCGAGGGCTGGGTCGCCGACGCAACTGCCCGACACGTCGACCGCGTCGGCACCGCCAATTGGGGCTACGGCTACCAGTGGTGGCGGCCCGACACCCAGGGCACGGACATCTGGGCGGGCCTGGGCTTCGGCGGACAGTTCCTGCTCGTACTGCCGGCGTACGATCTCATCGGTGTCGTAAACAGTTGGAATGTCTTCGGCGGCGACCGGCGCAACGTGCTCCGTGCGTTTATCAGCGCGTTGCTCGCATCGGTAGAGGCGGGTGGGCAGGAGGAGGGCGACACGCAGTGACCGGTGGTCGGTCGATCGGCCGTTGCGCCACAGCGGCGGGCGCGTCGGCGGCACTCGTCCTCGCGGCGTGCGGCGACGGCAATGGCTTGCGCGGCACGTTCGTGTTCGGACACGAGGTCCGCACGTTCCAGCCGTGCGGGTCCGACTCCGTCTTGTGGGTGCGCGCCCCCGCCGGCCCGGCGGCGAAAGTGTGACCGCGGTCGCATCCGGCCTACCCGCAGGGTGGCATCTTTCTCCGACTTGAGACCGAGGCACACAGGAGGTCGGCATGTCCGATGTCACTCGTCACGACGGATCGATAGCGTCGAGCACTCAGGAAGAGGGAGTGAACCGCGCACTGATCGGCGGTGCCCTCGCGGCCGTGCTCGGCGGTGCCGCGTGGGCTCTCATCGTGATCGCGACCGCCTACGAGATCGGGTGGGCCGCCTGGGGAATAGGGGCCCTGGTGGGCCTCGTGATGGCCAAGCTGACGACGACCCGCGGGCCCTCGCTCGCGACGCTCGGCGCCGTCCTGGCTGCCGTCGGCCTCCTCGTAGGCAAAGTCTTCATCGTGCAGTACGGCACGACGCGGTTCGCCGTCAAGGAGATCCAGGCCGATCCGGCACTGCTACAGCAGGCGGCCCTGCACGACCTCGAAGTGTCCGGCACCATGCCGCCACCGATTCAGCAGCAGCTCGAGGCCATGTCCGTCAGCGATACCCTATCGGACGCCCTGTGGCTGAAGATGCTCGACGCGAGCACGTCCCACGCCGAGCAGGCGGACGCCGCCGAGCGTGACCGTATCGCGACGCAGTACGCGAGCCTCGTCCTGGGAAACGTCAGTCTCACGGAACTGTTACAGATGCAGCTCAGCGCGTGGGATCTGCTCTGGTTCGGATTGGCCGTGACCACGGCGTGGCGTATCCTGCGCGGGCGTGAGCAACCGGCTGCCGCAGAGGCCGAGAGCGCCTAGATCGGGGGCGGTGGCCCCACCCTCCCAGGAGGCGCAATCCGGGCGCCGGGCTCACGAGCCCGGCGCCCACGCTATTTCGCCCACTTCGGCCCAGGCCTTCCCTCCGAGCTGCTCGGTATCCTGCACCAAGCCCACCGCAACGATGGGTGACGGCTCGCGTCCAAACGCCGAGCGATAGTCGGCGAACGGATCGCGCTGCTCGGAGCGCCACGCCCCGTCCGCGTCCACCGCATTGCGCAGGACGATGACGATCCGCTCCGATCCCGTCCAGCTCTCGAACCACTCCCCAGCCAGTTCCGTCATGCCCCACGAGTAGAACAGCATGCGGCGATCCTCGAACGCCACCATCAGCCGGATTGGGCTGTCATCCCTTCGCCGATCGCGCAGGTCGGCACCCTCGAGCGCCGTGTCGGTGCGCCAGCGCCAGGTGAGCGCGCCTGTCTCCGGACCGACCTCGTCTTCCAGTTCGAAGATCGCGAAGCCCGCCGCGCGCGTCCCCTCGACCCGAAGCGCGCCGTCCTCGGTCACGGCAAACCGAGGCTTCGGTGCACCGCGCACGCCGCGCAGGTCCCAGCCGTCGGGCAACCCCGGGCCCGGTGGCACCTCGGCGAGATTGGTGATCGCGCAGCAGAGCAGGAGCGTGAGGGCCACGCACTTATCGCCGGCGGAACCGCAGGGCGACCACGATGGCGATCACGGCGAACAACGCGATCCACCAGAAGGCGGTGACGAGCGTCCAGAGGAATCCCATGACAGGATCTACCCCGCGGCACCGGCTTGGTTCACCGTCACCGGTGTGGGCTCAGCGCCGCGCGTAGCTCGCGAGGTCCGTGCTCATCCTGCCGAGCAGGGTAGACATGGCGGCCACGACCGCTTCGGTCGTCGTGTCCGCCACCGCCTGCGACAGCGCCGTGGTGCCGACGCGCTCTTCATCCCCGAGCCCGAGCCGCCACAGCGCATCGAGCCGCACCGTTCGCGCGCGGTCTACCTCGAAGCGCAGGATATCCACCTCCACGACGATGTCGGGCTGGTGGTCCCGCGCCCACGGGTACAGCAGGTACCGCCGGGCGCCGAGTGCGACCCCGAGATCGACGGCGAGCGTGCGCTGCACCATACTGGCGAGCGGCTGCGCCCAGCGGTCGCTCTCGACAGGATCGACCTGATTGGGGCCGACCCGCGTCACGATCGCCGGCCGGTCAAGGTAGTCCGGAATGGTGACGGGCCCGACGGCAAGCAGCGGCCCGTCGGCTGCCACGCGGATCGAATCCGTCCCCGGCTCGGGCGAGAGCACGAAGAAGCGGGTGGCGTCCTTCTCCGGTCCGAGCTTCACGCAGGCCGATGCAACGAGGAGCACCGCGAGCGGCGCGGTCAGTCGACGGGTCATGGCTGTTCCTCCTCGGCGCGGCCACGTACGAGGGCGCTCGGGTTGCGTTGCAGGTACTCCAGCAACTCACGCAGTGCCCGCGCGGTCGCGCCCAGCTCCCGCAGGGACTCCTCGAGCCGCACCGCCACCGGCGACTGCGGATCGAGGGCGGCTCGTGTAGTGCGGAGCGTGCCGTCCAGCGTCTCGAGTGCGGCACTCAGGCGCAGCGTGGCCGTGCCGACGTCCTCGGCGAGGGTCGGCACCTGTGCGTTCAAGCCGTCGGTGAGCGTGGCAAGCGAGTGCATTGCGGCGGTGGTCGCGAACAGCGCCGAATCGAGCGCAACCCGGAAATCGCGCACACGCACGTTGCGCAAGGAGGAATCGGCACGGTTGACCAGTCGCGACAGTCCGGCAACCAGGCCCGTGATGTCCGCGGCGCGCAATTCCTCGACGAAGGCGGTCAGGTCCGCGGCGATATCCCCTGCCTGCACCGCAGGTATCTCCGGGTAGTCGACGTCCGACTCTTGCGCGTACTCGACCGGTGTATCGGGCAGGAAGTCCAGCTCGACGTACAGCTGCCCAGTGACGAAGCTCTCCAGCTCGAGCTTGGCACGCAGCCCCATGTCGATCAGCTCGGCCAGGTACTCCGGATCATCGATCGGATTCGTACCGCCGCCGCGCTGCCGCAACAGGCGCTCATCGATCTGGTACAGTACGGGCACGCGAGTCACGTCGACCTGCTGGGCTAGCGTCAGATATACCCCCGTCACTTGTCCGATGGTGATCCCCCGCAGTTTGACGGGCGCCCCGACACGCAGCCCGCTCACCGAGCCGGTGAAGTAGCTCACGAACGCGTGCTTGCGGCTCAGAATCGAACCCGATCCGATCAGCAGCACGGCCACGACCAGCAGCGCGATACCAGCCAGCACGAAGGCGCCGACGCGTTTGGGGCTCCACTTCGCCATCAGGCCGCCTCCTCGGCCGGATCGCGGCCACGGTTGAGGAAACGGCGCACCGCGGGATGCTCCGCCTGGTCGCGCAGCTCCCGGGGATTCCCTCTCGCGATCATCGTGCGACTCTCCGCGTCCAGGAAGACGCTGTCCGTCCCGATGGTGAAGATGCTGTCCAGCTCGTGCGTGACCACCACAATGGTCGCTCCCAGGCTGTCGCGCAGCTCGAGGATGAGCCGATCCAGCAGGGTCGAGGACACGGGGTCCAGCCCAGCCGACGGCTCGTCGAAGAACAGGATGTCCGGATCCAGTGCCATGGCGCGCGCGAGCCCCGCGCGCTTCTGCATCCCGCCGCTGATCTCGGAGGGATAATAGTCCTCGAAGCCCCTGAGCCCCACGAGTGCGAGCTTCAGCTCCGCCACCTCCCGAATCTCCCGCGACCGGAGATCCGTGAATTCCTCGAGCGGCACCGCCACGTTCTCAGCGAGCGTCATGGAGCTCCAGAGGGCGCCGCTCTGAAACAGCGTGCCGCAGCGTCGCAGCATGCGCGTGCGCTGGTGCTCGTCCGCACGCGTGAAGCTCTCGCCGTACTGAAGGACCTCACCCGCCAACGGCTCTTGCAGCCCAAGGAAGTGCCGCAGCAGCGTGCTCTTGCCCGAGCCCGAGCCGCCCATGATGACGAAGACCTCGCCCTGCCTGATCTCGAACTCGAGATCGCGCGCCAGCACGTAGCTACCGAACCCCATGGTGAGGTTCCTGACCGCGATCGGGTCAGATGCCGAGGACATAGAACACCACCGCGAACAGGCCCGCGGCACCGATGATGAGCATGATGCTGGTGACCACGGCCGATGTGGTCGCGAGGCCCACTGCCGCCGCCGTGCGGCCCGACAGCATACCCCGCCAGCACCCGGCGATCGCGATGAGCGCACCGTACACCGTGCCCTTGAACAGCCCGCCCAGTAGGTGGCCGACGGTCACGGCCTCCCAGGTTTGTTGGAGATACCGCACCCACGAGATCTCGAGCATGGTCGTCGCCACAAACGCGCCACCCAGCACCCCGACGACATCCGCGAACAGCGTCAGCAGCGG
The DNA here is from genome assembly GCA_039584325.1 of Gemmatimonadota bacterium. GTDB lineage: Bacteria > Gemmatimonadota > Gemmatimonadetes > Gemmatimonadales > GWC2-71-9 > JAOTVV01. The sequence goes on from JBDGYA010000034.1 coordinate 15,528, forward strand.
CATCATGAGCACGAGGGCAACGACTCGGGGGAGCACGAGGTAGTCGATCGGGGAGACTCCGGTGGTGCGGAGCGCGTCGATCTCCTGGTTGGACTGCATCGTGCCGAGCGAGGCCGCGAACGCCGCACCCGAGCGTCCGGCCATGACGATGCCGGTCATGATGGCAGCCATGTCACGTACGATGGCGATCCCAACCAGGTTGGCGACGAAGATCGCGGCACCGAACTGCTCCAGCTGCGCGGCACCCACGAACGCCAGGATGAGGCCGACCAGGAAGTTGATTACCGCCACAACACCAAGGGCGTCGATTCCCACCTGCTGTAGCGACAGGCCGAGGTCGCTGCCGCGAAACCTGGCTCGTCCGGTGACGAACCTGCCGAGCGAGAGCGTCACCTCACCCAGAAAGCCCACGAACCCAGCTGTCTCTTCGGCGAGCTGCTGGGCGGACCGGCCCACACGGTCAACGAACGGTGGGACGGTTGTCGAGCGGCGGGCGTCCCGCTTTTCGGGCACGGCGAGGGCCAGATCGAGCAGCTTGCCGATGCCGGCCGGGAGCCCGCTCCGATCCACATGGGCTCCCGCCGCCTCCGCGCGCTCGACCACCTGCATGAGGAAGGCGATCAGCGCCGAGTCCCACTCGCCGACAGCATCCGCATCGAGCCTCACGACCGCACGTGACGGAACTGCGGCGAGCGCCCGCACCGTTTCCGAGGCCCCCGCGGGCGTCTCGCCCAGGCGCCAGTCGCCCTCGAGCACGATCGCGGCACCGTCATCTCGGGTGACGAGGGACACACGTGAGGAGGATGTGAGCGTTGGCGGCATCACGACGTGGAGGGGAAGGGTCGAGGGAACCTGTGTTGGCGAGCTTGCAGAGGCAAGGGACGGACAGACGGACGTGTGGATCGCGGGATCGGTGGATCGACGGATCGGAGTCGGTGATCGCCGAGCTTTCTGCGAGACGTGGTCCGGAGGCTAGGGGTCGGCCACCTTGACCGGAGTCAGCCTGGCGCTCCTCGTGTCGTCCCCCAGCTCACCAGTCACGTTGGACCCCCAGCAGTATGCTACGCCACCCTCCGTCGATACCCCGCACGTGTGGAGGCCGCCCGCCGACAGGCTTGCGAACGTGAGCTCGCCGGCGTCGGCCGTCGCGGTGACCTTCGTCGGGCTCAGGCGATTGGCAACCGTCCCATCTCCGAGTTGCCCCTGGGTATTGTCACCCCAACAGTAGGCGACCCCAGATACCTCGAGCCCGCAGGTGTGGGAGCCGCCCACGCCAGCTGCCAGGCTTGCGAACGTGAGGCCACCCGACACCGCCGCAGGAATCAGGCGGTCCACCGTCGTGCTGTCACCGAGCTGACCGCGGTCGTTCGGCCCCCAGCAGTAGGACGCCCCGGCCGACGTGAGCCCACAGGTATGGTCGCCGCCCACCACGAGGCTCGCGAACGTGAGCCCTCCCGCCACCGCTGTCGGGTTCAACGGGCTCGTCCTCGTGCTGTCTCCGCGGCTCCCGAACTGGTTGTCACCCCAGCAGTACGCATCCCCGTCCAGCGTGAGCCCACAGGTGTGTCCGTTTCCGGCTGCAAGGCTGGCGAACGTGAGCGTATCGGCGACTACGGCCGTGGGGATCAAACGGTCCACCCTGGTTCCGTCACCGAGTTGGCCATATTCGTTTTCACCCCAGCAGTAGGCCGCGCCCGTCGTGGTAACGCCACACGTGTGAGCCGTGCCCGCCGTCAGAGTCGAAAACGTGAGCCCGCCCGTCACCGCCGTCGGGACGGGGCGGTTTGCCCTGGTGCTGTCCCCCAGCCGTCCCGCCTGGTTGCCTCCCCAGCAGTAGGCGTCCCCGGTTGGTGTGAGCCCGCAGGTGTGCTCCGTGCCCACCGTCAGGCTCGTGAGCGTCAGCCCGCCCACCACCGGCGTCGGGACCGACCGTGTCCGTCTGGTGCCGTCTCCCACTTGACCGAGGTTATTCGCCCCCCAGCAGAAGGCCGCGTCCACGGTCATGAGGCCGCACGTGCCACCGGTCCGCACGAGGAGACTCGCCCACGTTGCCAGCGGATCGCTGACGATCAAGGCCACGTCTATCGTATCGGGACTGTTGATCGCCACACCCGACGAGATCTCCACGCTCGCGGTGTACTGCCCACTCGGGAATCCATCAGTCGTGAAGGTGAGCGTGAGCACACTCGGAGCCGCTGTGTCGCTCAGCTCGGCAGCCAACCACCCCAACGGCTGTCCCAGTCCGTAGGTCACTACGGTCGCCAGCCCGGTCAGGTCACCGGGCCCTTCATTGGACAGGGAGATCAACACCGGGGCTGGACTCGCGCCTGCCTCGGCGCCCGTCACGGCGATGGTCTGTGTGGACAGGGCGATGAACGGACCGTCGGGGCCGGACGTGGGCTCGGTGCACTGGACCAACGAGCCGCACGCAAGGATGGCCGCGATTCCGCCGAGGACTCGTCTCATCTGTTGCCCCCCTCCGTCAGGGTCGCGGTCCGTCGTCACGCGAGCGCGGATGGCCGCCCCACCCACCAACCATTCAAAGTAACGCCGGACCGCCGTCCCACCACTGCTCGGAGCTGGGCTTCGGGGGATCGCTGGGCTGCAATGCCCGCGGGCATTAGGTTCACCCCCGTGTCCAGAACCAGACGACGGAGGATCCCATGATCCAGCTCGAGCACCGCGACGACATCGATCCCATCTGTCCGTTCTGCACCCAGCAACTCCAGTACATCGCCTACCGCGAGCTCAGAGCGGTCTTCGGGCGGCGCTACCTGTATTTCTGCCCGTCGTGTCGGAGCGCGCTCGGGTTCTCGCACCGTAAAGGATTCTGGATGGGCTGAGCGCGGAGAGCAGTGACGTAGTTCACGGATGGTCCAGCGGGCGGTCGGGTAGGCGGTCGGGCGGTCGGAGGGTCCAGCGATTGAGGGGCTCGGCGGTGGGTGCCAGCAGCGACGCGGCCGCCGGGCCATGCTCGATTCGTGACGCGGGAGGAGGATTGCGCGCTCTGCCAATCGAGGTGTCGCAGCCGTCGGTTTGGCGATAGCCCGGTCGGGCCCGAGCTGCAGCCGTAAGACCGCCGGGTAGCCGGCTACACCACTGCCCAGCGCGCCAGTAGCAACACCAGCAGCGCCGCTCCGGCGACCTGCGCCCACCGCACCCCTCGGTACAGCCCCCACCCCAGCGGGCCGAAGAGCCACGCGACGTAGTACGCGGCAAACGTTCCGCGCCCCGGGGGGAGGATCGCCACCCGGATCGTCCGCACCCTCAGGAACAGCGCCAGCAGCCCGAGCGCCACCACGTACACGTGGCCCAGCTGCATCATCGCCATCACCATCGCCGTTCCGATCGCGAGCCCCCCGGCCACCGCCTTGTCCCTGAGGTCCATCGGTTCCGCGCCAAGCGTGCCCGTGAGACGCGCGTCCTCGTCCCATGACCGCCACATCCCCATCTCCTCGACCGCGCTGAGCACGGCCGGTGTCGTGCGCGAGCGATCGGGACCTTTCAGGCGCCCCCGCAGAACCTGTTGATCCCCGCGTGTGCTATGCGATGCTGTGCGCATGATGCTGCCCCCTTTCCGGTCACCATGTTCGTCTCGTCCCATTCGCTCCTGCCCCCATCCCGTTCCCCTTTCCCCTTTCCCCCGTCAGCGTATTCGCCTCCCCTCATCGATCCCTCACCTGCAGCCGCACACCGAACCCCGCCTCGTCCAGCCAGTATTGCAGGCAGGAGAGCGCCATTGCGGAGGACGCGACCAGCGTGCGGCCCTTTTCATGTGTTGGGTCCGTCACCCAGGCCAATCGACCCAGGTCATGCTCGTTGTCTTCATCACGAAACAGCGGGATGACCAGCTCGTGGATTGGATGGCCCGGGCTCACCCCCTGCCCTCCAGCCCGCCAGCCACCAAGGAGCATCTCGTCTGCGGCCGCCGCCTCAGCCGGCTCGTCCCAGACATCTGCATCGATGCCGAAGCACTCCCGAAAGGCGATCTCGGACCACCGCCCGGCATATCGGTGCCGATACAGGTCGCGCCACGTGGGCGCCGCGCGCTCCAGTAGATCTCCGGCCCGGAGCTCGTAGCGGCCGTCACCGATCGGTCTGGCGAACACGGTGACGCGATAGTCGTCCGCACGGTGAGCGAGGTACGGCTGGCCGGTCCGCCCGATATGGTCTGCAGCCCGCCGAACGAAGTCCCGCGGGATGCTCCACCCTGGCCGCCCAGCCGGGGTAGACCCAGCCGAGTTGAAACAGCCGAACACCGATTGCATCCAACACCCCCAAGAGCATACAGGACACTTTAAAAACATGTGAGTATACTCAGATATCAACAAAGTTGTCAAGATACAATCAGTATTTGACAAATACCCTCGGATTATTGACGTACCACTCCCGTCTCTCTATGTTGGTTTGCGCGAGCGACTTGTCGAACCAGGCGGGAAGAGACCACATGGGTTCCAGCAACAACGCGGAAGAGAATCGGCCGCTCGAGGGCGTGACGCCGCGGCTGATGACCGTGGCCGAGGCGGCGCACTACATGGGGCTGGCGGAAGGCACCGTGCGGCGGATGATCACCGGCGATAAGCTCCCGATCGTGCGGATTGGCCGGGCGACGCGCATCGACCGCGTCAAGCTCGACAAGCTGCTGGACGGCGGGGTGCTGGAGACGGGGGACTAGAGCAGGGCGGTTGAGCGGCTGAGTGGCTCAGCGGTTGCCGGTCGACAGATCGGGAGACGGTCCTCGCACTAGGCGGCGTGCCCCTGCTCCAGCCGCGAGAGGTAGCGGTCGATGCGCCCGCGCGCCGTATGAGCATCGGGGCCGATGTAGTCCTCCGCGACGGCGTGCAATGCCTCGCTCAAGAGCTGGACGCGTCCCGCCACTGTCACGTACAACGACGCGAGATCGGGAGCTCGACCCGCGATGATCCTCGCTGCTTCACGCAGCATGGTCGCGGCCAGGGTGAGGAAGGCCCGTCGCGCGCCGGCTCCGTAGCGGTCCCGCAGATGATCGGGAAAGCAGCCTGCCCACCAGAGGGCTCGCGCTCCACATCGGGACGCGGTTTCTGCACGCCCCGTCGTGCCGTGCGGGAGCGCCTCGACCGCACGCAGAAACTCGGAGATACGATCGCTCGCGGCGTGCGCACTCCCCTGCAACTCCCTGAGGAACACCAAGGGAACGGTCGCGGTGAAGTCGGCCAAACCGATGTTCGCCTCGTGTCGCGCGAGAAGCTCCGCGCGAACCGGTACATACCACAGCAGGGCGAGTGAGACGGGAGCAGGAGCACCTCCGTGCCCGCGCACGGCATCGACGGCGGCGGGCGTGTCAAGCACCGTATCCACGTCGCCGCGCTCGAGCGCAGCAGCTGCCTCGCCGGCCGCCCTGCGGTCGGCGCGCCCGATGGCCGAGATCAGTTCCAGCACGTGAGATCGCTGGAGCTGGCGATGTACCGTCGGAGCGATCATGCCTCCCCCATGCCGTGAACGGTTGCGATCCGCCCCTGCCCTCTCGCACCCCCACCTGTGTGAGGAGTTCCCCGTCCCCGCATCCGGCCCCTGCCACTGGGCATTTTCCGCAAGGGCAATGCCGCACCCGACAGCAGGTTCACAAGCCGAAATGACCCGTGGAGGCGCAGTTCGCCCGTGCGACGTCATGTGCGTGTGGGAAACCGCGACTCCACTTGCAGTCTGCCAGGAATCGCTCGACGCCCACGACCGCTCGCACTGCCGTGTTTCCGCCGCAAGTGCGCGGGATCCCTCGGGACCATCAGGGAGCTGTGCAACCGCGCGCGTCCTGCCTCCCCTCCCAACATCCGCTTGCCCCACCGGCGGTCGCGCGCCCAGATTTACGCCGAAGTCGCTGGACAGTACCTCAGATTCAACAACAGGAAAGACACCGGAGCCGAGCATATGCGAGTTTTCGCAGACGTCTTGCTCCTCAGTCTGCTCTCCTTCTCGCCGGCAGCCGCCCAGACCGCTGCGGACACAGCTTCGATCCACCAAACCGTGCTGGACTACGTGGACGGCTGGTGGACCGGCGACGTCGATCGGATGGAGCGCTGCCTGCACCCGGATCTCGTGAAGCGAATCGTCGTGACGCACGAGGCTACCGGGCGGAGCCTCATGAACTCGATCACGAAGAGCGACATGGTCGAATACACGCGGGGCGGAGGCGGCAGCGCGGAGATCGACCAGAAAGGTGAGGTCGACGTTTCGATCCTCGCGCTGAAAGGCGGCATCGCGAACGTGATTGCCACGTCTGACCGATACGTCGATTACCTGCACCTGGCGAAGTGGAACGGCCGTTGGCTAATCGTGAACGTGCTCTGGGGGCTGCGCGAGCCTGAGGACGGTAGATAGTGGCGGGCGCGGCGCCCAGATTCGGCCGCACCGCACACACCGTTCACGGGCCCGGCGCAATCGCACAGCTCGAGCTTCCGCGACGGGAGATGACGCGTGCTCATGTCTGCGAGGTCCCCGGTGATTGACCCTGACGAGCTTGCGTACCCCGTGCTCTCTCTGGCTTTCGACAGCTCGGTATCCGTCGCGACGTCGTCCACCGAGCTCTGTCGCTGCAATGCGCTCGCCTGGTTTCGCCACCGGTACTTCGACGACCTGCGGCTGTTCGACGCGACGGCAACGCCCTATCAGGTCCGGTCCGCCGAGCTCGGCACTCCACTGCGAGGCTGGCGTCGCCTGCTCGCGCGCGTGGCGAACCGGCAGCTCACAGTCATCCTGGCGCTCGAACGCGTCGGGCCATCCTCCCTGGACCACGCCCGGGCGACCGTCATCGAGTGGCTGCGGAGAGCACCGGAGTTCTGGGAGGAGGCACGGGATCTCGATGAATGGGAACGGCTGGTCGCGGAAGGACCGAGCATCGAAGCACTCTGTGCGATGTTCAGCTAAGCTGTGATGCGAACCGCATCTCACGCGGGTAGCCGGCACACCCGCTCGACTTTGGGTTGAACAGATGACCTACGGCGCGGATGATGTATCGGACGACCTGACACGAGTCCTCGAAGGAACCGCATCGTTCGACGAGCGGGCTCGGCTCGAGCACCACCTCCTCACCTTACTCCGAGCGGACGGGGGCGACGCGGTGGCGGCCCTGCTGCATTCGCTGCCGGCGCACGACTTCCGATCCGTCGACGACGACCTGACGGAGTACGAGGCGCGATTCGTGACCGCCGGGCCCGGCCCTCGTCACCTCGTGGTCGCGACCTACCTGGCTCCGGAGGTCATGTGGGTCAACGTCACCGTCGAGGACACATCGGTCGAGCCAGCGGAGCCCGACCCTCGTCATCAGGCGTTCTACGACATGTGGGAGAGTCTGCTGGGCGTGTCGGACTCGGAGGTGGCCAAACTAGATCCCGTGCGGAAGGCTGTGTACCTCATGGCGCGCCTCGAAGCCGAGGTGATGAACGGCGGGCTTGGCCAGTACCTCACCAACACCGACGGTGTCCTCCTGGAGGACACCGTGCGCTGCCTCGGGGCGATTGGCGCAAGGCGCACCCGCGCCATTCTCCTGGAAGCCGCCGCCCTGGGTGCGGAGGCAGCGTCCTACGTGGCGGCGTGGGAGTCGCGGTCCAAGGACTTCGAGCGGCTCGACGGTCAGTTCATGGACAGCGGCGAGGATCTCGCGATCCTGACCGCCGAAGCGTTCCTGAGCGGCGGCCGCGGAAAGGGCCCGACGAGCTAGCGCGGCCCGCTCGCGGCCACCTGGGCGCTCGCGTCGTCGCTGTATTGCTCGAAGTTCGCCTTGAACATACCGGCCAGCTTCGAGGCCTGTGCGTCGTACGCTGCACCGTCGCTCCACGTGGTCTTGGGGTCCAGCACCTCGGGTGGGACCCCGGGGCACTCGCGCGGAACGTGGAACCCAAACACCGGATCCTCGCGCGTCGCGATATCATCGAGCTTACCCTCGAGGATCGCCCGGACCATGGCACGCGTGTAGGAGAGCTGGATGCGTTTCCCGATACCGTAGGGACCACCGCTCCAGCCGGTATTCACCAGCCACGCTCGCGATTGGTGTTGTGCGATCTTCTCGCCCAGCAGTGTGGCGTACACGGTCGGGCTGAGCGGCATGAACGGGGCGCCGAAGCACGCGCTGAAGGTGGCCTGCGGTTCGGTCACGCCACGCTCCGTGCCGGCCACCTTGGCCGTGTACCCCGACAGGAAGTGGTACATCGCTTCGTCCGAGTTCAGTCGCGCGACGGGCGGCAGCACGCCGAACGCATCGGCCGTGAGCATGACGATGTGTCGCGGATGGCCCCCGCGGCCTGAGCGGCTCGCATTGGGAATGTGCGAGATGGGATAGGATGCCCGAGTGTTCTCGGTGAACGCGTCGCTGTCGAGGTCGGGGAACCGGCTGGCCGGGTCGAGGGCGACGTTCTCGAGAATCGTCCCGAAGCGCCGGGTCGTCGCGTAGATCTCGGGCTCGCCCTCGGCCGAGAGACGGATCACCTTCGCGTAGCACCCGCCCTCGAAGTTGAACACGCCCGTATCGCTCCACCCGTGCTCGTCGTCACCGATCAGCGTCCGGTGCGGATCGGCGGAGAGCGTCGTCTTGCCGGTTCCCGACAGGCCGAAGAACAGGGCGACATCATCCTTATCCACCCCGTAGTTGGCCGAGCAGTGCATCGGCAGCACGCCCTTAGGCGGGAGGAGGAAGTTCATGACCGCGAACATCGACTTCTTGATCTCGCCCGCATACGCGGTGCCGCCGATGATGACCTCCTGACGGCCGAGGTGCAGCAGGATGAACGCCTCGGAGTTGGTGCCATCCTCTTCGGGACTGGCGCTGAATCCCGGCGCCTGAATGATGGTGAACTGGGGCTCGAAGGTCGCGAGGCGCCCTTCGTCATCCTCCTGCACGAACATGTTGCGCGCAAAGAGGTTGTGCCACGCCGTCTCGGTCACGACCCGGATCGGTATCCGGTAGGCCGGCTCGGCACCGACGTAGCAATCCTGGATGTAGAGGTCTTTCCCCTGGAAGTACGCGCGGAGCCGGGCGTGCAGCGACTTGAACTGCTGCGGGTCGATCGGCTGATTGACCGTGCCCCAGTGAATCGCGCTTTCACTAGACGGTTCGCGCACGATGTAGCGGTCCTTGGGCGAACGCCCCGTGTACTGCCCCGTGCGCACCACCAGCGGCCCCAGGTGAGCGATCAGGCCCTCGTGTCTCTGAACAGCGTGCTCGTACAGCGCCGGCGTCGAGAGATTCCACCACACGTCGTTGGCGTTGCGCAACCCGTGCGCCTCCAGGTCCTGCAGACGCTCGATACGGCCATGCTCTTCCATCTCATGCCTCCTGGCATGTTGTGGATCGCTTTGGTGTCTCCCGGACTTTCGCACCCATCAGTGGACTTGGCAACCATCGCGTCAACCTGGATGCCGTACCGGCGTTCGTGGACCTAGTGAGAATGATAGCGACCGCTTCCTCCGTCAGTGCACGGGATGGGGGGGCTCGTGACGTGCGGAAGGAGGCGTGAGCGAGGGCGGGGTGCTACGGCGGCAGCTGCTCGCCCTGCGGTGTGCCCGCGGGACCTTCCCCATCGTCGACTGTGCCGGACGAGGTCCGCAGCAACGCGACGAGCTTGCCGTGCAGTGCCGCCATCGTCGCGTCTTCCCGTTTGCGCCACCACCGATAGGCGAACCGCGGGGGAAGTAGGCCGACGGCCCCGGCTCCGAGCAGCGTGACGGCGGGCCCGACATCCGCTCCCGCGATGACGGCGGCAGCACCGACGAAGCACGCCCCACCCACAACCGCTACCGAGCCCAGCAGGCCATCCCGGTAGTTCCCCAGCACGCGCAGCCGCACGCCGTCGGGTGTGGGCGTCAGCGAGACGTAGCGGCCTCCGAAACCGTCACGCGCCCTCCACTCGAGGGAACCCGACTCACTGCTCACGATGCCCTGGCGTCCCAGGGTGCTGCGGATCAACGTCAGCACGTCGTGCTGGGAGATGTCGGCGATGTCGATCCCGGGCAGGGTCGTCTGAAACTGTACCGTGGTCGGGATCCCGGCGTACGGGTTCGCCGGGACGGGTGCGGGCTCCAGGAGGCTGGCCGCGGCGAGCTCGACCCGGCGCGGATCGATCCCGACTTCGGCCGCGATCTCCTTGATCTGCTCGAGCGACAGGCCGGAGCCGGGAGCGTCGGGGGTCGTCGCATCGGCGGTCGGCTCGAGCGCCCGCTGCAGGATGAGACTCACCTCACGGTCGGAGTACCGTTTCGCCATGGCGGGAGTTGCCTCTGGGGTCCGGACGACGCTCGACCCGTCCGAGTGGGATGCAGCAACCTACCGATCCCGAAGCGACGAGTCGAGTATGGCGACACATAGCCAGATGGATGGTCGCCCGCCGTCGGCGCGATCTCGCGCCAGCCCGACGTCAGCTCAGCGTACGTGCTGCAAGAAGCTCACGAACACCGCACGCCACGTCGTGAGGGTCCGGACGAGATACTCGTGCGTCACTCCCCCATCCAAATCGACATCCATCTCAATGATGGGATCCTGTTCCGTGTCGACGTAGGCCCGTCCGAACCGCCTGAGGCGGTTCCACTCGTTGACCTTCTCGACGCCGGGCTTCTCGTCCATCGAGAAACCGGCCATGAACTGATAGCTGGTGCACCGATCGTCTTCGCACCCGTACGTGAATATCGAGGTGCGCAGGCCCTCGAGGCGAAACCTGACCAGGGGATCACCCTGCGAATCTTCGGTGATCTCCGGCACGAACCCCGCTTCCCGAACCACGGCCGCGAGCTCCTCGCCATTCACCGTCTCGTAGATGCTGTCCTTGGGAGTCTGCGCGCTGAGCCCCGTGCCGGCGCAGACTCCCACGCAGGTCAGGAGCATCGCGAGTTGGGCGCCGCTCTTCATTGCTCTCTCCACTGATACGGGTCGAGGGGTCCAGACCGCTCGGGGCCTTCGGTCATGCCAATGTGTTTCGTTGCCCGCAGGCGAGCAATGACGGGAGTCACTAAACATTTCGTGGTACGGCGAAGCGAAAAGCACGGTGTGCCTTGAGCGGGAGCGGAGGCAACTCGGAAGCTTCTGGAGCCTGCTGGCCCCCAGCGACCCGGTTACCTCGTCTGTTACGTTTTCGTAACTTGATTGCCTGCTCGTAACACTACAACGCCAGTCTTTGTTACTCCGTAAGCCTATGATAGTAAATAGCTTGCCTGGCTTCACTGTCGAGCGCCGCCATGGGCATATCGGCGTCGAGGTCGCAAAGCTCGACGCGGTGATCACCAAGGCGCGGTTGATGCCGCCGGAGCACCACAGCGCCGGCCACATACCGCGTGACGTCTGCAGCCCGAATCGACGGAGCACCGACGATGACGAAGTCCTGCAGACTCTTCGCACTCGCGGCTCTCGGGGTACTTGCCGCGTGCGGCGAACAGACGGGGCCACAGATTGACGACGCACCTGCGTTCGCCAAGGGAGGACGGAAGGCGCTGAGCCAGCCGGTGATGACGCTGCTTCGGCACAGCCCGGACGCGCCGCCGCTCATGGCGTACGACACGTCCTTCACGGCCGTTCAGGGGAGAGAACCGAGTTCGTTCTTCACTATGTGAACTCCTACGTCGTGATGTCTTCTGTCGACCCATCGACACTTGACGGCTGGGAGATGGTCGGCACCTGTTTCATGCGCCTGTCGATCCCCAAAAGATACGATAACGGCTGACTGCCTTCGCATTCGCCTTCGGTCGGGCGCGGCTCGACGAGGCGACGATCGCCCCGCCGCCGAGTGGCTGGAGACGGAACGAGACGGAACCCGACACAACGTCCCGCTCCCATCACTGAACGTGACGCGAGAAGGACCCATGGACGCCCACGATGGCCGTGTGACGCCTTGGCTATAGGGACGCAATCATCTGCTTGTGGTCGGAGCCGATGAGTCGTCTCGCTCCCATGTACCCATCTCAGCGTTGCACTCGCGGAGACTTGCCGGAGGATGCGAGTGGCGGTGACCCTCTGATAGATTCCCCTGGCCCCGTAATGGCCATGGCCGTACGCCACTCGGTCGTACCCGGACAACCTCAAGGGGAACAGGATGACCAAAGACAGCTCCCGTCTCTCGGTCAAGGAGAAGCTCGGCTACGGCCTGGGAGACACCGCCTCGCACTTCGTGTGGGATATGGTGGGCTTCTGGATCCTCATCTTCTACACCGACACGTTCGGGATCTCGGCCGCGGCGGCGGGCACCATCATGTTCATCGCGCGGTTCTGGGACATGCTCAGCGACCCGCTGATGGGAGTGATATCCGATCGCACCCGGACGAAGTGGGGCAAGTTCCGCCCCTACATCCTCTGGACCGCCCTGCCCTACGGCGTTCTCGCGGTCCTGGCGTTCTCGACTCCCGATCTCGGCCAGAACGGCAAGGTGATCTACGCGGGGGTCACCTATCTGCTCTTGATGACCGCCTACACCGCAATCAACCTGCCCTATTCGTCCCTGGGTGCGGTGATGACGTCGGACTCTTACGAGCGCACCAGCCTCAACACCTACCGTTTCGTCTGCGCGTTCATCGGCCAGCTCATCGTCTCCGGCCTCGCCCTCACCCTGGCGGGGTACTTCGGCCAGGGCGACAACGCCAAGGGCTATCGGCTCACCGTCACCCTGTTCGCGGTGATCTCGTTCGTGCTCTTCCTCATCACCTTCATGTCCACCCGGGAGCGCATCCAACCTCCGCGGGCACAGCAGGATTCGCTCAAGAAGGACTTCAAGATCCTGCTTCAGAACCGGCCGTGGGTCATCCTCGCCATCGTCGGGATTATCTCCTTCGTGATGTTCGCGCTGCAGAACCTCTCCCTGGCCTTCTACTTCAAGTACTACGTCGGCAGGGAGGAGAGCGTGCAGCTGTTCAACGTGGTGGGGAGCATCGCCCTGATTGTCGCCCTGCCCCTGTCCAAGCCGCTTGCTCAGCGCTTCGGGAAGCGCAACGTGTTCATCGGCAGCTCGATCCTCTCCGGCTCGTTCTTCGCCCTGCTCTACCTACCGGGAGCCGAGAGCATGGGCTGGGTCTACGCTCTGAACATCCTCGGCAAGATGGCCTACGCCCCGGCGGTGCCCCTGCTCTGGACCATGATCGCGGATGCTGCCGACTACGGCGAATGGACGACCGGGCGGCGAGCCACGGGTCTCTTCTTTTCCGCCGCCACGTTCGCCCAGAAGGGGGGGTGGGGCATCGGCGGCGCGTTGGCGGGCTGGCTGCTCGCCGCCTACGGCTACGTGGAGCGGGCCGCCGAGCAGACCGCTCTTGCTGTCACGGGAATCAAGCTCCTGATCTCGGTGTTCCCGGGCGTGCTCTACATATCCTGCGCGTTCATCTTGATCTTCTACACCATCGACGAGGCCACCTGTGCCACGATGAAGCGCGATCTGGACGAGCGACGCAGCATGGAGACGCCGCCGGAGTCGGAGGCATGACCGTGGCCTGGTCCGGGTCTCAGCACCAAAGTCTGACCTCATCGCGAAACGTGGGCTCATGAACACTTCCCCAGTGCATATCGGCACCGCCCGCATCAAGCCTCCCGCCGGAGAAGTGCGCGGTGACTACGTGTCGCTCGGCTCTGAGCGGTTCTACCGCATCGCGAACTACGATCGGATGGATCGCTTCTTCATGAGCATCGTGAGCGCGTCGAATCACTGGCTGTTCATCTCGAGCAACGGAGGGGTGACCGCAGGGCGCCAGAACGCGGACCACGCGCTCTTCCCATACTACACCGAAGACAAGATCCACGACAACGCGGATCACACCGGGTCCAGAACGATCCTGCGGGTCATCAAAGGCCAGCAGCGGTTCCTGTGGGAACCGTTCAGCCGCCAGTGCGGCACCTTCTACGATGTGTCCCGCACCATCTACAAGAACGTGTACGGCAACAAGCTGATCTTCGAGGAAGTGAACCGCGACCTCGATCTGGCGTTCCGCTACACCTGGACCACGTCTGACAGATTCGGGTTCGTCAAGCACGCCGAGCTCATGAACAAGGGCCGTGAGCCGGTCTTGGTGGACGTGCTGGACGGGATCGAGAACATTCTTCCGTGGGCCATGGCTGCGGCGTTCCAGAACCACTACAGCTGTCTGGGAGACGCCTACAAAGACAACGCGTTGGAGAGCGAGACGGGTCTCGCGACCTTCGCGTTCAGCTCGATCCCCGGCGATAGCCCCGAGCCCGCCGAGGCGCTGCGGGCAACCGTGTGCTGGTCGACCTGCCCTCCGGATGCCCCCCGACTGCTTTCCTCTCTCCAGCTCGACACGTTCCGCATTGGCGGCGACGTGCGGACGGAGAAGCGAGTGTGCGGACGACGCGGCGCGTACTTCGTGCACCAGACGAAGGACCTCGGCCCCGGCGGGCAGCACGACTGGTTGATCGTCGCGGACGTGGAGTACGGGCTCCCTGAGATAGCGTCCCTCACGAAGACCTTCGCCAACGCCGCGGACGTAAAGCGCCTCGTGCTCGAAGACGTGGAGGAGGGGACCCGGCGCCTGACGGCGATCGTCGGCCGCGCCGACGGGCTGCAGAAGACGGGCGACAGCCTCGGCTCCGCCCACCACTTCGCCAACGTGCTCTTCAACGTGATGCGGGGTGGCGTGTTCGAGTCCTCGTATTCGATTCCCGTTGCCGACCTCAAGGACTGTGTCCGTGCCTTCAACCGGAAGACCTGGGCGCGGCACGAGGACTTCCTCAACGCCCTGGGTGACGAGGTCGAGCTCGGTCGGCTCCTGGAAGACGCGAGATTGCTCGACGATCCGGAGCTGCTTCGGCTCGTGTTCGAGTACCTGCCGATCTCGTTCAGCCGTCGACACGGGGATCCCAGCCGGCCCTGGAACCAGTTCTCGATCAACGTGAGGAACCGCGACGGTTCGAAGGTGTTGGACTACCAGGGAAACTGGCGCGACATCTTCCAGAACTGGGAAGCGCTCTGCCTCTCCTTCCCCGAGTACCTGGAGAGCGTGATCAGCAGGTTCGTGAACACGACGACGGCCGACGGCTACAACCCCTATCGCGTCACGAAGGACGGGTACGACTGGGAGGCTCCCAGCCTCGACGACCCGTGGGCCCACTTCGGCTACTGGGGGGACCACCAGCTCATCTATCTGCTCAAGTTCCTCGAGCTCTCCCGGGAGCACCACCCAGGCGATCTCGAGCGTATGCTGAACGAGCGGCGATTCGTGTACGCAGACGTACCCTACGACATCAAACCGTACGAGGAAATCCTCAAC
>JBDGYA010000166.1:0-2697 GCA_039584325.1 Gemmatimonadota bacterium
CGGAACGACGCGACGGAGTCCGCGACGCCGCGGTCAGCTCCGGGGGGACGAGGTGGCGGTCCTCACCCTGCTGCAAGCCGAACCAGCGTCGCGGACGCCGCCCCCGGCGGCGAGGGGTCGGGGCCGTAAGAGCCCGACGAAGCCGCCTACAGGCCGGTCGTGACGAGGATGGCACCCCCGGTGTGGCCGGTGCCAAAACGTTGGGTCGCTTCGGGCGCGTCGAGGTAACGCATCTCCCCGAGGACCTCGACCGAAAGACCCGCCAGGCTCTGGACACTCCCATACCGCACGTTGTCCACGTACACCACCGGCGGAGTGGGTTCCTGCGCTCCGAGGAATCGGGGCGACGTGCGTGTGTGCAGCCACGCCGGGCGAAGCCGGCGGACCACGTCGAGCGCGTTATGAGCGTTGGCGGTCACGATCTCGCTCCGGGTGAGCAGATTGGGATCCGAGGGGGCGCTACCTGGCTGAGATCCCGCGGCACAGCTAGCCCCAACACCCAGCGGGGCCAGTAGGAGGAGTGTGCGGAGCACAGGCATGATCCCTCCTAGGGAGTGGTGGCACGCTGCGGCACGACGGTAGCCTGAAGGGCTGACGGGACCAATCGAACGTCGAACAAAGAACGCTGAACGCGGACGCTCAGGCCAATGGCGGTGATCACGCAGCCTCGACGTTCGATGTTCAACTTTCAGCGTTCGATCAGGGTGTGCACCTCGGTACGCCTTCGTCCACGGCCGGGGGGAGGGGACTGGTGCCGATGAAGATCGCGCAGGTCTTGCTCGTCCCGGTGTGGCCGACGGATGCCGTCCACCCGTCGACGGTGAGCGCGATCGTCGGTCCGGTGACGCCCGTCGTCACCGTGTACAGGGTCGCGGGGAAGCTCGTGGTGTAGCTGAAGTTCTCGATCACGTACGTTTCCTGCTGCGTGGCGAGGTTTCGCAGGTCGGCCTTCATGGAGGTGAGGAACGCCTTCTCCTTGCTCGACGCGAACTTGGGAATCGCGATCGTGGCCAAGAGCCCGATGATCACCATCACGATCAGCAGCTCGACCAGCGTGAATCCGTGCGACGGATTCCGCCCCCCACGCCGATCTGCAGATGATTCGGCTGTCGCGGTCACGGGAGCGGATGCGCTGGGGACCCCGGCCGATCGCGAGAGGGCGACTGGTGCGGTCGACATGTGGCTACTCCGCGCTCCGCCGGCCTTCGAGTGTCGCGAAGGCAAGGAGCTTGGCCGCGGCATAGCGGTACGAGCGCTCTCGGAACGCAACGTAGCTCACGGCAGCGGCGAGGATGCTGAGCAGGAACAGCTGCGTTCGAATGATGGGAAAGGGGCCGATCGCGCCGGCACTGTCCAGGGCCTTCACGGGCTCCCACAGCGGCAGCACGATGGCAAAGGCAGCCGACGGCAGGATGAAGCCACGGGCGAGCCGGTACTGGTCCCGGTACACCTGAACCGTCCGATAGACGTCGTACGCTCGGCTCAGGATGGAGAACTCGACGGCGTGCATGAAAGCGGCGGCGCGGTGCACCCGCCCCGGGCCCTCCGCCTCGATGAGATCGTCGTACTTCGGCCCTCCGCTGAAGACGGCGACCCCGCCGAGCGCCCGCATACGGTCACGCACCGTGCTGCTGCTCAGCACCTCCAGCATCCATTGGAGCTTGAACCGGTGGAACAGGCCTCGCGAAACGGTGTGCATGACGACACCCAGCGCGGCCGAAGCCGTGAGCAGCACCACGATCGCCACCGCAGCCTGAATCCCGCTCCAGTCGGGCAGACCGTCGAGGTTGAACGTGGGTGACGCGACGTCGAAGAGCACGATTACCCACAGCAGGGCATAGAGGCCCTGCATCAGGGTCGTCACGCCGAGGGAGAAAGGGCGCATCGGTCGTTCTCCGGTGTCGAGACCACGGCGCGGTGCGGTCGTGGCGCCGGCTCCCCGGGGGCACCTGCGCCGCACCTCGTTTTCCGAAGGTACTCGTCGGCGGGGCACACGGCTAGGTATTCGGCGCTCGGCGCCGAGGGGGTTCGCATTCCCATCGTTCTCCGCCTAGCTTGGGGCGGATGCATCGCGAACCGGTCCCGTCGGACAGCCGCCGGGATCGCAACACCAAGGAGCGAGATCATGAAGCGCGCGGTGACACTGGTAGCGATGTCGGCCCTGGTCGTGGGGCTGTGGGGCTGTGCCTCCAAGGCCCAAACGGGGGCATTGGTCGGTGCGGGGAGTGGAGCGGTGATCGGCGCGGTCGTCGGAAAGGCGGCGGGGAACACGGCGGCTGGTGCGGTCATCGGTGCCGCGGTGGGTGGGGCCGCCGGCGCGATCATCGGTGGCTACATGGACCGGCAGGCCGCAGAGATGGAGCGGGACCTCGAAGGCGCTAGAATTGAGCGCATCGGCGAGGGTATCAAGATCACGTTCGGCGGTGGGCTGCTGTTCGACGTCGATCGGTCGGATCTGCGACCGGAGGCGCAGGCCGAACTGGTGAAGCTCGCCGAGATTCTCCAGAAGTACGACGACACGAACATCCTGGTCGAGGGACATACGGACGCGACTGGCACCGAGCAGCACAACATGGACCTCTCACTGCAGCGCTCCTCGTCAGTGGCGACGTTCCTCTCCTTCCAGGGCGTGGATCGCAACCGGCTCAACGCCATGGGCTACGGTGAGCTGCAGCCGATCGCGACCAACGAGACCAC
>JBDGYA010000167.1:0-2676 GCA_039584325.1 Gemmatimonadota bacterium
GATCGGACTGTTCCAGGGGATGTTCGACAAGAACATCATGACGTTCAACCCGGGGTGGACGAAGGACAAGGAGACCTTGAAGGACTTCCAGGACGTGCGGGAGCTGCAGCGCACGTTGAAGGCACGCGGAATCACGATGGCGCCCGAGGCGGACGAGACGACCGAGGGGCCCGCGTACTTCATGGTCACCGACCCCGACGACAACACGCTCCTGTTCGATCAGCACGTTCCGAGCCCTAAGCGCTAGCGGACTCCGACCGAATGCTCGGTGCCTGCTCCACCACAATGGGTCGAGCCGGAGGAAGGGGCGTGGCTGATGAGTCTTCTCCCCTACCCGTTGCAACCAGCTGAAGACATTGGTGCCGGAGACAGGACTCGAACCTGTACAGGCTTGCGCCTAGAGGATTTTAAGTTCGGCTAGTGGGGGTGGGCTATGGGGTACTATCGGCAACTATCGTGCACAATACGGAGTTTCGGATGCCCTCAGAACAGTCAATCTTCGCCGTTGGTGACCGATGATTGCCGGTGGTATTGACCCAATTGTGACACAGTCGGCTCACCGGTGACCCTGGGCGACGATAATCAACAAATCGTGTACACCGGGGAGCACCGGTTCCGCAGCGACGACGGGTTCATTATCTTCGACGCGGCCGACGGACACGCGGGCGGGCTGACATTTCTGCGGGACGGCGGGAGAATGCGGCGGGCGGTTCGTAAACCATGATGAAAGGCCGGTCCCACCGTCGGCCCACTTGGAGAAACCAAGCCATGCATCGACAACTCTCGAAACGGCCCACGCTCCCGCTGGCCCTTGCTTTGCTCTCGCTGGCCGTCGGGATGGCCCCGGCCCAGCCCGTCGCGGCGGACGACGCCGCCGACTGGCCGCACTGGAGCGGTCCCAACCTCGACCTGACCGCGACATCCGGAGGCGACGTCTTTAGCGGTGAGTTCCGCCTCAAGCGCCTCTGGTCGATCCCCCTGGGGTCCGGATACTCCGGCATCGCCGTGGTCGACGAGCGGGTGGTGGCCGCCTTCTCCGACGGCAGCTCGGACTTCTTCGCGGCCTTCGACGCCGCCACCGGTGACGAGCTTTGGCGACACCGCATCGCCGAGACCTACGAGGGCCACGACCAGTCCGAGGACGGTCCACGCTCGACACCGACCATCCACGACGGAGTGGTCTACGGTCTGGGGCCCTGGGGTCATCTCTTGGCGCTCCGGCTCGCCGACGGACGCGAGGTCTGGTCGCGTCACATCGTCGAGGATCTGGGTGCCAGAGCGCCCTTTGCCGGCTTTGCCACTGCACCGGCCGCGATCGGCGGTGTCCTGGTAGTACAAACCGGCGGCTCCGACGGCCACTCGATCTCCGGCCTGGACCCGGCAACCGGCGAGCTTCTGTGGTCGGCTGAGGGCGACTTCGTGATGTACCAGTCCCCCGTGGCCGTGCATGTCGGCGGCGAGGACCTCGTCTTTGCGGTGACCGACGAACGGGTCGTCGGCCTCCGGCCGCACAATGGTGAGGTCCTGTGGCAGCTTGCACATGAGCTTTCCGAGGACGAGTACCACGGGATTTCGCAACCGGTGCTCGTCGACCCCGCGAGCGTTCTCGTGAACGGCATGACCCGGACTGCGCTCTTCCGGGTGGCCGGAACAGGTGACGGCTACGGGATCACCGAGGTCTGGCGCAGCCGGGCGCTCGGCCACACTTACTCTCCTTCGGTGCCCTACCGGGGTCACATCTACGGCTATGGCGGGAGGTTCCTCACGTGCGTCGACGCCGCGAGTGGCGAGATCGTATGGAGATCGCGACCACCCGGAGAGGGAGTTCTTATCCTGGTGGACGGACATCTGGTGATTTCCCTGCGCACCGGCGAGGTGGTGGTGGCCGAGGCCACGCCGACGGGGTTTCGGGAGAAGACCAGGGCCCGAGCCCTCAAGTACGGCTTCTTGACCCGGCCCAGCTTCGCGGCCGGCCGCATCTTCGTGCGCAACCTCCGCGAACTCGCCAGCCTCGGCGCCAGCGCGGCGCAGACGGCGACCGCGCGGGACGAGCCGGAGCTGCTGGGCAAGCTCGGTGAATTCGTGCGCACGCTGCAGGCCGCCAAGGAAAAGGAGCGCTTGATCGACGAGTTCATGGCAGCACAGCGCGAGCTGCCCATCATCGAAGGCGATCTCGCGCACTTCGTCTATCGGGGCGAGGTCGAGGACCTCGGAATCGGGGGCAGTCTCTTCCCAGCGGAGACACCAATGTACCGGGTCGAGGGCACGGACTTCTACTTTCGCTCCGTCACCGTGGAGCCCGGCGCGCGGTTCGAGTACTACTACTCCGTCTTCGGCGAGATCCGACCCGATCCGCTCAACCCGCGAGAGAGCAGCGTCTGGGGACCGAAGATCTCGGTGGTGACCACTCGGGGCTGGCAGGAACCCGCCCACCTGCGGGAGCCGAAAGGTCGCCGGGGCCGAATCGAGACGCTCACCTGGGAAAGCGAGCTCCTGGGCTACGGGCGGGAGGTGCAGGTCTACCTGCCCCCGGGCTACGACGAAGACGAGGCACGCTACGGCCTGCTGGTGGTTCACACCGGCGACCAGGCCCTCACCCACGGTCTCATGGACCGGACTCTCGACAACGTGATCGGCAACACGGTGGCGCCCCTGGTGGTGGCGTTCGTGCCGCAA